>JBEEPE010000145.1:0-2668 GCA_041191265.1 Verrucomicrobiota bacterium | reverse complement strand
CCGCTTTCACCACCGACAGACGCAACCACGTCCACTTCTCCGTCTGCCACGCATACGCCACCCCGCTCACCGGCTCGTCCCCTTTATACACCTCCAACTGCCCCTTGCCCGGACTCACCTGTAACCTGTACCCGCCCGCCCCACGCAAACTCAGCGCAAACGTCGGAAACTTCCGCCCCTTCTTCGTCCCAAAAAAACGCGCCGAAACCGTCGAATCCTCGGCATGTGACGGACCAAACAACGCACCAAACGTGTCCAACGGTTCTCCCGGCAACTCCAACACCTTGTTCACCCCATCCGCCACCACTGCGAACGAGCCTGCCAGCGGCAAAAACTCCTTCGGCGCAGGCCCCAACTCCAACGATTGAAAATCCTGTTTGAAAATCGGGTCCGCCGCGAACGCAGAACCCAGCAAAACCGACGAAACAGCCACAGAGTGAAGGAGGGAGGAATATTTCATAAACACAATCAGAGAAATCATCGACACGCGTCGACGGACGAAACCATCGCCCAAATCGTGAGACCCGTCGAACCCAACCCACCTTAGAACGAGACCGCCCCCGCAACCTCCCCAAAATCGCCCCCAGATTCATCCCAAGAAGTGCCACCAAGCCCGCCCTCTGGCGCCCCAACGGAAGCACATACCAGCCCCGCTCAGACCCTCAAAAACCCCTCCGAGCATCTGGCTCTTCCATTGGGTCACCTGCGTGGGGTGCACCTCGTTTTTCGCAGCAATCTGCTGCACCGTCTTGAGGGCCCTTGACCGCCTCCAAGGCTATTCGTGCCTCGAACTCTACACTGTGGATTCGTCTCCTGTTTTTCTTGTATCTGTCTGGGGATTCCCGCCCAGAGCATCCTCCTTTTCCTTACGATCCCACTGACTCCGTTTCCCCGTGCCACCTCTGGGGCGACCCTCGGCGTTTTACCTTAAAGCGAGGCAGTGCGTTCCGTGAGGCGCACCTTGTGAAATCTCTTGCGGCCGCCCGAAGAAACTCGGTTGCTTCAAATGTCGAATAGTAGACTCAAGCATCCCTTGCTTTGACGGAAAAAATACCTACTTTTCCCGTCACAACTGTTGTGAAAACTGACGCTCAATCCATTGATTCCAAGATTCGCAAGCGGATTTATGGATCCGGTAGGGGGTGGGTGTTTACACCGAAGCATTTTCAAGGCATCGGAGGCAGTGCAGCGATTGATTCCGCGCTTCGTCGGCTCGTGTTTGAGGGTACCATTCGCCGCCTTTCCCGGGGGCTTTACGATTACCCCATCCAAGATTCACAACTCGGCATCATTGCACCGTCGGCCGATGCTATCGCCCGTGCACTTGTGACTCGGGACGCGATTCGTCTCCAGCCCTCTGGCGCTTACGCGGCAAACATCCTCGGACTTTCCGAGCAAGTGCCTTCACGCATTGTGTTTCTTACAGATGGTCCTGCTCGAAAGGTGAAATTGGGAAAACGCGAAATCCATCTTCAGCACACGACTCCCCGAAACATGGCAACCGCAGGCCGAAAAAGCGGAACCCTCATTCAAGCTCTCCGCTACCTCGGCCAGAATCAGGTGAACGATCAGGTAATCGCTGCACTCAAGCGATACATCGAAGACTCAGAGCGCACCGCTATCCGGAAAGATTTACGTCATGCTCCCGCTTGGATTGCTGATCTTCTCCGCCCGCTTACAGAGCCGATTTCTTAACTCGTGAATACGTTCCTTCAAATTTCAGCAGTTCGCCGTCTGAATGCCTTCCGGCAGGTCGACGAAGCCATAGGGCTTCAGGCTGTTAGCGTGGAAAAAGACTTTTGGGTTTGCTGGACGTTGCGAGAGCTTTTCTTGCTCCCCGGAGTTGGGGAACACCTCACATTCAAGGGCGGCACCTCGCTCTCCAAAGCGTGGAAACTGATTGAGCGTTTTTCGGAAGACATCGATCTGGTTGTCGACAAAGAGACGCTGGGCTTCGGTGGCGACGCCGCACCAGATAAGGCCGCGAGTAACAAACAACGCAAAGCGCGATTGGAGTCACTGATGCAGGCCTGCCAAGCGTGGGTGCAGGGTACACTCCAACCAGCGCTTGCGGCGCGTATCGAGCGCGCGCTTGGGTTTGAGGGTTGGAGGCTGGAAGTGGATCCTGATATGCCCGACGGCCAGTGTTTGCTTTTCCATTATCCGTCGGTGTTTACACCCGGCGCATCAGGATATGTTCGTCCGGTGGTGAAGATCGAACTGGGGGCTCGTTCCGATGACTGGCCAAACGAAACGCGATCCATTCAGCCTTACGTGATCGAGCAGTTCCCCGCTCTGGACCCGGATTCCACTTGCTCAGTGCGGGTCATTGCCGTGGAGCGAACATTTTGGGAGAAGGCTTGCCTCCTTCACGAGGAGACATTTCGTCCACCGGATAAGCCCGGCATTACTATGATCTCTGGTGCCTGCTCAGGGCGGGAATTGGTGTTAAGGCGTTGGCGCAGCCTGAGCTTTTCAAACGAGTTGCGGAACATCGGGAGATTTTCTTCAGGCTCTCATGGGTGGATTATTCAACACACAGACCAGGCACATTTCGTCTAGTGCCTCCTAGAAATCACCTCAGCGATTGGAAAGCGGATCATCAAGCGATGCTCGGCCCGATGTTTTTCGGTGAAACGCCAGATTTCGACGATTTGATTGCTTCCGT
>JBEEPE010000144.1:0-3237 GCA_041191265.1 Verrucomicrobiota bacterium | reverse complement strand
TTCTCAAAGTAGCAGTGTAGCGAATCGGCTTCGGTATCGAGTGCGATTCTGGGGTGGCGAGCGAGGTGGTCGCAGAGGGCGAGAAGGGCAGGTTGTTCAGTGATCATTTCCGCGTGAACTGCCGGGGTGTTCGAAACTGAGGGAGTCGTGCGTTGAGGACGGCTTTTGGCGGTTGTTGGTGCTGCGGATTTGGGCTTTGGGTTCCTAGAGGTTCGAGGATGCCTACGGCCGCCGCTACGAGATTCGTTTGACGGGACTTTCTGATGTTTTGCGTCGTTGTTTGGATTCTCCGACGTGGCGGAATTCGGAAACCCAATCCAAGCTAAGAATCGTCGGAAGAGACTTGGGACGCCGGGCGCGCCGTGGGGCGGTAGGCTACTCATAGCCGGATAGTGAGCAGCAACTCGGCGTTAGACGTCGTGGCTTTAAGAATGCCGGAGAGATATTCCATCGATTCAATCGGAGGAAGGGTGGCAAGTTTTCTTCGGACGAGGTTTACCTTTTCGAACTCAGCGGGGTGATAGAGGAGTTCGTCACGCCGGGTGCCGGATTGAGGGATGTTGATGGCGGGAAAAACACGCTTTTCAGCCAAGGAGCGATCGAGTCGTAGCTCCATGTTTCCGGTACCCTTGAACTCTTCGAAAATGATATCGTCCATGCGGTTCTGTGTTTCCACCAGAGCCGTTGCCACGATGGTTAGACTACCACCTTCGGAGGTATTACGTGCCGCCCCGAAAAACTTTTTGGGTTTGATGAGTGCCTTAGTATCGAGTCCCCCGGACATGATACGTCCTTTTCCAGGTTGAAGATTATTGTAACCTCTTGACAGGCGCGTGATTGAATCCAAAAGGATGATGACGGTCTTGTTAAGCTCGACGAGGCGTTTCGCGCGGTCGAGCACCATTTCGGCCACTTGAGTGTGGCGCTGCGCGTTTTCGTCGAAGGTTGAGCTATAAATCTCCGCGTTAACGGTTCGCCGGAAGTCGGTGACTTCTTCTGGGCGTTCGTCGACGAGCAGGATAATGAGAGCTGCTTCTGGGTGATTTTTAACAATCGATTGCGCGATATCTTTGAGGAGCACCGTCTTTCCAGCGCGCGGTGGAGCCACAATGAGCGCGCGCTGACCTTTGCCGAGAGGGGCAACGAGGTCGATGGCTCTTGGGCTGATGGAGCGAGAGTTCGGGTTTTCTAAGATGACGCGTTGATTTGGATGGGTGGCAGTGAGGCGGTCAAAATCGGCTGGTTCGCGCCAATCGGATGCTGGAATTCCTTCGACAGAGAGGACTTCATCCACCGAGAGAAAACGTTCACGGTCGCGGGGGGCGCGAAGGCGGGCCTTGACCTTGAGCCCCGGTTTGAAACGGAAAGTGCGGTCAATGTGCATGGGCACCTGGATGTCCTGAGGAATTGGTCGAAAGTTGTAGCGTTGCCAGCGTAGGAAGACGCTCCCTTGGGAACTCACGTCGGTAATCGCCTCAGCCAAGAGAGTTGCGCCTGCGTTCGCATAAGCGGTCGCGATGTCCACGACAAGATGATGCCTTGATCGATCTGGGTTGAATCGAAGCCGAAGGGCTTCCGCTAGCTCAAGTAACTCAACAAGCGGAGTGTCGTTGAGTTGATCGATGTCCAGCGTCGCGGGGATATTGAGAGTTGGCGGAGCTTCGACACCCCCGCTCGAGAGATTGCTGACTGAGGGTTCAGGATCAATCGAGTGCAATGCGGAATCGGTAGCGCCGGGAAGAGATTCGGTTTGCGATTCCGTGGGCAGTTCGTTTTGTTCGGTCATCTGGGCTGTGGTGTTGGTGCGGTGGCAGGGTGGTGTTCGTCCTCGGTTCCAGCGTCCAATGAATAGGAGGCTGGGTTTTCCTCAGGAAACTACCGGCTTGGCTGATCGAAATCCGACCGCTTTGCGAAAGTATGCAAGAGCGAATCGGCGAGCAGCGCGGTTTGTCTGCCGACGATGTGGATTGGGACATCCGTCCAAATCACAAAGTGCGCGGAGATGACCTTACTCTCGGGACTAGCCTGTGCAATCAAGATTTCTCGGATTTGCTGGGTAGTCCAGTTTCGCTGGAGAAGACGGGCGTGTTGGGAACGGGGCGAACATGCCGCAGTGATGATCACATCAAAGTGAGAGTGGGCTTTGGTTTCGAAGAGCAGCGGAATTTCAGCGACAAAGAACTGGTCCAACTTTCGAGCCGCCCGAGCGTTGCTTTGCCATGCCTCTCGAATCGCGGGGTGCAGGATTTCTTCGAGTTGAACTCGTTTTTCAGGAAAATCAGTAATTGCTTCGCGAATTTTTGCTCGCGAGATGTCGCCATCGGAGTCGCAGACCGATGAACCGAAGGAACAGAGTACCGCCTCACGAATCGCGACGTTCTCTCGCAAAAGCTGATGCGCACAAGCATCCGCACTAAAATGAGAAAACAACGCGTGTCTCGCGAGGAGCATCGAAACTAACTGCGACGCAACGGTCGACTTCCCGCAGGATACGCCGCCAGTGATCGCAATCGCGGGCATGAACAGGCACTGTCTCGAGGCTACCGTCAGTTACCGTCGCCCGCGGGCAACTTAGGTTGTGCGAGGTTTGGAACTGGGGAACTGTAAGAAGATTTGTCTTCGAGTCCTTCCATTGGGTTGACTGGCTGTCCCGCCGCGTCAATGAGCCGCATGGTGACAAAAATCACTAGGTTTTTCTTAATGTGTTGTTCAATTTTGGATTGGAAGAGCCGCCCGACAATCGGGATGTTTTTGAGGATGGGCGTTCCGTCATCAACCTTTTGGATATCTTCACGAATCAGTCCACCGAGAGCGACGGTGTGTCCGTCCATGATTGAAACGGATGTCTCGACCTCTCTCACTGAGAAGATTGGTTGATTCATGATGTTGTCGGTGAGCGTGACGGCTACTGGATCTGCCCCGCCCGCACCAATATTGATTGTTCTCGTAGCAATGGCTTTGATGGGACTGCCGTAGTTGATGAAGCCCTCGAACTCGGTGACTTTCGGTTTGAGTTCCATATCGACAGTGAAGTTGTCGGCTTGGATTTGAGGCTGGATGACTTCGAGAATAACGCCGGTGTTTCGCGTCTCGAAGTTTTCTGGGTTGGCGGGTGTGACAGGGGCGCTCAACGCGCCTTGGGCCGCCTGGTTTGCCACGCCTGCACCGCCTCCACCTCCACCCACACCGCCCCCAATTGTTCCCGGAATCTGGGGTGGGGCAAAGGATGTCGGATAT
>JBEEPE010000143.1:0-20706 GCA_041191265.1 Verrucomicrobiota bacterium | reverse complement strand
GGCAACATAACTCAACAGCGTGCAGGTCATGGTTACGCCCCCTGCTTTCACTTTGCATCCAAACACAAACTGGGAGGCTGTTTCAGAGATACCCACCAAATCCCCAATCTCGCCTCGAATGGGTAGCACGTATTGACCGGTCATCGGCACGAGAGCTTTCCGAATCGTGATGGTGGACCCGCTCCATGAAACCGATGCCAAAGGTGTCAGCCCACCAAGAACGCCCGATGAACCCTTGGACAGTGGAATCTCCACTGACGGAGGAGTGCCTGCACCAGCGCCCAGCAAACTCGTATCTGTCGCGTAGAGCCACGCCTCCGTGATTGTCTGAGGCGCGCTAATCGTCACCTGTGTTCGGGAATCGCTCACCCGTAAACTGTTTGCGTCCGCGTCCCGACCGAAACAACAGAACAGAACGAGAATCCATAGCGCGCGGGCACCTCCAATGAGACGGAACATACTCAAAACGCGGGCACCTTTTGTGCCATCGCCGGAAAGCTCCGAGCTTGCCTTACGCATGGGGAGAGCGACTCCACTCATGCAAGAGGTTCAAAGCGCACTGACAAAGCGTCGTAGCCGAGGGTGCGGGTGAAACATGCTTCGTGTTCCGCGCGCAACGATTTCTCCAGTAGGGTGATGCCGGACACCTTCTCGCAGAGCAGGCGCAGCAGAGTCCGCAGGATCAGCCGCGCATGCGGCGCGCCCAAACAGAGGTGGGTGCCGAAACCAAAGGAAAGGTGCGGGTTGGGCTTGCGGTCGAGCTTCACGGAGTACGCCTCGGGAAACGCCGAGTCGTCAAAATTGGCCGACGACCAGCAAAGTCCCACGCGCGAGCCAGCGGGAACGGTCACGCCATGAACCGTCACCTCCTCGGGACAAACCCGCCCAATCTGTGTCAGTGGCATGAACACACGAAAAAACTCCTCGCTCGCGAGGGTGATGCGCTTCGGATCCTCTTTTAAAAATGCAAGTGCCTCGGGATGTTCCGCGAGATGTCCAATCGCGCAGGAAATGGTGTGGATGATGGTGTCGCGTCCGCCCGCAAAGGCGAGGTTTGCGAAGCCCATGGCTTCCTCCCGCGAAAGGCGGCGTCCTTGGTAAGTTCCGTGTGCGAGCGCACTAAAGAAATCGTCCCCGCAGTTTGTCTCCGCTTCATCGAAGCGCTGTTGCAGGTATTCCTCAAGCGCGTCCCCTTTCTTGAGTCCCTCTTTCACACGAAAAACGTGAATGCCCCAACCAATCCAAATGTCCGCCTCGCGTTCAGGCACGTTCAGAAGATGGGTCAATGCCTTCGACTGAATCGGGAGAGCGAACTCGTGCACAACCTCTACCCGCTCTTTGAGAAGCGCGTCCTCGAGCATCCGCGAAATGAGTGCTTCTACGTTCGCCATCACCGTTGGCTCCTTCGCGCGCTGAAAAAACGGTTCAACGATTTCGCGATACTCCGTATGCGCGGGAGGATTGGTTTCAATCGGAAGCTGGCGCATGGTCCGCACCGCTTCCTCCGAGGGAATCGGCACACGGAACGGCGCGTCCGAGCTGAACGTTTCCCAATCCTTGGCCGCTTTCCTGACGTCTTCATGACGCAGGAGCATGGTGATTTCTTCGCCGTGGAAGGGGCACTTCATCACGCCTGCTGTCTCTCTCGCGTCTCGGAATGGGTCTGAATACGCCTCACTCATGGGCTCGATGTTGTCGCAGCCGCCACGGGGCGCAAGCCGGGTCCCGCTTCCCGTTTCAGATGCCAGCGTCTCAGCGCTTCTGGCGTGCACCCCGCGTTACCGTGCGCCGCCCCCCCGCCTTCGTTGGGGCCGCGCTTGCCGGCGTTACCTTGGAACCCGCACCTGACGCAGCGCGCAACTCGTTGATTTGATCCCGAAGGATGGCAGCTCGCTCAAACTCAAGCCCCGCAGCCGCCTCCGCCATCTCGGTTTCCAACTGACGAATCATCTCAACCAACGATACGGATCCATCTTCCAATCCATTGCCAACAGGCCCTTCCGCGCCGCTCTGAATGGTGTGCAGACTTTCCTGAATCGCCCGCTTCACACCAGTCGGAACAATCCCATGACGCTTGTTGTAAGCCATTTGCCGGTCACGACGGTAAGCTGTTACCGCCAGAAACCCGCGAATGCTTTGCGTCATCGTGTCTGCAAACAAAAACACTTCACCATTCACGTGACGCGCCGCGCGCCCAGCCGTCTGAACCAGAGAAGTTTGCGAGCGCAGGTATCCCTCCTTATCCGCATCCAGAATGCAAACCAATGAGACTTCAGGTAAGTCCAACCCTTCGCGTAACAAATTGATCCCGACCAGGATGTCGAACTCCGCCGCCCGTAGGGCTCGCAGAATCTCGACTCGCTCGATTGCATCGATGTCGCTGTGCAGGTAACGAACCTTCAACCCTACGTCCTTCAAATACTCCGTGAGTTCCTCGGCAGTCCGCTTGGTCAGCGTGGTGACCAAGACACGTTCTGAACGCTCCACGCGCGTCCGACAGAGCGCGATTGTTTCATCGATCTGGGCGGTGAGCGGGCGAACCGTCACCACGGGATCCAGAAGGCCGGTTGGCCGGATGATTTGCTCGGCGATGAGGGGCGCGCCTTCGGTGGTCACATCGAAGGCGTCTGGTGGATCGTCCGCACGTGAGACGCGCGGTTGCGGACGCTCTCCGGGGTCTTTCGCATTCTTTGGTGGGTTAGGTACATAGGTGCTGTTCCCGACCACGCTGTTGCGGATTTCGAAATCCGCTGGCGTGGCGGTGATGTAGAGCACCTGACCGCACATTTCCATAAACTCTGAAAAGTTGAGCGGTCGGTTATCGAGCGCACTGGGAAGGCGGAATCCGTGCTCCACGAGCGTCGTTTTTCGTACGCGATCACCTTCGTACATGGCCCCGATCTGCGGCACGGTCACATGGCTCTCGTCCACCACGAGCAGGAAATCGCGCGGAAAGAAATCCAGCAGCGTGTACGGACGACTACCCGGCGGTCGTCCGCTCAAGTGGCGCGAATAGTTTTCAATCCCGCTGCAGAACCCCATCTCCTGCATGCTGTCCAAATCGTACTCGGTGCGCATGCGGATCCGCTGCGCCTCCAATAGTTTGCCCTGTGTTTCAAAGGTTTTGACCCTCTCTTCCAACTCGGCACGGATGTGGGTCATGGCGACCCGCATTTTGTCGAGGGGGGTGACGAACTGTTTCGCGGGGAAAATCGAGATGACCAAATCGCGTCCGAGGATTTGTCCGGTGAGGGGGTGGAAGCGACTGATGCGTTCGATTTCGTCCCCGAACATTTCGATGCGGATGGCAAAGTCTTCTTCGCTCCCGGGTTGCACTTCAATAACGTCTCCACGCACGCGAAATCGGCCTCGAGCAAACTCGATATCGTTGCGTTCATACAGCATGTCCACGAGCCGCATGAGCAGGTGTTCGCGGGTGATCATCATGCCAACCTTCACCGTGAGAAGCATTTCGAGGAAATCTTCCGGAGAAACCATGCCGTAAATACAGGACACGGATGCGATGACGATGACGTCTTTTCGGGTGAGGAGAGAGGACGTGGTGGCGAGGCGGAGACGCTCGATTTCCTCGTTCACGGAGGAGTCCTTTTCGATGAAGGTATCGGTTCGTGGGATGTAGGCTTCGGGTTGGTAAAAATCGAAGTAGGAGACGAAGTATTCGACGGCGTTATTGGGGAAGAACTGTTTGAACTCGGAGTAGAGTTGGGCGGCGAGGGTTTTGTTGTGGGAGATGATGAGGGTGGGGCGGCCGAGGTTTCGGATGACGTTGGCGGCGGTGAATGTTTTGCCGGATCCGGTCACCCCGAGGAGGGTTTGGTGCCGGTTACCTGCTTGGAGAGAGCGCGTGAGTTTGGCGATGGCTTGGGCCTGATCGCCTTGCGGTTGCATCTCTGAAAGCAGTTCGAACGACATGGAGTGGGAATGGTAGAGGCACAGGGTTACACAGAGCGAGAACTGCAAAACGCAGATGGGATTCCAAAAACGAGTGCCGCGCCTTTTGTTCGGACACGGTATCCCCTCCGATGAACGTCGTGTGCGGGGTTGGGAGGGAGCACCCGTTGCATTTCGAAATCTCGGGGGACTTGCAACAGAGAGCAGCGAAACCGAGCAACACTTCCGCCGCCTTTGCGCACGGTCGTTGCTTAAAGCGTTGGTCTGCTATGACACGTCTTTATTCGGGTTTTCTGGTGCTCGGGCTCTTGGCTGCACCGCTCTGGGCTGAGGAGAAACCTCCTGTCCCGACGATTCCTGCGAAACATGCGGCGGCATTGAAGGAACACTGCGAGAAGTGTCACGATGCGGAGACGCAGAAGGGACATTTCCGCCTTGATGATCTTTCCTTTTCGTTGTCCTCGCTGGAAACAGCGGAACGTTGGCAGAAGATTCTCAACCAACTGAACGCCGGTGAGATGCCGCCCGAAGACAAGAAACAGCTTCCGCCGGAAGTGAAGACCGAACTGCTCGACGATCTTTCGAACACGATGGTCGCCGCGCGCCGAAGCTTGAGTGACCGGAATGGGCGCATGTTGATGCGCCGTTTGAACCGGCGCGAATACCGCAACTCGCTACGAGAACTGCTCGGCGTGGACGTCAATGTGTCTGAGCTGCCGTCGGATACGGGGACTGGTTCGTTCGACACTGCGGCGACTGGATTGTTCATGTCGGCCAATCAGTTTGAGCAGTATCAGTCGCTGGGGCGCGAGGCGTTGACCGAAGCGTTTGAGTGGATGGCGGCTGAGGGTGTCCAAAAATCGCTGCGCTATGAGGCAGAAAAGACGACCCCGGTCGTGCGAAAGTTTGTTGAGCACCAGATTGATGCGCGTGAACGCGCCAAGCAGTGGGTGGCTGCCGTGCAGAAGGCATTGGACGATCCAGCGAATGCGGAGACGGTGGCTGCGTTGCGAAAAACGGTGAAGAACGAGTCCCTGCTACGCCGACTCTGGGAAAAGATTCCCGGTGCACCCAACCCCCGAGAGTTCGGCTTCGACAAGCGCGGGGAGAATGATGCGGATCTCGCCAACGATTCGCTCGGGGCTGGCTGGCTCAAATACCACGAGTACTACTTGCAACAGCCGAACATCGATCAAGGCGCTTACCTCGGAATCCAAACGCGCCATCCAGCTGAACTCAACGTGAACTACATCGAGGTGCTGGTTCCGTTCGACTGGCCGGTGGGTGAGTACACCGTTCGCGTGCGTGCGGGGACCAAGCCGGATGCACCCTCGGACCGCCGGTTTCTGGACTTCGGGATTCACGCGCGCACCGGAAAAGTGCTTGGCACACGGCGCATCACGGGAACGCTGGAAGAGCCTCAAACGGTCGAGTTTCCGCTGACCCTCACCCGCGGGAACGTGGAGCGTGGCAACCGGAGCATTTACCTCCGCGAAAAAGGGAGTTGGGACACCAATGAGGAAGGAGGACGCAAGCGTGCGGAGGCGGTGAAACGGAACGGGATTGGTCCTGAGTTATACCTGTGGGTTGACTGGCTCGAAATTGAGCGAGTCTCAACCAAGGGAAATGCCAATGCGCCCGGCATCAAAGCGTTGCAGATTTCGGTGGACGACAAGTCGCCTGAACCAACGAAGGAGGCGGTTCGCGGAGCGTTGGAGCGGTTTGCGATGGAGGCGTTCCGTGGTCGATCCGCACCGTCGGGTTACGTGGATTCGCTCGTGAAGATTTATGACGCGCGCCGCGAGCTCGGAGACAAACACGGGGCGGCGTTGAAGGAAGCGTTAGCCACGGTTTTGTCGTCGCCGATGTTCCTCTATCTTGCGGAGCCGAATGCGGGTTCCGTAGCGCGAACGCTTTCGGGCGAGGAGTTGGCGACACGGCTCGCGTTCTTTTTGTGGGGGGCGCCGCCGGATGCCGAGTTGCGTCGCGTTGCAGCGGAAGGATTGCTCTCGAAACAGGACGTGTTGTTGGCGCAGACAGAGCGAATGCTCGAAGATTCGCGCTCAGAGGGTTTTATCAAACCGTTTTTCCATCAGTGGCTGAATCTCGACCGTCTCGACTTCTTCGAAGTGAACCGTGCCATGTATCCGCGTTTTGACACGGCAACCAAGGTTGCCGCCAAGGAGGAGGTGTACGAAACAGCCCTTCAACTCTTGCGAGGCAATGGGAGCCTTGCGCAGCTTCTGAAGACGGACCACGTGATGATTAACTCAGTGCTGGCTGAGTTTTACGGGTTGCCGCATCCGGAGGGCGCCGGTTTTGAAAAGGTCATGTTACCGACGGGCTCCCCTCGAGGCGGCTTGATGGGAATGTCCGCCATTTTGTTCATGGGCGGTAACGGGGAGCGGACGAGTCCGGTGGAGCGCGGAGCGTGGGTTTTGCGCAAAATTCTCAGTGAGCCGCCGCCGCCGGCTCCTGCCAATGTACCAGCGCTGACGCGTCTTGCTGGACAGGTGCTGGACACGCGAGAACGGTTGCGTGCGCATCAGGAGGACCCGCAGTGTGCGAACTGCCACCGCAAAATCGATCCGATTGGGTTGGGTATGGAGAACTTCGATGCGGTGGGTTTGTGGCGCACGGAGGACGGGTATCAGGCGAAGGATGCGAACGGGAAGGTGGAGCCAGGCAAGGCGAAGCAGTGGACCATTGAAACCGGCGCCGCATTTCACAAGGGTCCAACGTTCAGAGATTTCAATGAGATGCGCGATTTGATTTACGAGCGGCGGACTCAGTTTGCGCGGGGGTTCAGTGTTGCCCTACTGGAATACGCGTTGGGGCGGACAGCTGGATTTCGCGATGAGCCGTTGGTGACCACCATGGTGACAGAGGGCGAGCGGAAAGACCTCGCGATTCGGGAGTTCGTTCGCACGTTGGTAAAAAGTGAAGCCTTTCGGTCCAAATAAACTTTATGAAAACGCTCAGAAGCAGACGTCATTTTCTTCAGTCATCGACCGCCTTGATTGCGTTGCCGTTTCTGGAATCGCTGGGATTCCGGAAGTTTGTGCGCGCGGCTCAGGTGGCTCCGCCGAAGCGGTTGGTGTTCCTTGGGTTTGGCTGGGGTATCACCACGGAGAGCTGGTTTCCTGACATCAATCATCCGGGCAAGGATTACACGCTACCGGACGGCCTCGCGCCCCTCGCTCGGCATAAAGCCGATTTCTCTGTCGTACAGGGACTTTGGAACAAGTATTCGAACGAAGGGCATTGGGGCAGCACGATGTGGTTGACCGGCGCAAACCGGTTCGCGGAGCCGGGACAGAACTTTCACAACAGCATCTCGGCGGATCAGGTTGCGGCGGCGAAGTTGGGTTTGGAGACGCGGTTTGCTTCGTTGCAGTTGAACGGTGCGGAGAGCGCGGAAGCTTCCGGACACGGGCCGGGACTTTCGATGGCGTGGGATGTCAGCGGAAAGCCGATTGGCGGTGAGAAGGGACCTTTCGGCGCGTATCACCGATTGTTTTCAAAGGATACCACTCCGATTGAGCGGCAGAAGGCGATGCTGGCGCAACGGCGCAGCGTTCTGGATACCGTTCGAGAAAATGCGAAGGCGTTGCAGCGCGGGTTGGGCAAAGAAGATCACGCGAAACTCGAGGAATATTTTCAGTCCATCCGCGATATTGAGACGCGGCTTTCGAAAGACGAACAGTGGATTGGCGTGCCGCGCCCGGACGCTCCGATTCCGGCACCGCAGGAGGGTTTGGCGGGGAAAGAGGAGATTAAGGTGATGTACGACATCATGATTGCGGCGATGCGGACGGATAGCACGCGGGTGATGACGTACCGTCAGCCGGTGAGCACGTTGATGACGAGTATTGGGATTAAGGTGGCACCGCACGACATGAGTCATTACCACTCGACGATGGGTGAGAAGTTGGAGGCATCGCAGAAGCGTGATTTGACGCAGAGCGAGTTGTTGGCGGGGTTCATCGACAAGCTGAAATCGACGAAGGAGGCGGACGGGACGACGTTGTTTGATCACGTGGCGGTGGCGTACGGCAGCAACATTCGGACGGAGCACAACTTGGATAACTGTCCGACGCTTTTGACGGGCCGAGGTGCTGGGGTGAAGTTGGGCGAGAGCATTGTTGTGCCGAAGGGGACGCCGCTGTGTAACGCGTGGTTGGCGCTCTTGCACGGCGTCGGGGCACCGGTGGAGCGTCACGGCGACAGCACGGGCGTGTTGAAAGCGATCCTCGCGTGACCTTCGGGTTACGCGTTCAGACCTTTCAGCGGGCCTGTGGACGTCGCAAACGAGTCTGCGGGCATCCCGAGCTGGCGAAGCATTGAGACGTACAGGTTGGTGAGCGGGTAGTTGCTCTTGGTATCGAACACGAGGTGCTGTCCGTGCTGGAAGCCGCCGCCGGCCAACAACACGGGGAGGTTAACGTTGGAGTGAGAGTTCGCACTGCCCATGCACGTGCCGTACAGCACCATCGTGCGGTCCAGGAGCGAGACGCCGTTTTCGGACGAAGCACTCAGGCCGCTGAGAAAATGGTTCAATGCATCGAACTGGGATGTCTCGTGTCCGCGCAGTTCTGCCAGTGCCTCCGGCCGATTGCCGTGATGTGTGAGGTTGTGAATCTGGGTCGTGTCCACAAACAGAGACATGAAGCGTGTTGAATCTGTTTCCAGCGCAAGCTTCATCACATCAAACATTTGCTTTGTGCGAGCCGCGAACGCCATGCTGTCGGTGATATCGACGGGCGGTTGAGCGTCTACCTTCGGTTTTGGACGGGTCTCCCACTCCTGCGCTGCGTGGAGGCGTCGCTCGAGTTCGCGAACGCTCGTGAAGTACTCGTCCACACGCTGTTGGTCGGCTTTCCCGAGTTTCGCCTGAAGCCGCTTGGATTCGTCACCGACGAAATCGAGCGTGCTGCGACCTTGCCTGAGGGATTCGAGCCGTTCCTCCACTTCGCTGGGCTTCCCTTGGAGAAAGAGTTTTTCGAAAACCTTGCGCGGACTTTGATCGGCGGGGATGGCAGCGCCGCTGCGGGTGTAGCTGAGCGTTCGAGATTCTCCGGTCATGGCGAGCACCAGCGAGGAGAACCGCGTGGCATTTCCCAAGGATTCTGCGGCGAACTGGTCGAGGGAGATTCCGTTGCGGAAACCGCCCTGCGCAGGATGCGGTGTGCCTGTGAGAAAGCATTTATCCGCTGCGTGCCCGCCATCCACGCCGGGGAGGCTCACGCCGGAGAACACGGTGAACTGGTTTCGGTGCGCCCCGAGCCGTTCCAGATAAGGGGTAAGGGTGTATGCTCGACCGCCTTCGGTTGGGAAAAAGTATTGCGGTAGAATGCCTTGATTCGTCTGGATGCCAATCATCCGGCGCGGGGGCGCACTTTGGGTCTGCGCTGCGCGTCCCTTTGGCGACATGGCGTCGAGTAACGGCAGGGCGAGGCCGGTTCCGACCGCTCGCAGGAAGGTGCGGCGATGCAGCTGAGGAGCGGGGAGATAGGGTGAACGGTTCATGGCGGGTTACGGATTAGTCAGCTTGGAGCACAGCGATTTCAGCGGCAGCCGCAATGGGCTTTCCATTCAGTTCGGACAGAATGCGCACCAGAACGTAGCGACCTTCAACGGGAGTTTTGCACAACACCGACTGGGGAGATTTCGCTGCGGTGAATGTCGTTTCAGCGGCAACTGGTTCACCGAACGCATCTGAAGCGTCGCTCACTCGAAACTCGGTGCGCGCGAAATGCCCGACATAGCCAATCTGTCGAGGCAGGTACGTAAACCCGGCCACTTTCCGTCGGCGGCCTAAATCAATGACGAGTTCGTGTGGGGGTTCGGCCCGCTCGGTGCCCGAGTACTTGGAGGACCACTTTGTGAGAGGGTCTCCATCGATCACGTTCACGGCGTGGCCTGTCGAGTGCGCATAGACTTCGTCGCGACTGGTCTCTTCGCTCGAGCAACGAACGATTCGCATCTCCGAAGGAGGCACCGCTCGAGGGTCGGTAATGCGGTGATGCGTCATGATGCGCGCCTGTCCGAGTGCTGCTTCGAGGGTTTCCAGCGACGTTTTACGTCGATCAAACCGGACCCGAATCGTTCCGTCCGAAAAGCTCGCGGTTGCCGAATCGACACCGTCCACCCGGGCAACGACTCGGTAAGCGCCGTAGGAACAGCCTTTGCAATCGAGGCCCACCACCGGGATGGTCGCCGTTACTAACTCAGCGGGCGGTATATCGGACAAGGGCAACACATCGAACACTCCTTTGCTGGCGCTGCGCAAAAGTTGGCTGAGATGGCTTCGTGCTTTCTCAGGGGTCGGGTCTTTTTTGAGCTGGGGGATGGAATCTGTTTCGAGCGTGAACGTTGCTGTTGCGGTTTCGAAATCAACGTTGGACACGAGGACGTTGGGCAGTTGCTCCGTGATGCAGACGCGCAGATCGTTGACGCGATCCGGTTGGAATAGGGACGAAACACGGAACCGGTATTCTGTTGGTTGCGAGAGTGCGCCAGTGCCGACGAAGAGCGTGAGGAGCAGGAGCAATCGGGACTTCATCGGGTTATGAAGAGTTCGCTTTCGACGACGGCGTGGAGCAGGGATTTCACCCCACCGCCGGTGCGGTTGGCCTCGGCGACGATGCGGTCGACCGGGTCGCGGTCGGCGAACCCCAGGGGTCTGCCGGTCGCGAATACGAGGAGGCGCCGCACGAGGTTTTTTGCGAGGGAAACTTCATCGTGAACGAGGAGCGATCGGAGTCCCTCTACGTTGGTGAACGAGCTGCCATCCGTGAGCTGGCCGCTGGAATCCACCGGTTTGCCCAGCGTGAAGCGGATGGGGATGAACGGGTCGATGTTGCCTCGCGGCGCGGGGTCGCCTTCCCCGATGGACCGGTAGCGCGTGCGCTGACCGCCGATGACATCGAACGCTTCAAGTGCGAATCCCGGTGGGTCAAGCTTGGCATGGCATCCCGCACAGTTTGAATCGGAGCGATGTTTATCGAGTAACTCGCGGATGGTGTTGGTCCCAGAGACATCAGGTTCAACGGCAGGCACATTCGGGGGAGGGGGATCCACCGGCTTTCCGAGGAGGCGGTCTGAGACAAAGTTGCCGCGGGGCACGGGGGAAGTGGTCGTTCCGTTGGCGGTGATCTTGAGAAGCGACGCTTGCGTGAGGAAGCCGCCGCGCGCGCTACTGGAAGGAAGTGTGACGCGCCGGATTTGAGGACCCGACACGTCCGGGATTCCGTAGAGCGCGGCGAGTTTGCCGTTCAGCATCGCAAAATCCGATGTGATCAAATATCTGGGGGTGAGATTTTTGTCGATGAGTTCGCGGAAATAGGCCTTCGTCTCCAACACCATGGAGTCTTGCAAGTAGCTACTGAACTCTGGGTAGAGCTTTTTGTCGGGGTCCGTCGCCGCGATCTCCTTGAGTCGGAGCCATTGTCCCAAAAAGTCGGCGATGAATCGGTCCGAACGTGGATCGGCGAGCATGCGCTCGACGTGGTCGCGGCGCGCTTGCGGTTGACGCAAGGTGCCCTGTGAAGCGGCCGTGCGAAGCTTGTCGTCGGGTGCGGAGCGCCAGAGCCAAGCGGCAAGCCGGTTGGCGATTGCGTGATCACCGAGGCTTTTTTCTGGTTCAACGTGGAAGAGGAAATCGGGTGAACAAAGTGCCGCGCGGTAGGCCCAACGCATCGCGGTTTCGAAGCAATCTCCTGCCCCCAATCGAGCCAGCACTTTTTCTGCGTAACGATGGACCTCCTCGGAGGTAACGGGGCGGCGGAACGCTTTTGGGAGGAAGGAGGCGAGCAAGTGTTCTGCGTCCTTTTCGGGATTCGTGGAAGACACTGTCCAAACGCCAGGCTCGGAGTCGGGCCGATTCATTCCGGCGCCGAGTTGCCTGATTTTGCGTCGGATAGGGAGTTTGGCGGAGGCGTGTTTTGGGAACTCGGTGAGCGGTAGCTCACCAAAAAGGGTTCGGTGAGAGCGGGGCGGCCAAATGTCGTGAAGGGGACCCTCGATGTCGAGCCAGTCGACTGCGATGCCTGGTCCGGTGAACTCCATGGCACGTCCTTTTCGGCTGTAGTTGGCGACAGGTGCAAGGGAGGCGGTGTTGAACCCGATGAGCTCGTTGTGGTTCAGCCAAGTGAGGAGTTCGTGCTCGGTGGGTTTGAGCGAGGGCGCATCGAAATAGCCGAGGGTGTAGCTGGGGTGGCCGCCGCCGCGTCCGTCGCCTGTGAGTTGGACGACCGACAGGCGCGCCGCCTCGGTGTCCCGCGCGGGCAGCACCTTACCTTTGTCCCATTGGAAGGCCCAGAGGGAGGTTCTGACACGGTACATCCCTGGGTAGATGGTGACGTGCTCCATGAAGTACGGGCTGAGGGATTCGTCTTCATGACGGAAGAGGCCTACTGTCGAACCGGTGTCGAACGAGCCAATGCTTTCGTGAGCCCCCTGATCGATATGGTTGAAAGTGCCGGCTGCAGGGAAGGCGGGGTCGGGCTTCCCGTCGCGCAGCAGAACCCCGTCGCCATTCATGACGACGTGGGCGACGAATCCGCCACGGTTCATGAGCGAGATGCGGCGCTTTTGAGGAGTGGGAGGTTCGGGACGGGTCGCAACGGCGAGATCGAGGATTTTGTCTGCGGCCTCGAGGTACTTCGCGAGATTGACGTGGGAGAGGTCGAGGGCGTCGGCGTTCGTGTCGAAGCCGTGAGCGGATCCGTCGGCGGGCAGGTCATCTTTGAGCGCGAGGCCTGGCATGGAGAACAGGTCGCGAATGGTGTTTTCGTATTCGACACGGGTGAGGCGACGAATCCGTGTTCGGCCTTCGGTTGCGGCGGAGCGCTGGGTTTCCTCCGCGATGAGGTGCGACTTTAAGGTATTGAGAAAGGCTGTCTTGGATTCCGCACTCGGAGCGGCCTTTTTTTTCGGGGGCGGCATTTCTCCGGAAAGGAGCCGATCGAAAACTTTGACCCAGCGTGGGGCGGTTGCAGGTTCTGCGCTGACGTCACGCAGTGCCGCGAGGTCTAGGCCACCTTTCTTATCCTCGCCGTCGTGGCATTCGGTGCAGTGGGTTTCGAGGAACGGGCGCAACGGCGTTTCTGCCCGCGTGCACGGTCGTTGCAGGAGTGCGACGACCGCCAAGAGTAGGGTGCTGAGACGTTTCGAGGTCACGCGAAGCCGTCCTTATGCTTTGGGTTCCCAGCCTGTGCGATAGGCGCGCTTCCAGAGCTTCTCGGCTTCCGCATGGCCGGTGATGCGGCCGGTTTTGGGATCGGGTTGGAGGACGGAGCGCGTGCGGTAGGCGATGTTGCCCAAGTGACAAAGCATGGTGCTCTTTTGCCCTTCGTCGATGGGGCTATTGAGTTGGGCCTCGCCTCGGATGGCGTCGAGGAAGTTCCCGAAGTGGGCGGGGTCACCGCCGCCGGGGCCCTTGCCTTCGGAGACTTTGACACCTTTCGGATCGTAGACGGTCCAAGCGGGGCCTGAGATCACAAAGGTGCCACCTTCGCCGTAGAAAACGCATTCGCCCACAGGCTTTTCTGCGGCTCTGGGGTGGGTGCTGCTTTGGACCCATTCCATGCCGACTTTGCCGAAGTCGAACAGAGCGGAGCCGGTGTCGGGGCTTTCTTGGGTGTCCTGGAATCGGTACCTCGAGCCGTGGTAGGAAACGCGGGAGGGGTAATCCACGCCGAGGCCCCAGCGGAGCACGTCGAGGGTGTGAATGCCGTTGTTGCCGAGTTCGCCGTTGCCCCAGTGCCAGAGCCAGTGCCAGTCGTAATGCACGTAAGGTTTGATGTCGCGTTCGTTAGCGACGGGTCCTTGCCAAAGGTCGAGGTCGAGGTCGCCTGCTGGTTTGATGGCTTGTTGGGCGATGGCTTTGCGTGAGGCGTAATAGAAGGAGCGGGCGAAAAACACCTCACCGATGGGTTTTTCGGTGCGCAGGTGTTGGATGGCTTCTTTCATCCACGTGCGGCGTTGGTTTCCCATTTGCACGAGGCGTTGATGCTTTCGCGAAGAGGCGACGATGAGTTCTGCTTCGAAAGGGTTTTGGCTGCCGGGCTTTTCGACGAACACGTGTTTACCGGCTTGCATGGCGAGCACTGCGGCGGGCGTGTGCCAGAAGTTGGGGGTGGCGATGAAGACGGCGTCGAGGGATTTGTCATCGAGGAAGCTGCGGAAATCTTTCACGCCCTTGCAGGGGGCGGATTGTTTGGACGCGATGACTTTCAGCCCATTTTCAAGCCGACCAGAATCTACTTCTGCTACGTAGGCGATTTCGGTGTTTGGACACGCAAGGATGGCGTTGACGTGGGCCATACCGCGACCGAGCGCGACGACGGCGCAGCGGATTTTTTTGCTGGGTGCGCCGGCCGCGCGGATGGCGGGGAAGGACGAGACAAGAGAGGCCACGGAGGCGGCGGCGGACGTTTTAAGAAGCGAGCGACGGGATAGGTTCATGGGTGGAGATGTTGGGGTGGGGTGCAGATTGTGTGCCCTTGGAATCCAGACGCGTCCCGGTTGAGCAAGTCAGGTTGGGCCGCTTGGATGTGGGGGAAGGGCTTGCTTTTGAGGCGTTGCGGGGCTTTTTGGAACCATGCGTGCGCGCCTTGAGATGCTTCGTTGGTTGGTTGGGATGGCGGGTTGGGTGATGGCGTTGTGTGTGGTGCGAGGGCAGGGGGGCGGAGAGCAGACACGGTTTGAGCGGTTGACGTATCGCAGCAGTGTTGATGGCACGTCGCCGTTGCATGCGGATGTTGCGTTTCAGCCGGGAACGGGGCGCAAGCCGGTGTTGTTGGTCATGCACGGCTATACTGGGACGCGAAAGCACGTGACGGCCGATTTGAAGCAACTCGCTCCGAAGCAGTTATTTGTCATTGCACCAGACATGCGTGGGTGCGGCGATTCGGCGGGGAAGTGGGATTCGGGCGGCTTGGATGTGCACGATATTCTCGATGCGGCGCGGGCGGCGTTGGAGCGGTGGCCGGAGGAGACGGATTCGGCGCGCGTATCGGTTTTGGGGTATAGCGGAGGTGGCGGGAACGCGATGAGTTGTGCGGTACGGTTTCCCGACTTTTTCAGCACGTGTGTGTCGTTTTTTGGGATTAGTGATTACGCGGAATGGCATCGGTCGAGGTCTCGAGCGGACATGATGCGAAGATTGGAGGCCGCGCTCGGGGGTTCTCCGGAAGTGGTTCCGGATCAGTATGCGGCGCGCAATGCGAATGCGGCGGCTGGGAATGTGGTGGCGGGGCGCGTGCACCTGTTTTGGGATGTTGAGGAGCGGAACTGTCCTCCGAAAATGGTGGAGGAGTTCGTTCGAAATCATCACCTAGCGGGAGGACGTCGGGTGGAGGCCCACATTTCTCGTCCTGGTGATCCGGCGCGCTGGAGGCACGGATACCGGTCGGGGATTGATGATTTGGCGAAAGCGGACGCAGTCTTTTTACCGTCAGTGACGCGCGTGGTGGAGGGAGGGTTGGAGTTACCGAAGCGGGGGCGTTTGGTGGTGCCGGGGTATTTGGTGACGCGCCGGTTTTCGGTGTGGGTGGAGGATGGGACGCGTGGTGCGGTGACGGTGGAATACGATCAGAGTGGCGAGGCGGTGCGGGTCGACGTGGTGGAGAACCGCGGAGATTGGAAGGTGCGTGTTGGGCGCGGTTGGGGCGGGTGAGTTGGGTGGCGCACCGGCTTTCCCCTTGTGCGCATGACGACCGTTGGTCTCTGGGCGGATTACCGCACGAACTGAATGTCTAGTGTGCGGAGGTACGTGTGCAGGCCGGCGTCTTGAATGGGGAGAACCACGGCGTCGTGTCCCGTGTCGTTGTGGTGCGAATGCCAGAGGCCGGGTGGCGTTACAAACACCGTCCCAGGTACCCAAGCAGCCTTGATCGGGTCCACGATGTTTCCGTCCCCGTCGAGCTTGTCGCCAATGAGGGTGTACGTGCCGGGTTTGGCGTCCACGCAAAGATCGATGGCCACCGAGTTGTGCCGGTGGGGTTTCTGCACCACTCCTGCTGGGAGCACGTTGAGGAGTGACCAAAGGACGTGCGTCAGCGTCAGCGTCTGCGGCGTCGCCGTGTTGCCCAACAGGATTCCCATGCGGTTGCGGTTCACCGCTCCCGGTTGGTTGCGAACATCGGTGAGTTCCTGCTGAAGCCGTTCCCGCGTGAACAAGGTTGGACGAAACCGCGGCTCTGATGGTTTTACCCCAAGGTAACGCAGTAGCGGTTCATCGTGCACCCAGTACAGCGCAGCGTCCTCATCCGCGCGGTGGATCAACGTTTCGTCCATCGGAAGCACGAACAGATCGCCCGCAGACCACGCGACGGTGCCCGAGGTACCGGACGTTTGCCCCTTTCCTCGGATCACGTAAAACATCTGGGAAGTCGGTGTCGCACGGGTTTCCAGCTGTTCGCCTGGGAGAATGCGGAGATACGAGGCCATCAGGCTTGGCGAGGTTGCTGGAAAAGCGGTTCCAATGCGGCTGGAAAGATCGAAGGGAATTACGCGGGTGGGACCGGTTTGGTGCTCGGACGCTGGAAGCACGTCCACTGGGATAGCGGGAACGCGGGGATTAGCGGCTGACGTGTACTCGAAAAAGCGGACGTTTTCTTCCCAAGAGTGGCGGGGTGAGATGGGGGAGGAGGAGGGGTTCATGAGAAATCAGTTTAGCGGAGCGAGGTAAGTCGTGCCAAGGGCCCGAGCGCCCGTTCGCGGCTTGCGGTGTTGAGTGGCATCCGCCTTGCGCTCAGTCGGGAATGAAACCATTTCCATCACTGCTCTGTCTCCTCCTGTTGGGTTGGGTTGCGTGCGGTGAGGTTCTTGCGGCGGACGTTCGCGAGTGGCGAGCGGGAGCAGCCTCCGCGCGCATCACGCCGGAAAAACCCATGTGGATGGCGGGGTACGCCGCACGGACCGGGCCGTCGGAAGGGGTCGAGCTGGATCTATACGCGAAGGTGCTGGTGCTGACGGATGCGGATCAACATCGGGTGGCGTTTGTGACGTTGGACTTGATCGGGGTTCCGAGGAGTTTGCGTCTTCGTTTGGCGGAACAGGCGGAAAAGCGGTTTGGGATCTCACCGGCGCATCTGGTCGTGAATGCCTCGCACACGCATTCTGGGCCGGAGCTCAAGAGTAGTCGGCTTTACGGGGTGGATGACGTTCCGTTGCGCGAGCGGGAGGCGGCAGCTTACGTTGATGCGCTTGAGGCAACTCTGCTGCGGATGATCGGAGAAGCCATCGCCGGTAGTCGATCGGCGACCGTTGATTTTTGCTCGGCGCGTTGCGGCTTCGCCATCAACCGACGCACGCCCGATGCGAAAGGCGGCTGGAAAAACTTCCCTAATCCGGCGGGCCCTGTGGACCATCGAGTGCCGGTTTTGCGCATTCAAGGCAAGGAGGGTGGCGAGATTGCGGTGATGTTTGGTTATGCCTGTCATTGCACCACGTTGGGGCATCAGAAGTTCAGCGGGGACTATGCAGGCTATGCGAAGGAGCGGATTGAAGCGGCGCATCCTGGCGCGGTTGCGCTTTTTATGAATGGCTGCAGCGGGGATCAAAATCCGTATCCGCGACGGACGGTCGAGCTAGCGGAGATTCACGGAACCACGCTAGCCACCGCAGTAGAGGCTGCTTTGACCACGACGCTGCGTCCGCTGGCCCCGACCGTGCGGGCGGCGTACGGGGAGATTCCTTTGGAGTACGACCGCGTTCCGACGCGCGCAGAGTTGGAGGAGGAACGGAAGTCGAAGGACAAGTGGACGGCGGTGCATGCGGAACGGGTGTTGGGTCGGCTGGAGGAAGATGGGTCGTTGCCAAAGGATTATCCTTATCCTGTGCAGGTGTTGCGCTTGGGCGGAGAGCTGACGTGGGTGACGTTGGGGGGTGAGGTGGTGATTGATTACGTGTATCGGATTGAGCGGGAGCTGCGGGACCCGCTGGTGTGGGTGAGTGGGTATTCGAACGATGTGATGGGTTACATTCCGAGTCGGCGCGTCTGGGATGAAGGCGGCTACGAGGCGGGGGGCGCGATGGTGTATGGAACACATCCCTCGCGATGGGCGTCCTCCGTCGAAGAGCGGATTATTGACGCAGTTCGGTCGCTGCGATCAGCACTGCCGTAAACCAATCACGTTATCACCTGCACACTCGATGCTTGAGCGGCGGGCGCTGACCGTTGCTTGGATGCCGTTCGACTGAAAAAGCGGGTCTATTGGCGCGGTTCACTTCGGACTTACGAGGGTGCCATCTTTCCCGTCTTTGACGGACCAACCGAGGTGGGTGATGGCGTCGCGGAGGCGGTCGCTTTCGGCCCAGTTTTTGGCAGCGCGCGCGGCATTCCGTTGCTCGACGAGGGCGAGCACTTCGGGGGGAGCGGAAGCTCGCTCCGCTTGGAGTTGGAGCACGGCGTTCAGGCGTTTCCATTCGGCGAGCGCGGTGACGGCGTGGAGCGGGTTTCGCTCGGTGTCGAGAAGCCGATTTGTTTCGCGAAGCCAGTCGAACAAACAGCCCATTGCCCCCGAGATGTTGAGATCATCGTCGAGGCACTCGAAGAACCCTTCCACAAGCGGGGTGGCAGACGTCGGGCTCGGCGAAGCCGTCGCGGTGGCGGTGGCGGATTCGCGTTCGAGTCGTTCCACGAGCGCGTCAATCCGTGTGAGTGCGGCGCGCGCGGCATCGAGACCGGACAAGGTGAAGTTGAGCGGGAGCCGGTAGTTAACGGTGAGGAGGGCGTACCGGATTTCCCGGCCGGAGTACCCTTTGCCGAGCAAATCCCTGAGGGTGTAAAAGTTTCCGAGCGACTTGCTCATCTTCTGGCCTTCCACCATCAGATGGGCGCAGTGCAACCAATACCGGACGAACGGTTTGCCTGTGCAACATTCCGTCTGGGCGATTTCGGCTTCGTGATGCGGGAAGATGTTGTCAACGCCACCGCAATGGATGTCGAGTTGGTCACCGAGGATGGCTCCCGCCATTGCGCTACACTCAATGTGCCAACCCGGGCGACCCCGTCCCCAAGGGCTTTCCCAAGCGACGTCTCCGTCCTGTTCGTCCCACGCCTTCCAGAGCGCGAAGTCTCCGAGCGATTCCTTTTCGAACTCGTCCGACTTGATGCGACCGCTAGGGCGGAGTTCATCGAGATTGAGGTGAGCGAGGCGTCCGTAGTTTTTGAACCGAGCGATTCGAAAATACACCGAGCCGTCCTCTGCGAGGTAGGCCTGACCCTGTTGCTCAAGCTGCGAAATCATCGAAATCATTCGCGCGATGTGAGCGGGGTCGGTCGCTTCGGGAAAATGCTGGGCGCGTTTAATCCGGAGTGCGTCGAGATCTTCGAAGAAGGCTTGTTTGAAGCGAGCGGTAAAGGACGCCAGAGGGATGCCTGCTTCGCGGCAACCGCGGATGGTCTTGTCGTCGACATCGGTGAGGTTCATGACGCGTTGGACGTCGAAGCCGCGGGCTTCGAGATGCCGTTGAAGGAGATCCTCGAAGATGTAGGCGCGAAAGTTCCCGATATGGGCGAAGTTATAGACGGTGGGTCCGCAGGTGTAGAGGCGAACGGTCCGGCCTTCGGGATCGAGAGGGGCGAAGGGCTCGAGAGAGCGAGACAGCGTGTTGAGGAAGCGCAGAGGCATGGTAGCGGGCGATTCGACGGGATGGTTAGACGGTATCGGGGAGGAGAACGGAGGCAACGGCGAGAGCTGCGATGCCTTCACCGCGTCCGAGGAACCCCATGCGTTCGTTGGTGGTGGCCTTGATGCCGACGCGGGCGGCGGGGATGCCGAGTGCAGCGGCGAGTTTGTCGCGCATGGGGGTGAGGTGAGGCCCAATTTTCGGTGCCTCGCAGATGAGCGTGGAGTCGATGTTCACGAGGCGAGCGCCTCGGTCGGAGAGGAGGGCGACGGCGTGCGAAACGATGCGCAAGGAGTCGATACCGCGGTACCGTTCGTCCGTGTTTGGAAAATGGAAGCCGATGTCGCGTTCACCGATTGCGCCGAGGATTGCGTCCGCAATGGCGTGGCAGAGGACATCGGCATCGGAGTGTCCGTCTAGGCCTTGGTGATGAGGAATGGTCACGCCGCCGAGGACGAGTGGGCGACCGTCGGCGAAGCGGTGGACATCGTAGCCGATGCCGGAGGCTGGCAGGGAGGGAGCGGACATGGGCGCGTCAGATGTTGATGTCAATCAGCCCGTTCCACGCGCGGATTGCGATTTTGTCGGGATTGCCGGTACTGGGGGTTATCTCGATACGGCCGCCCGCATTTTCGAGGAGGATTTTGCCGGCGGCGATGTCCCAGAGATTGACGGAGGACTCGATGTAGGCGTCGAGGCGTCCTGAGGCGACGTAGGCGAGATCGAGGGCGGCGGATCCCATGAGGCGGCATTTGCGGACCCTGTGAACGAACTTTTCGAGGGTTGCGGTTGCGGTGGACATCCGAGAAGCGTCTTTGGTCATGCCGACGGAGACGGCGGCGTCTTCGAGGCGGTTGCGGGTACTGACGCGGACGGGGTTTCCGTTGAGGAGGGTGGGTGCGCCGAGATGGGTTTCCCAGAGTTCGTTGCGCATGGGGTCGAGGATGACGCCGACTTGGATTTCCTCGTTGAGCCGAGCGGCGATGGAGATGCAGAAGTGGGGGATTCCGTAGAAGTAGTTCACGGTGCCGTCGATGGGATCGATGATCCATTGCCAAGGGCTGGATTGGTTTCCGGAGACGCCTTCTTCGCCATAGATGGCATGGTCGGGAAATGCCTTGAGGATGATGTTAGCGATGAGGTCTTGGCATT
>JBEEPE010000142.1:0-10827 GCA_041191265.1 Verrucomicrobiota bacterium | reverse complement strand
TTGGGGCGGCGGTCTTGGTGGTGCTTCTGTTATTGGCGGCAAACTTTCAAAGTTTCCGGCATTCGGTGGTGGTTCTGGGGTGCATCCCTGCCACGTTGGCGGGGGTGGTGTGGGGGCTGCGGTTGGCGGGGGATACGCTGAACTTGCAGAGTTTTATTGGGGCGATTATGGCGGTGGGCGTTTCGGTTTCGAATGCGATTTTGTTCGTTACGTTTGCGGTTCGGGCGCAGCGGGAGCGGAGAGTTGGCGCGACCGAGGCAGCGCTTGAGGGGTTGCGCGGGCGGGTGCGTCCGGTGCTGATGACGGCGTTTGCGATGTTGGCGGGGATGGTGCCGATGGCGGTGGGGGGCGGGACGTCGGGACCGCTGGCTCGAGCGGTGATGGGAGGCGTCGTTTTTTCGACGGTGGCGACGTTGTTTTTGATTCCGGGATTGTACGCGCTTTTGGGAGGGGCCGGCGCGCATGAGGCCTCGTTGGATCCCGATGACGAGGGGTCTCGTCTGTACGAGCAAGTGTGACCATTTCAGGAAGAGGATTGACGTTATGAAACTGATTTTATCGACCTTGGTTGGTTTGGGGACGGCTTCGCTTTTCGGGGCGCCTGTGCCGGTTTTGGAGACAGTGAAACCGCGCAAAGCGACGGTTCATCGGTGGGTTTCTTTTCCGGGCACGTTGGTTGCGAATCGGCAGGTTCAGCTTGGGGCGCGGGTCTCGGGGCATGTGAAGGAGGTCTTGGTGGATCGGGGCGATGTGGTGAAAAAGGGACAGTTGTTGGCGAAGGTGGAAGTGCCGGAGTTGGAGGTGGATTTGGTGAAGATGCAGTCGGAGCAGGATGCTGCGGGTGTGGAGTATCGGCGATTGAAGGAGGCGCGTGAAAAGTCGCCGGACTTGGTGTTGCCGCAGAGTGTGGATGATGCGGAAGCAAAGTTTTCTGCGGCGAAGGCGGGAGTGGATCGTTGCAAGACGTTGCTGGGTTTTGCCGAAATTCGGGCCCCCTTTGATGGAGTGGTGACTGATCGGTTGGCGGATGAGGGGGCGTTTGTTGCTCCGGGGGGCGCGGTGCTGTTTCGGGTGAGCGAGGTTGGCGTGTTACGTTGTCGGGTACCGGTGACGGAACTGGAGGCCCCTTTAATCGAACCGGGAAAGCCGATTCGTATTTTGCCGGATGCCTTTCCGGGCAAAGCATTTGATGCGGTGGTGAGCCGCCATGCAGGTGTTTTGGATGTGGCGACGCGGACTCTTCAGGTGGAGGCCGACATTGCGGCGACGGGGAACGGGTTGAGGGCGGGGATGAGTGTGACGGCGAAAGTTGGCTTGGAGCGTCACGAGGAGGTTTTGGCTGTGCCGGTCGGCGCCTTGGTGATGGAGAAGACCGCTGCGTTTGTGTTTCGGTGGATTGATGGCGTTGTGAAGAAGACGTCCGTAAAGCCGGGGTTTAACGATGGGGTGTTGGTTGAGTTGCCGGGGGTCGAAGCATCGGAGGAGGTGGTGGTGCCGAAGGGGGGCGTTCTGGTGGATGGACAAGCTGTTCAGCGGGCGAGTGATGTGGGCGCACAACCTTCTGTGAAATGATTTTATGAAAACGATCTTCGTTGCGTTGATACTGTTGGGGAGTTCGGCATGGGCGTCGCCGATGCACGTGGATTTGCGCACGGTCCTGCGATTGGCGGGGGAGCGGAACGAGGAGGTGGATGCAGCGCGGAAGCGGCATGCGGAGGCGTTGGTTGAGAACCGGCAGGCATGGCAGCGGTATTGGCCTACGCTTTCGGTGGGCGGATCGTATCGAGGGCACGAGGGGCGGTTGCAAGACATCGTCGGGGCGGTTTTTGATGCATCGAAGCAGCAGTATTTTTCGGGAGCGGGAGCAGTCGTTGATTGGACGCCGGGTGAGACGCACTACGCGGTGCTGGCGTCGAAGCAGCGCGCGCTTGCGGCGGGCAAAGGGGTTGATCGTGCGCGGTTGGAAACGGTTCGTGAGGCGGCGGACCGGTACTATGAGTTGCTGGGGGCTGAGGCGGGGGTGTCAGTGGTGCAGGACGATGTGGTGGTGACGGAGCGGTATGCGGGGCAGTTGGAGGCGGCGGTAAAAGTGGGGACGGCGTTTCGGGCGGATTTGCTTCGGGTGCGGACGCAGTTGAGTCGGTTGAGGTTGCAGGTGCGGCAACTCGAGGAGGGGGTTGAGTTGTCGGCAGCGCGGTTATCAGAAACGCTGCGGTTGCCGTCGGATACGGCGTTGAGGGGTGCGAAGGCGGATATGGTGCCGGTGGTGGTGGTTCGTGAGGAGCGTTTGGCTGCGTTGATTTCGCAGGCGCGGGCGGAGCGGCCGGAGGTGGCGTCCCTGGTGGCGTTGACGGAAGCGGCGAGAACGGAGGAGGAGCGGGCGCGTCTGGCGCCGTGGGTTCCGTCGGTGCAGGCGGGGTATAGTGCGGGTGGTTTTGGTGGTGGGATGGATGGGAGGCTTGGCCGATTTGGGGGGCAGCAGGACTTTTTCGTAGGCTTCTCTTGGAAGGTTGGGGCGGGCGGCTTGTTTGATTCCGTTCGGAAGGAAGGTGCTGCGGTTCGCAAGGAGTCGTTGACGTTGAGTGGCAAGCGATTGGAGGCGGCGATTGGGCGGGAGGTGGTTGAGGCGCATGCGCGTTCGCGATCGGCTCGAGAACAGATCAAGATTGCGGAGGAGTCGGTGGTTGCGGCGGAGGAGATGACGCGCTTGGCGGGGGAGAGGCAGGCGAGCCAGGTGGGGGTTGTTTTGGAGTACATTACGGCTCGGGAGGAGTTGACGCGGGCGCGGTTGGCGCAGGTGCGGGCGGTGATGGATCACAACCGTGCGCAGCAGGCCTTAAAAGTGGCGGTTGGGGCGCGTTGATCGGCGTTGCGCAAGGCGGTGTGGCGGCGTAGGTTCGCGGGTCTATGCTGAAGATCTGGACTTTATCGGTCTCCGCGTTGTGCGCGGTTCTCCTTCCGGTGGTGAGTGTGGAAGCCGCGGGTGGTTCGATTACTTACGAACCGGCGGGGGGCGGTGCGGGAGCGAAGCACGTGGTGCTGCTGGCTGGGGATGAGGAGTATCGATCGGAAGAGGCGCTTCCTATGCTGGGGAAAATCCTCAGCCAGCGCCATGGATTGAAGTGTACGGTGCTTTTTTCTGTGGATGCCGATGGGACGATCAATCCGGACAATGGGGCGAGCCTTGGAGGGAGCGAGGCGTTGGAGAGCGCGGATTTGCTTTTGATGTCGTTGCGCTTCCGTAAGTGGGATGAGACGGCGTTGGCGCGGTTTGAGAAACGGTTTCTCGAGGGCACGCCTGTCATCGGGTTGAGGACGAGCACGCACGCGTTTCAGGGGAATCGGCTGGGAACTTTTGGGAAGAAGGTGCTGGGGGAGCAGTGGGTTAGCCATTGGGGGCGGCATAAATCGGAAGCGACACGCGGGGTGATTGAGTCCGGGGCAGTTTCGGATTCGATTTTGAATGGCGTTCGCGACGTTTTTGGGACGACGGATGTGTACGAGGCTTACCCGCCATCGGATGCAAAGATTCTGATGCGGGGGATGGTGTTGGCGGGAATGTTGCCGGATTCTTCGGCTGCGGCGTATCAGAAGAAGCGTGCGACGGACAAGATGGAGCAGGATGTGAACAGTCCGATGATGCCGATTGCGTGGACTCGGATGCACACGAATGAGGCGGGTAAGACGAACCGGATTTTTTGCACAACGATGGGTGCGGCGAACGAGTTTGTGAATGAGGGGCTTCGGCGGATGGTGGTCAATGCAGTTTATTGGGGGTTGGGCAGGGAGGTGCCGAAGGAGGCGGATGTACGGTTTGTGGATGAGTATGATCCGAGCTTTTACGGCTTTAAGGGGTATCGGAAAGGCCTGAAGGTAGAGGATTTTGCGTTGGGCGCGAAAGTTCCTGGTGAACCACTGGCGCCACCGCCCTCGGCAGTGGCTCCGAAGAAGTAGAACGTCCCTTGTTGGATGACGCTTTCCGATTTTGAGGGTCGGTTTGGGGGAGGGGGCGTGGTCGTTTTCACGGGATCACGCTTCCTTGTGGACGGTGATGCAGGGAGGGTGGTGCGCCTTGGGGCGGGTTTGGCGCGGCGGTTCTCCAAAATCCGTTTCCGTGTGGGGTCTGCCCATGGGGCGAACGAGGCCTTTTGCGCGGGAGTCAGCGTGGTGGACAGTGCCCGTTTGGAGGTGATTTTCGGTATGTTGCGCTTTCGTCGGGATCAGATGCCGGCAGAGGGGGAATCCTTGGCGGTGGAGGCGGTTGGGCGCGGGGACGGTGCTGTTTCGGGGGGAATCGAGGTGCCGTTTTCTCCGAAGTACCTTCGGATGGCGATGGATTGCACGGGGCAGAGTCGGGTTGTGGGGCGTCCATCGACTCGGGTTTTGCCTCGCGAAGGCATTCAGGTGGTGGGGGCTCCGAAAGTGCCGGCGGCGAGTGTTGTTTTGGCGTGGGTGACTCGAGGGCAGGTCGAGGATGTTTCGACGCGAAACCTGCACGCGTTGAGCGCCGCTTCGGGGGTGCCGTTTTTGACGCAGGACCAGTGGGAGGGGTGGTTTTTGTGAGTTGCCGGGATTGCTTGGGGCGTGGGGTGTGAAGTTTGAGAAATGAGTTTCGGGTTGTCGCTTGACTTGGTGGGGTGTGTGGGCGACCGTTCCCGACCATTTTGTAATAAGCAGGAGGTTACCATGAGTAGAGTGTGTTCCATCACGAAAGCAAAGCCATCCACGGGATCAGTGATTCATCGCCGCGGTTTGGCTAAGAAAAAAGGCGGTATCGGTCAGCACGTCACGAAAGTCGTGAAGCGCACGTTCCTTCCGAATCTCCAGACCAAGAAAATCTGGGTTCCCGAAATCAAAAAGTTTGTGACGGTGAAGCTCACCGCGCGGGCCTTGAAGACGGTGACGAAGAACGGTGCGTTCGCGACCTTGAAAGGGGCCGGTTTAATCTAACCGTTTTGGCGGGACTCGCTTGAGAGACATCAAGCTTCCTGTCGAGTTGTTTAGCCGCTCTGTTCGCAGGGCGGCTTTCTCTTTTTTTGCAGGGGCTGTGTTTATTTTCTCTGAAAAAGCCTAGGGGTTTTTTGCTAAGAAAATGCCGAGTTTCTGGTCTCAGTACCGAAGCGAGGCTCTCCGAGATCTTCGTCCTTTCGACTTTGATGCACGGTGAATGCATTCGTTGCTGGAAGGCGGAAGACCTCGGCGATCCCGTTTCATCCACCCAATAAACCCAATCCATCCATATGGCCTTTAGTGTTAAGAGTAAAAAATCTGGCAAAACGTACATCCTTCATTCCCGCTTGCAGACCCTTAAGGGTGGTCAGCAGGTGACTCTCTACTTCTTCGCAGGCGAGGCGAAGGAAGGCGCGATTGACGCACTTCCCGCTGGTTACGAAGTTTCTGAGAATGAAAAGACGGGTTTGCCCCTTCTGAAAAAGAAGAAGTAGCCGTTTTCGAAAAGATGACGGGAGGCGTTCGTCGCCTTCAATCGTCAAGCACCAAGCCCGGTTTCGGCCGGGCTTCTTTTTTTGTCGTAGCGGGCGGGGTGCGCCCGAATTGACCGAGGGGGTTTGAGGTGTATCGTTTCGCGGGTATGGATCCGGAGATTCGTCAGAAAGTGTTGTCCTTCCTTCAGGAGCGTGGGCTCCGAAGGACGTCTCAACGCGAGGCGATTATCGAAGCGGCATTGGACACCACGGATCATTACACGGCGGAGGAACTGCTGGCTCGGGTCAAGCGGGTGGAGCCTAGTGTTTCCCGGGCGACGGTGTACCGTACGCTCCCGTTGTTGGTGGAGTGCGGGGTGTTGCGAGAGTTGGAGTTGGGTTTGGGACAGATGATTTATGACCCCAACTACAATGATCATCCGTCTCACAACCATTTGATCTGCACGGATTGCAATCGGATTGTGGAGTTTGAGGATGCGCACTTGGAGTTGATTGAAAACTGTCTGACGAAGCGGTTGGGTTTTTCGCCCTCGACCAAAATGGTGCGCATCGAGGCACGGTGTGATCAGTTGAAGCGCGAGGGGTCCTGTGCGCATCGGAGGAATGGTTGATTCCGTGTTGAACCCAACGGTGGACGGGGCGGCGAGGCAGACGTTGGATCGGACTCGTCCGCGGGTGCGGGAGTTTGCCGCGGTGGTGGATGCGCTGGCTTCTGATGGGGGGGGGCGAATTGCGGAAGCTGCAGCGCGGGCAACGTCAGTGACGCGGCAGCATTTTGGGAAGGCGATTCGTTTGTTTGCTCCCCTGTACTTGTCCAACGAGTGCATCAATAACTGCGCTTACTGCGGGTTTTCGCGTGATAACGAGATTTTGCGGGTGACGTTGACTCCGGATCAGGTTGAGGCGGAAGCGGATTTCCTCTTGGGTCAGGGTTTCCGTAACTTGCTTTTGGTGGCTGGAGAGCATCCACGATTCGTTTCGAATGGGTATTTGGAGGAGGTGCTGAAGCGGTTGAGTCGGAAAGTTCCGTCTCTTGCCATCGAGGTTGCCCCGATGGAGGAACCTGAGTACGCGAGGATGGTGGGTGCAGGTGCCGAGGGGGTGGTGGTGTATCAGGAAACGTATGATGCCTCGATTTACGCGGAGTTACACACCGCAGGGCCGAAGCGTGATTATGCTTGGCGATTGGAGTGTCCGGATCGTGCGTACCGGGCAGGGGTGCGCCGGATTGGGGTGGGGGCGTTATTGGGGTTGCGGTCTTGGCGTGAGGAGGCGGTCGATTTGGCTGCGCATTTGGACGGGTTGCTTCGGCGTTGTTGGAAGGCTCAGTTTACAGTGAGTTTGCCTCGGTTGCGTCCGTGCGCTGGCGGATACCAAGCTCAAGAGCCGGTGACGGATCGGTCACTCTTGATTTTGATGATCGCGTTTCGGTTGGTTTTCCCGCAGGTCGGTCTGGTTTTGAGCACGCGGGAGCCGAAGTCGTTGCGTGACTTGCTTCTTCCGTTGGGGGTCACGATGGCAAGCGCCGGAAGCCATACTGAGCCAGGGGGCTACACTGGGCAGGCAAAGCAGGATTTGCATTTAACCGTTCGCGGTCGACGAGTGGATGTCGCGCTTGATGAGGCGGACGAAGCAACAGGGCAGTTTGATATTTCGGATGATCGGTCGCCTGCTGAAATGGCGCAGGTTTTGGCAGATTTAGGCTTGGAAGCGGTTTGGAAGGATTGGGATGCGTCGATTTTGAGTGATGGTGTTGGGGTTGGCGGCGTTCGATGATAAGCGACTGAGTGGTTGTCGGTTCTGGTTTCTGAATCGGAGGTTGGTCGTCATTTTCTGAAGCGTGCTGGGATTTGTTCGAGCTTGAGAATCGGGAAAAAAGTTTCCGCGGGCCCTTTTGGTGACATAGGGTGGAGGTTCATCTTTCAACATTTCTTCCCCCCACGAGTTGTATGGCCACTCAGATTCCGCACCGAGCGAACGCAGACGTTATTGAGGACGCATATCAAAGATGGAAGGCGGATCCTTCCTCGGTTGAAGCGGGTTGGGCCGCCTTTTTTGAGGGGTTCGAGCTGGGTGCTGCGGCTTCGGAGCGCGCGGCGGCGGGTGGGGGCGACACGGCGCTGCAGAGCAAAGTGGACGCGATGGTGAACGCCTATCGTGCGATTGGGCACTCGCAGTCGGACGTTGACCCTCTGTCGAAGTCGGCTCCGGTGAATCTGGATTTGAGTGTTGAAGCACTAGGTTTTTCTGAAGCGGAGTTGGACTCGACGGTTTCGACGCCGCTGTTTCGTGGGGGAGCTGCGATGACGGTCCGCGAGCTGCGTTCTGCGCTCGAGCGGGTTTACTGCGGGAGGATTGGGGCTGAGTTCGTTCACATTCAGAATCCAAAAGTTCGGGAATGGGTCTGTTCGCGGTTTGAGGCGATTGAGACGACCTATCCGGTGGATGGTTCGACTCAGGTTCGGATGCTGGAGCAGGTGTTGTCGGTGGAGAGTTTTGAGAAGTTTTTGCACACGCGCTACGTTGGGCAAAAGCGGTTCTCGATTGAGGGGGGCGAGTCGCTGATGGTGGCGCTTTACGCTCTTTTGGAGAACTCCAGTCGGCACAAAGTGGATGAGCTGGTCATGGGGATGGCCCATCGGGGACGGTTGAGCGTGATTAACGATTTTCTGGGTAAGTCGTTGTCGGTGATGTTTGCGGCGTTTTCTGAAAACTACATGCCGGACACCGTCGGTGGGGATGGCGACGTGAAGTACCACTTGGGGTACGTGAACAAGCGGACGCTACCGGATGGTCATGAGGTTGAGGTGCGACTGGCGTCGAACCCGAGTCACCTTGAGGCCGTGAACCCGGTTGTGCAGGGCATGGCGCGGGCGCGTCAGCGGGTTCGCGGAGATACCGAAGCGCGGTCCAAGGTGATGGCTATCTTGATTCACGGAGACGCTGCGTTTGCGGGACAGGGTGTGGTGACGGAGACATTGAACATGTCTCAGTTACAGGGGTACCGGACGGGTGGGACGGTGCATTTAGTGGTGAACAATCAGATTGGGTTCACGACGTCTCCGAAAGATGCGCGGTCGTCGCGGTATTGCACGGATGTGGCGAAGATGATTGAGGCGCCCATTTTTCATGTGAACGGGGACGATCCGGTAGCGGTGCGTCGATGCGCGGAGTTGGCGATGGAGTACCGGCAGACGTTTAAAGCGGATGTGGTCATCGACATCGTTTGCTATCGGCGTCACGGGCACAATGAGGGGGATGAGCCGTTGTTCACTCAACCGGTGATGTATCGCGAGATTGCGGCGCATCCGACCTTGGGCGTGGCGTATCGCAAACATTTGCTGGCGGCTGGGGTTTTGAACGATTCCGACGCTGCGGCGATTGACCGCAAGTTTGAGGAGCGTTACGAGGCGGCGTTCGCGGAGGTGAAAGCAGCGGAACAGGACAAGAATCTGACCAAATACTCGCATTCGACAGCGGTATTTCAGCCGAAGTTTTCGTTCGATCCTGCCGAGACGGCCATTTCGAAAAAGACGTTGGACACGATTTGTCGCGGTTTAACGACCTTGCCTGATGGGTTCCAGATGGTTTCGCGACTGAAGAAGTTCTTTATCGAGAAGCGGGAACAAGTTTGGAAGGCCGGCACGGGCTATGATTGGGCCTACGGAGAGGCGTTAGCGTTTGGAGCGTCGCTGTTGGAAGGGACGCCGGTGCGGTTGTCGGGTCAGGATTGTCGGCGCGGAACGTTTTCTCATCGGCATGCTTACTTGTACGATGAGCGGACGCGCGAACGGTACAACCCGTTGGCTCACCTCTCTTCGGATCAGGCGCGTATTTGCGTGTATAACTCCTTGTTGAGCGAGGCTGCGGTACTGGGGTTTGATTACGGGTACGCGTTAAACTATCCGCAGATGTTGTGTCTGTGGGAGGCCCAGTTTGGTGATTTTTCGAATGGGGCTCAGATTATCATCGACCAGTTTATCGCTGCGGGTGAGAGCAAGTGGCAGACACCGAACGGGATTGTTCTGCTGTTGCCGCACGGGTACGAGGGTCAGGGACCTGAGCACTCGAGCGCGCGTTTGGAGCGGTTCCTTCAGTTGTGTGCGGAAGACAATATGCAGGTGTGTAACCTGACGACGCCCGCTCAGTATTTTCATGTTCTCCGTCGCCAAACCAAGCGGAAGTTCTTGAAGCCATTGGTGATTATGACGCCGAAGAGTTTGCTTCGGGCGCCGGACTGCGTGTCGGAGGAGGCCGACTTCACCAAGGGCACTTTTGAAGAAATTTTGGCGGGACCCAACCTAGGTGCGGCCACCAAAGTGACGCGTGTGGTGTTTTGCTCGGGGAAGGTCTACTACGATTTGTTGAAAGCGCGTGCGGAGGGGCAGCGTGAGGACGTTGCGATTGTGCGAGTGGAGCAGTTGTACCCGCTTCACGGCGAGAAACTGAAGGCGGCGGTGAAGAAGTACGCGAAAGCGAAGACGTTTGTTTGGTGCCAAGAGGAGTCGGAAAACATGGGAGCGTGGAGTTTTCTGAGGAACTCGTTGAGCGAAGTGCTGGGTTCGAAGGTGCTTTACGCGGGGCGCGATGCGAGTTCCAGTCCGGCGGTCGGAGCGTTAGCGATTCACAAGGTGGAGCAACGTAAGGTTCTTGAAGACGCGTTCAGCGTGACGGATGTGGCCTGAGTCTGTGGAGTCTGAGTGAAACAACAGTTCAAATTTCAATCTGAGAAGTCATATGAGTCTTGAAGTCAAAATACCGGCGGTGGGTGAATCAATCAGCAGCGGGCAGATTTCCCGTTGGCACAAGACGGATGGGGAAGCGGTGAGTGCGGGCGAGGTGATTCTCACATTGGACACGGACAAGGTCTCCACGGATTTGACGGCCGAGGGATCTGGCGTTTTGAGAATCCGTGCGGCAGAGGGCATGGAAGTCAAGATTGGCGAGGTGGTTGCGGTGATTGAGGAAGGTGGAGCCTCGGCGCCTGCTGCTGCGGCAGCAAAGCCTGCGGAGGCGCCGGCAACCAAGGAGGAGAAGGCTCCCAAGGCAGAGAAAAAGGCGAAGGCGGCGCCGGTTGAAGCGTCTGCGGCAGTGGTTGCCCCTGCGCCAGAACCTGCGGTGATTCCTTCCATCCGCTCAGCGATTTCTGCGGCAAATGCCTCGTTGGGAGTGCCTGTGGAATCCGCCGCGGTTGTGTCGGAGGGTCGGTTTACGCGGAAGCGGATGACTCCGTTGCGGCGGAAAATTGCAGCACAGTTGGTGTCTGCGCAGCATCAGGCGGCGATTTTGACCACGTTTAACGAGTGTGATTTGAGTGCGGTCATGCGGTTGCGCTCGGAAATGCAGGATGCGTTTGTGAAGGAGCACGGGGTGAAACTGGGTT
>JBEEPE010000141.1:0-3702 GCA_041191265.1 Verrucomicrobiota bacterium | reverse complement strand
GCCCTTTCACGAACAGGTGGTCGCAGCGCTGAGGATGGAGATCCAAGAGCAAGGGGCGCTGCTAGGGCTTTTTGAAGAGCAGCAGAAGGCGATCATTCGTCGGGACAGCGAGCGGGTGCTTTATCTGGTGGATGCCATCGCGCGGCAGGTGGAGGTTGCTCAGGGAGTGCGGAGTCGAAGGGAGCAATTGATGACACAGGCTTTGGTTCGGGCGCGCGTTTCGCCCAAGACGCCCCTGATGGCGTTGGTTCCCCAGTTTCCGGTGGCGTTTCAGCCAATGATGAGAGCGCTGATTGAGGAAGTGATTCGGATCGCCGATCGGGTCCGCTCCAAAGCCAACCAAAATCAAGTGTTGCTCGCGCGCTCCATCGATTTGATTCGGGAACTGCTCGAAGAGGTCAACCCGCAACCCGGCGGACGAATTTACGATGAGGGCGGCACCCTGAAAATTAAGCTTTCAGGCACTGGAACCGCTTATATTAGCTAGAGGAATAATCCATTATGCCCGGACTTTTTGGAAACCTAACATTGGCAGCCAAGGCGCTTCAGGCTCAGCAGGCCGCGATCGGTGTGACGGGGCGCAACATCTCGAATGTCAATAATCCGGATTACGCCCGTCAGAGGGTGATCCTCGGGGAGCGTTATCATGTGGACACGGCGGTTGGTCCGGAGGGGACCGGGGTGGAAGTGATCTCAGTTGACCAGATGCGGGACGCCCTTTTGGACCGCCAAGTCGTCCGGCAGGCATCTGATGCGGCGTCATATGCCGCGCAACAGGATGCTCTCTCGACCGCAGAACTTGCTCTGGGAGACAAGATCGACACGGCTTCCAATCCCACCGCGCTGACCGATGCCAATTCCTCGACCTCCGGCATCTCCGGGGCGCTGGACGATTTTTTTAACCGAATGGGGAGTTTGACGGCCTCTCCTGCGGATACTCCTACGCGGCAGGCAGCCATCGACTCGGCAAACATCCTCGCCGATCGGATCAACAATGCGAACGACCGCCTGGTCGCGTTGCAGGGAGACTTGGAGCTGCAACTGAAGGCCGACATGGACAAGGCCAATGCGTTGCTCGCCCACATCGCGGAGTTAAACGCCGAGATCCGAAACTCTGCGGCGATCAATAATGGCTCTGCTCCGGACTTGATCGATAAGCGGCAGAAGGCGTTGGAGGATCTGGCGGGTTTGGTCAAGTTTGACATGACGATTCCGGTGGATTCCCCAAGTCAGGTGGATATCTCGATTGGAGGACAGTTACTCGTCACTTACGGGCTCCTCCCGAAGGGAACGAATCCTCTCTCCTACACAACGGCATCCCCCCAGGCGAATGGGGCTTATCCGCTGACTTCGGCACCGGGATACACTGCCGGGAAGTTCATGGTGGGATCGCTGGATGTCACCACGAGTTTGACTGGCGGTGCAGCGTACGGGCGCTATGCCGCCCTGACGGGAGCGGTTTCGACGATCCGCTCTAACATCGAAAAGATTTCCAAGCAGATTTCCACTTCGGTGAACGCGGTCTATCAGCCTGCTCTTGTGGGGACCGCCAAGGAGTTTTTTGCGTCGACTCCCTCGTCTGGGTTGCTGCAAGTGAATACGGCGTTGACGGCTGCAAATCTCGCTACGGGGAGCACTTCCGATCCCAATGTAGGGAGCGCCGGGGCGGATCCCCTCTCGGCAAACACGAACACCAACGCGGGCGATAACGGCTTCATCAAGAGCATTTTTGCTCTGCGGAACAGGTTGTACGCGATCGGCTCGGGGGACCAGTTTTCGGGGAAGATGGGGGACTATTTGCGCACCTCGGTGGCTTCTCTGGCCCAGAGTCTGCAGACGGTGGCCGGACGCGCCAGCGAGTCGAAGGTTGTCGATTCCGCGTTGCGCGCTCAGAGAGATTCCGTGAGCGGCGTGTCCTTGGATGAGGAAACGACGAATTTGATGCAGTACCAGCGTGCGTACCAGGCAAACGCCCGCGTGATCTCAGTGATCGACGCGATGCTGGAGTCGGTCATTAACTCGATGGTTCGCTGAACTTTGTAATTTATGCGCGTTCCTAACATCTCCCTTGCTAACGATCTTGTGGACCGCCTCGATGTGCTGCGAGGCAGGCAGAATCAGCTCAATCAGCAGTTGGCGACCGGGCAGCGGATCAGTTTGGCGAGTGAGGATCCCCAGGCGGCGAGTCGGGTGATGATGCTCCGCTCTGAAATGTCGACTACCCAGCAGTATGCACGCAACATGGATGCTGCGACGAGCATTGCCGAGACGGTGGGCACCGGTTTGACGCGGCTGAATGACATTTCGGACCGCGCGGGAGAGTTGATTACGCTTGCCGCGAGTCCGACGGCCTCGGCCTCCGACAAATCGTCTTATGCGGTTGAAATGAATCAGTTGTTGATGCAGGCGATGGACGCCGCGAACTCTCAGTTCAACGGCCAGTATGTTTTTAATGGTATCAACATCACCTCCGCCCCCTTCTCTGCGGTGGTCAACGCGCCGGATAGCGCCGAACACCCGACAAGCATCGCCGCTGCATCAAGCGTTGCGGTGGGGGCGAATGGGCTCTCTATCCAGGTCACCGACTCCCTGACGATTTCACCGTACAGCACGGGCTCGAACAACGTGGCGATCTCCACGTTTATCAATAACCTACAGAGCGCGCGCGATGCGATGGAGGGACGGGCAGGTGCCCCAAGTCTCTCGACCGCCACGGCGAATTTGAAGACTTCTGAAAATGCGATCGTGAACGCTGTGGCGGAGAATGCATCGCTGCGCGGCCGTTTTGAATCTATTCGCAGTGCGGCGGAGCAGCGGTTCACTGATATCACGGGGTTGATCAGCCGCGAGACGGACGTCGACCTTGCGCAGACGATGGTGAATCTTTCCAAAAATCAGACGGCGTATCAGGCCGCGATGCAGGCTGGAGCGCAGATTTTGAGGCTCTCACTGCTGGATTACATTCGTTGATTTTTTTGTGAAAAGTCTTGCCGGCTGACGCGAATTCATTATTCTTTGCGTCCCTTCTGAGACCCTATCGTCCAGTGGCCTAGGACACTCCCCTGTCCCGGGAGTAACACGGGTTCGAATCCCGTTAGGGTCGCCACCTCAACTAGCTTGAGATTGGCTGTTTACGATCGCTCGGTCTACGCCAAATTTTGGGGAGGGTTGGGGTGATTTTGGGATGAGGGAGGGGTTGGAGGGGAGGTTTTGGGGGAGAGGCGATCAGCCGCAGGTTGCCAGGACGCGCAGGCGGTAGTTTTCGAAATTTCTGAAGCCGTAGGCGCGGCGTTGGATGAGCTTCATGGTGCGGTGGAAGCCTTCGGTGATCCCGTTGTTGCGGGTAAAGCGCCACATGCGGGCGATCTCCTCCTTCCAGCTCGTGAGGGTTTTGAGAGGTGGACCCCGTTCTTCGGCCAGGGATGGGCTAAATTAAGCTACGGCGGCGGGGACTTGGGTTGTGTTGATACGCCCCGCCGCCGCTTTTCTATGGCTTAACCTCTGGCCCGATTTTCGGGGTCCACCTCAGACCACGGCCTCGATCCAGCGGACGGGAGTGGGTTCGTGCGGAGCGGCTGAGTCGAGGGGTCTTGTCTCGGAGCGGTGCCGTTGAATCCAACCGGCAAAGGTCGAGTGCCGCACCCCGACGCGTTCTGCGAACGCCCGCGCGCTCAGCGGACTGCGCTCAAACTCCGCCAGCAA
>JBEEPE010000140.1:0-16945 GCA_041191265.1 Verrucomicrobiota bacterium | reverse complement strand
GGGCCTGATGTTCCGATTGTAGCGGGCCACATTCGGGATTTGGGAGAGCGCCAACGAGCGGTGAACGATGTTTTAGATCGGTTGGCAGGGCAGGACCCTTTGCTGACGGCGGTTCGGTTGGATGGAGTGACGTATGAGGGTGACGACAAGAGTGGGAATCCGAATGTGCACATCGATCGTGCGGGGTGTCATACGTTGGGACGCTCCATGGTGAAGGCGTTGGACAAGATGAGGTTGGCCTCTTCTGTTGTGCGGGCTGGGGGTAAGGTTGAGATGGGGGCGGAAGGCGTTATCTCGATCGACCTCTACAACGGAAACAATCCTCTCAAAGGAAAAGGGGGGAAGAATGAGGCGGTGACGGATGATTGGTTAGCCGGTTTGGTGGGGTGTACAACGTTGCGTAAGTTGCATTTGACGAACTGCGCGATCACTAATGCGGGGTTGGTTCACCTGAAGGGATTGACGGGAATGGAGGACTTAAACCTGACTTTGACACCCGTTTCCGATGAGGGATTGGTTCATTTGTCGGGCTTGTTGAACTTGCGAAATCTTGGCCTGGCGTCGACTCAATGCACGGGGACCGGATTCGCGAATCTTCGAAATCTAAAGCGGTTGGAAAATGTGAACTTTCACTTCACGCCGTTGAACGACGCGGGTCTAGCGGAGGTTGTCGCGGCGGGTGTTTCGGGGAGGTTATGGTTCGCGCACACGAAGTTTTCAGATGCGGGCGCGGCGTGTCTCGCGAAGTTCAAGGAGTTACGGATTTGCGGCCTGGGGAGCAATGTGCCGGGCAGTTCAGGGGCCGCGGTTGCACATCTCAAAGGAGTTGAGGGACTTGAGGATTTGTCATTGTTGGACAACCAAGCGGACGTGACTGGGATTCAGCATGCGGCTGAGATGCGGGAGTTGCGTCGACTTGATATTTCGTACGCACCAACGGCCGATGACGAATGCCTTCGGAAGGTGGCACGCATGCCCGTTTTGACGGAGTTGAGTTTGGGCGGGTCTTCGAAAGTCACTGGGGAAGGGTTGCTTGCCTTGGTGGCGACGAAGTCCCTCAAAAAGGTCACGCTGGGCAAGATGAAGCAGGTGTTGCCGGAGGACATCGCGAAGTTGCGGCAGCAACGGCCTGATTTAGAGGTGATTGAAAAATGACTTTTGGTTTGATCCAGATTTGCGACGGGCAGGCTGTCCTTGCATCCGCCTGTATCGAGTCGACCGATTGAAATCAGGGGCGTCTAGGACGGGGGATGTGTTCGCTCTTCGCGCCCCGCGAGATACCGCGAAAACACCGCGAGTTGAGTGTCCGCGAGATTTTGGAGGCTGTGAGGTAAGTTTTCATCGCATCTCCGGGGTCCACAATCGGACAAGCTCGGAGTGGGCTGAGTTCGGGATGATCAACGGGATCACCTGCCGGCCATTCTTCCGATAAGTCCGAAAATCGCTGTCAGTGGTGAACACTAGGGTCTCGTCATTCTTCTCAGCCATGCGCACGAGGCAGGCGTCTGCGAAAGTCATTGGGGTATCGTTGTAGCGACGAATCAGGCGAAGTGTTTCTGCCAGTTCTTCATCGAATGAGTCGCGGATAACGATCACTCCGCGTTCGATCAAACCGCAAAGCGCCTCTTTTCCACCTCTCGCCGGTTCAAGGAGGAACAGAGTTTCCGAGATGACTGCTTCACAGGTCGCAAAAGGCTCCGTCGCGGCGTCCAAATGCGCGCGTGCCCATTCGTGATGCGCGTGGCGACGGCTCAGTGCGGCAACCAGCGGTCCTGTATCAATAAGAACGCTTTTTGCTGTTCTGCCAGAACGGTAACACGTGAGGATTTTGCCTTTTACGAGAAAGGGGAACGTAGTTGCGCTCGGTCGATGGAGTCTCTGCGGGTTACCGTTCGGGTGGGAACGTGAGGGAGAGGGCTATTGTGGCCCAACCGGCGGCACTGATGGAAATGAACTGGTTTGGGCCGTGGGGATAGCCCGATTCGAAGTAGGACTGAATGGGCTTGCTCCGTGAGGTGACACGCCACGAACCGTCAGCGAGTTGTTGCCCGAGCAGGTAGCGAAGTCCCCGTTGATACACGGCATCCGTCGTTGCCAAACCACCCGCTTGGTGAAGGGCAACCAGTGCCGTCGCGGTGGCATAAGGGTCGGTCTGCATCTCGGCCATTTGCTCCCAACCTCCGTCTGCTCGCTGCGCATCGAGCAACTCCTGTCGAGCTTTCCGAATTTCCGTGTCAGGCGCATCTGTAACGTGCAGCGCGCGGAGTCGAAAAACCCGGTCTTCCGTGTCCTGCGCGGAAGTTTTCAACAGCCACGCGCGCACTTGTTTTGTCCGCTCGTGAATGCGTTCGAGTTGTTCGCTCGTTCCAAACGTTTTCAAGCCGCGTAACGCAACGAAGGTGGATGTGAACAAGCTCTGCTCAGTGGGCGGGCGGCGGGACTGAGATTGCCAATGCACCAAGTCCTTCTGCCACTGCAATAGATACTCGGTCACCGCAGTCGTCGTTGCATCCGGTTTCCAACCGCCACTTTCTAGGGCCAACAATGCGTAGCCAGCGGTGTCGGTTTGTCCGCCTTGCCCCCTGCCCGCAAGGTAGTTGGTCCGGTTCTTCTCGAGAAAATCAGCGGTGAATTTGATCTGCTTTGCGAGTTCTCCCTCATCAATCTTAAACCCGCGCGCTTTCGCGGTGGTGAGCGCGAGAATTGGCAGTCCCTGGTTGTGGCAAGTGAAACACCGTTCGCGTTTCTCCATCGATCCGCGCGCTCCCTCGGTTAGCAGTGGAAGGGACTTTTCGATGGCGGCGCGAAGGGATGCTGGAGACAAAATGCCCTCAGCGGCAAAGGCTTGGAACAGCAACAGCCATCCTAGGAAGAGGGCGAGAATCGAGGCTCGGAAGGCGGTGTGTGGAGCGCGAGGGGTCATACGGCGAGTCCACCAATCGGAAGAGGGGGGGCGCGGGTCTTTGTGATGCACGTCGATGGAGGTCCTATTTTGAGTGGAATGATTCTTTTGCGGCTTGATTGGATGGTCCCGCAAAAGACTGAATGTTCTTGCGTTCATACGTACGCGGAGAAGCTCCGATTCACTAAACATTTGCGCAATCCGCGAGAGGGTATGGCAGATGGGTTTACCTTAAGCGCGCCTTTTGCCGTGGTTCAGTGGTGCAAGTTAGAAGCCAGCTTTCTGATTTGCATCATTGCTCTGGAACAAACTCGCAGCGTGGCGATTACAAGAGTTGGCGGGTCAGTTTCCGGCGGTCGTGGTCTTGCGCCCTCGTCAGGTCGGGAAAACGACTCTGGCGCGCATGGTCGTTCCGAACGCCAGTTACCAAGACATAGAGTCTCCGCTGATGAACCTGAGGTTCAGGCAAGATCCAGCGCACGAACTGGGATTGCTTGGGGGAATGAGTATTCTGGACGAGGATCAGAATGCTCCGCCGCTCTTCTCTGCTCTTCGAGGGGAATCTCAAGGCCGTCCTCGCTGTCCTCTGGCTGGAATCGCCACCACTGACGAGTGGAGTCGGAGCTATGCGAGAATCTCTTTAACGACCTCGCCGTAGACATCTGTCAGGCGGAAGTCCCGTCCGAGGTGACGCCACGTGAGTTGGAGGTGATCTAAGCCGAGCAGGTGTAATATCGTAGCGTGTAAATCGTGAAGATGGACTTTGCCGGAGATGGGGCGAAAGCCGAACTCATCGGTTTCTCCGTGCATGAAACCTCCCTTCACCCCGCCACCAGCCATCCATGCGCAGAAACTTTCGGGCTGGTGCTCTCGGCCGTGCTTCTCGATTGGCGCCGTCCGACTTAGGTCTTGGCTCCAAGGGGTGCGGCCGAACTCGCCACTCCAGACAACGAGGGTCTCCTCAAGCAAGCCGCGCGATTTCAAATCGAGAATTAAGCCAGCGCAGGGAAGATCACTGGCTGCGCAACTTTTGGGAAGGCTGCCGCGGATGTCACCATGGTGGTCCCAACCGTCCATTGTGACTTGAACGAACCGCACGCCCGCTTCGCTTAGACGCCGCGCGAGCAAACATGCGCGCCCGTTTTTGTCGGTCGTCTTTTCCCCGATTCCGTAGAGTTTTTTGGTGGCCTCAGTTTCTTTGGAAAAGTCGATGAGATCTGGGGTCGCCGTCTGCATCCGGAACGCTGTTTCCAGGCTGTGAATCATGCCCTCCATCCGTGCGTCCGCTTGGTGTTGCGCGAGGAGACGACCGTTCATGCGTTGGATGAAATCAAAGCGCCGCTGTTGCGATGCCGTATCGGTTGTTGGATCGGTGAGGAAGGCGATGGAAGGGTCGCTGGCTTTCGAGGAAATCGTCACGGGTGTGCCTTGATGGGCGGCTGGCAGGAACGAAGCGCTGTAGTTTCGCGTGTCGATACCCGGGTGAATGGTGAGAAAGGCTGGCAGGTTTTGATTTTCCGTACCTAGGCCGTAACTCACCCAAGAGCCCAGGGAGGGCCGCGCTTCGGCAATGGCTCCGGTGTGAATCTGAAGCGCTGCGGGGCCGTGCTGGTTGTTGTCGGCGTGCACCGCGCGCAGCAAACACAAATCATCGGCGATGGCAGCGGTGTGGGGCAGCAAATCGGAAATGGTCACGCCAGACTGACCACGCGGGCGCACGGGAATGTCGGTGCCGAGCGCTAACAAGCCTTTGGTGCTTTCGTGACGATGTTGCTCGGGCAGGGGAGCGTCTACGGATTTTCCGTGCCTTTGCTGAATGAGCGGCTTTGGGTCGAACAAATCCATCTGCGAGGGGCCGCCTGCCATGAAGAGAAAAATGACGCGCTTCGCCTTGGGTGGGAGCAACGGAGCCCTCACTGCGAGTGGGTTTGAGGCGGCGTGTAGGAGGCCGTGGAGAGCCATTGCACCGAAGCCTGCGCTGGTGTGTCGCAGCCATGCGCGACGTGTGGAGGGGAAGGGGACTTGATTCATGGCGGGGTTAAAAGCGGAGAAGAAATTCATTGGTGCTCAGGAGCCCGCGGGCCAACTCTGTCCAAGCTTGGACTTCCTCGGCAGTCGCTGCGCCTTTCAAAAACGTGAGTGCATCATCCCGCTCCGTTGCGGTGACGGGGCGGTTCAAGACGCGCAACCAGAGCCGTGCAATCCGGTTCTCATCGTCGGAGGAAGCCGCGAGCAAGCTCTTGGCGAGATCCTCGCTCCGGTCGCGGATCAGGGTTGCGTTGAGAAGGTACAAGGCCTGTGTTGGAACGGTTGTTTCGTTTCGTTTTCCCGTAAACTGTGCGGGTTGTGGGAAATCGAACACGTCCAGCAGGCGTGCGCTTCCGAGTTGCGTTCCGGTCCTGACCACGGGGAGATACAACGTCCGCTCCACCGCTTGGGACTCGCGTTCTTTTTTAATGCTGAACTGCGGGTGAACGTCCTGCTTTTCCTTTAGTGGCAGTCCGGTGATGTTTTCCGGAAACTCCAGCGGCAACCCCGGACCGCCGTTTGGCGCGGTGAGGCGTCCGCTTGCGACGAGCATCGCATCTCGAATTGACTCGGCGTCGAGGCGTTGGCGGTTCATTCGGGTGAGGAGTTTATTTTCGGGATCGTTGGGTTGCGGGGGGCCGCTTGCGAGGCGATAGGTTCGGCTGAGGGCGAGCGCGCGAATCAGCTTCTTTTGCGACCATCCCTCTTTCATGAAGCGGTGTGCAAGATAATCCAGCAGATCGGGATGGGAGGGTGAGTCGCCTCGAGTGCCAAAGTAATCCACGCTGCGTACTAATCCCTCGCCGAACAGTTTTTGCCAGACGCGATTCACTGCAACGCGCGCGGTGAGCGGATTGCGCGCATCGGCAATCCAATCCGCAAGTTGCAACCGACCGCTCTGTCCCTCGGGGATGTTTGGTTGGTCGCCCCACATTGCGACGCGAACCAGACCGCGCGGCATGGTGTTGCCGAGTGCGTATGGATTTCCTCGGATGGTCAGTCGCATGTCCGCTGGATTCTCTCCATCCTGTACCGCAATGGCTTGCGGTTTTCCGGGATGAAAATATTCGCCATGGGCGATTCGGAGATCGAGAGCGGCGATTTCTTTTTTCAACCCTTCGAGACGCTTTTTGCTCTCCGCCTCTTCTGTTTCGCCCAGTGCTTTGGATTCTGATTCGAGCTTCTGCTTCTCTTGTCGCCACCCTGCAAGGGTTTGTTCGTGCAACTTGGCAAGAGATTGATCCTCATCGATTTCCGGGAGTGGAACGCGATGAATGTTACTCCAGATGCCATGGCGTGTCTGAAAGAAGGTCTTGGTGCTGCGAAACATCCCCGCCAACGCGTAGTAGTCCTGTTGGCCGATGGCATCGAACTTATGATCATGGCAACGCACGCAGCCCAAAGTCATTCCGAGAAAGGCGGTTCCCACCTTGGTGACCTGACTATCCACGAAGTCATGAGCCATTTTCAGTTTGTCGATGGCGTTGATGTCGACGTCGCCCAGCAGGATAAAGCCTGTCGCGATAAGGTTTTCTCGTCGTTCGTGCGGCGATGCGGCTGGGAGCAAATCGCCTGCAAGTTGCTCGCGGACGAATCGGTCGAAGGGTTTGTCGCGGTGGAACGACTCGACGAGGTAATCGCGATAGCGCCACGCGTGCTCTGCAAAGACTTTGCCCTCTGTGCCGATTTGCTCTGCGTATCCGACGATGTCCAACCAATGTCGAGCCCAGCGCTCTCCGTAGGCTTTTGAGGCAAGCAACCGATCCACGACGTGCTCGTGGGCGTTTGGGGAAAGGTCCGTAACAAAGGCAGCGATATCCGATTCGGTTGGGGGAAGTCCGGTGAGATCAAAACTGACGCGGCGAAGCCAAGCATGTGCCTCGGCATCCGGTCCGGGTTGCAGACCGATTGCTTCCTGCTTGGCGAGAATGAAGGCATCTACCTCGTTGAGCGTCCAAGCGGCGTTGTGCACGGCGGGCGGAGCGATATCGCGAACGGGTTGATAGGCCCAGTGTTTGCGACCCGCTTCCAAGTCGATGCCGTTCTTCTTGATGGTGGCTGTTTCACGCGGATCGGGTGCGCCTTGTTTTACCCATTCTTCGAGCACGGAGATCGCGCTCGCCGGGAGTTTTGCCTTGGGCGGCATTTCGATGTCTGGGTTGTTGTAGTGGACGGCCTCAATTAGGCGGCTCTTTTCCGGTGAACCTGGCACTAATGCAGGCCCGCTATCACCGCCTGATTGCCATCCCGACCGAGAATCGAGTGCTAGGCCGCCTTTGATTTTCCCTGAGTGCGAGTGGCACTCGTAACAGTGCTGTTTGAGCAATGGTTCGACGCGTTCACGGAAAAAGGTTTCTCTCTCGGCCCCGAGCACCACGAAGGGAATGCACAGGAGGGCTATGGCAAGCGAACGAAGTGCGAGGAGACACAGGGCTGTCGAAAGGGAATCGACGGAAGCGCGTTGATGGAAGGCGTTCTGGGTTCCGGCTTTGACGGTGAGCGGGGGGAGACACCAGTGCATATTTGTTATCCTCCAACGGGTTCGGCGCCCGTCAAACCGCAACGAGTGCGATCAAGAACTATTTTCGTAAGGATCATCGGGATGAGATCAGTGGCAACACGTGCCTCACTGGATGATTGCGCTCAGGATTCTGCGTGCGTGGAAGTGAGCGGCGCGAGCAGCAGTGCGGTGAGCAGGGTGGATAGAGTGGTGAAGATGTGTTTCATGGTTTCCGTTGAGCCTGAGGTGCGGCGGAGGTGAGGCCAAAGGCGTCGGTGGAGTATTCTTGTTCCTGCACCGGCGCGGCACCGCGATACAAATTACTGATGAAGCCGCTCTTCTTGTCTGGGAACAGCACGCCGCCGTTCGGATGCCAGAATGCTTCGTCAAAACCGCGCTGGTAAGGCCGCCGACTTTCGCCATCGCCCAGATGCCATTTACCCACCATCCCCGTCACATAACCCTCCGCCTTCAGGCGATCCGCCACGGTCCGCTCGCTCAGCGGCAGCCCGCCTTTCTTGGTCTCGTCGTTGGTTTCATAGCCGAATCGATTCTGATACCGCCCCGTCACCAGGCCCGCCCGCGACGGACAGCACTGCGGCGCGCTAACGTAACCCGCCGTGCAACGCACCCCGTTAGCCGCGAGCGAATCCATGTGCGGCGAGACGACCTCCTTCGATCCTTGGCAGCCAAGGTCCGCATAGCCGAGGTCGTCCGCGAGCATAACGATGATGTTGGGTTTTTGCTTCGGCGCATCGGCGGCATGCAGCGCGGCGAGCGGCGCGAGCATCAAGATTGAAAGAATGGCAACAGTGGCTCTCATGAAGGCGGCTATTGGTTATCAGGCAGCGACTCCACGCGAATGTCGTCGAACCAAGAGGCGATTGGTGCTTGGCTTTTTCCGCCGGGCTGGAGGCCGATGTCGTGCTTCGGCACATCGCCGCAGAGCGTGGTGTAGGTGAGTGCCAGTTTGCCGTTGAGCATGGCTTGGAGCTCCTTGCCTCGCAGTTCCATCACGAGGGAATGCCACACGCCGGGCGCGATGGAAAACTTCTCGGTCCTCGCGTAGAAAAACTTGCGGTTCCATATTCCCTTCGCCTTCAGTTCTGCGGCTTCAGGCGAGTCTTTCGGGTGCAAGACATCGTTGTCCCAAGCGGTGATGCCATCGGTGCGGATGTGCAGGCCGGCGACATTGAAGTCTTTCTCCACGATGGGATTCGGTCCGCCGATGCTGATGCCGATCTGGCCCTCGGCAGCAATTTTAAACCGACAGTGGAGCCGAATGTCCGTCCCGCTGATGGCGCGGCGCAAGCCTGGCGGATGTTTCTCCTCAGGGAAGCACTGCCCACGCAGCGTCCCGTCCACGATCTGCCACCATTCTGGCCGCGCGCCCTTGCCACTCACCGTTTTGCCGAGTGGATGCGCGGCATCAATGCCGATAGCGAGAAATCCATAGGGCCGCCAGTTCACTGCGAAGGCAGCGGCGTCCGAGAAGTCCTCACTCCATGATGGAGGAACCGAAGCCTTGTTGGCGGGGTGCAGCCCTGTCAGCGGCGCCAGCAGAAGGGTGGTGAGGAGGACTCTCATGTTCCTTATTCTCGATCCTTGGATTCTCACTTTACGGTTGAAGTCGGCGGTCGAGGCAGGAGCACATTCTTGTGGGTCTGCAAGGTGGCGTGGGTTTCGGGGCTGAGCTTGGTGAGGCCGGTGAGGTGGAGGCGGCCCGGGTGTTTGGCGAGGGCGGCGGCGGTGTCGGGAGGCAGCTCCGTAAGGCCTTTCAGAACGAGTTCGCCGGTGAACGCGGAGAGCGCGGCGGCGGCTTCGGTGGAGATGCTTTCAAGGCCGTTGAGCACGAGGGTCCCGGTGCGTTTGGCCGTGACGCTGGAGCCATTGGCGCGCACCGCTTGGCTGTTGCCGACACGTTTGGCGAGCGAGGCAGCGACGGCGGGAGAAAGTGAGCTGACATCGTTGAGCACGAGCACTCCTTCGTGGGCTGCGAGGGCTTCTGCGGCTTCGGGTGTGAGGGCGGCGATGTTGTCGATTCTGAGGACTGAGGCCGCGCCGTCCTGACGACGAAAGATGACCCCGGGCCTCGTCGTGTCCGCATCGGTGCCGCGGTGTTTGGCCAGCTCGGCGGCGATGCTCGGTGAGAGCTCCCTGACTCCGAGACGCAGTTCGCCCCACTGCCGTGCGAGCTTTTGCGCGAGTGGGATGGAGTCGAGGTTCTCCAGCGAATAGAGCAGTACCTTGCCCGGATGCGCAGCGAGGGCTTCGGCGGCTTTTGGCGAGAGGGTTTTCAGGCCGTTGAGCCGGAGGTCGGCAGAGCCGAATCCCTTGCTGGGCGCATGTTTCGCCAGCACGGCTGCGGTCTCGGGTGAAAGCTCCGTGAGGCCGTTGAAAGACAGCGCGCCTTCATGCTTCACGAGCACTTCCGCCACCTCGGGCGTGAGTGCGGTGAGGGCGTCGAAGTTTGCGAAGCCTCCGTCAATGGAATACACAATCGCCGGTTTCTTTGCCATCAACGCGCGGGCTTGCTCCACGGTGAGGGAGGTGAGTTTGCTCGAATCTTGGGCAAGCGCCAAAAGGGGCAGAGATGCGCCGATGGCGATGACGGCGAGAAGCGCCGGACGATGGGACGAAATGGAGTTCATGATGGGAGGCTTCATTTCCGGGTGATGAGTTCGCTCTCGCAGCAGAGCAGGACGAGATCGCGCAGGCGGTAGCCATCGGCGGCGGCCTGTTCGACGATGCGGCGGACGGCGGGACGGTCAGCGGCGGTCAATTCGCGACCGAGGGCGTGGATGAGGAGCTTCTCCACAATGCAGCGCGCGAACTGCGCTTGGCGCTGCAGCAGCGCTTCTTTGAACCCCATCACGTCTTTGAACTCGTGGCCGTTGAACTGTCCGCTCGGGTTGACCGGCAGCGCCGTGTTGTTGACGGGATTGTAGTGTCCGCGCCAGCGACCGATGGCATCGAAGCTCTCTAGCGCGAAACCCGGCGGGTCGATTTGCCGATGGCATCCGGCGCAGGCGGCATTCTCGCGGTGCTTTTCGAGGCGCTGCCGCAGCGTGGTCGCCCCGCGGATGTCCGGCTCGACCACGGGCACGTTCGGCGGGGGAGGCGAGGGTGGGGCCCCGAGGATGTTTTCCAAAAGCCAGGTGCCGCGAATCACGGGCGAGGTGTCCACGCCATTCGCGGTGAGCGTGAGCACGCTCGCTTGCCCGAGCAGACCGCCGCGCCGCTTGTCGGTGAGCGCAACTTTCACAAAGCCTTGGGAGGGAGAATCGCCCGCGCCGTCGGGCTGGAGGTCGTGTCGGGTGAGGCCCTCGACCGGTTTGCCGAGACCGGGTGCCGCGGCTTGCCAATCGAGCCCGTAGAGCTTGGCGAGGCTGCGGTTCACGAACGTGTAATCGGAATCGAGGAAATCGGCGATGGGCCCGTTGGTTTGCAGCAGGCGTTTGAAAAAGAGCCGCGTCTCCGTGCGCATCGCGGGCTCGAGATGGTCGTCGTAGTAGACGCTGAAGCCACCGCCCTGGGGCTTCATGGAACCGAGCTTGCGCATGGCGAGCCAGCCGTCGAGGAACTCGCGCACGAAGGTGTCGGAGCGTGTGTCGGTCAGCATGCGCTCCGCTTCTTTGCGCCGTGCTTCGGGCGTTGCGAGATCACCGGCTGCGGCGTGTGTCATGAGTTTCTCATCCGGCAGCGAGGACCAGAGGAAATAGGAAAGCCGCGAGGCGATTTCATGCCCGTCGAGGTTCGACGACCGCTCTTCGCGATAGAGAAATTCCGGCGCGCAAAGCACCGCCCGAACGCCTTGGGTGATGGCCGACTGCGCGGCTTGCTCAGGTGGTGTGCCCGCCTCGGTGCCCGCCTTCTCCGTGGCCCGCACGAGCTTCAGGATGGGTTCCACATCCGCGTCGGTCACGGGACGACGCCAGGCGCGCTCGGCAAAGGCTCGCAGCACCTCGCCCGCCTTGGCCGGGGCGTAGGGCGTGTCGCCAAAAATCGCGCGATGACTCGCGGGCGGCCATTGCTCGTTGAGCGGGCCTTTGACTTCGGCCTTGTGCAGGCGGATGCGGGGCGTCTCGAAGAAGATCAGGTGCCCCCAATCGCCGCCCTGGTTGGCCTCCTCGTAGGCCGCGAGCTGCTTCTTATCGAGCAGGGTGTATTTGTTGTCTTTGACGAATCCGGTGATGCGGAAATTGCTGTTCGATGGGCCGTTCGGAAACGAGAACTGCGGGAACTGCCCGGCTTCCAGCCACACGCGGCAATCCAGCCAAGTGGGCACATCGTCGGGCACGTCCCAGAGCGCGAGGGCGCGGCCATCGGTCGAGACGACATCGCCGTAGCTGCCAATGAGCGCATCGCGGACGGCGTCCTTGTTCGCCGGATCCACACCGACGAGTGTGCTGAGTGTCATCGCAAGACGATGCGGCTGGCTCGGATCTATGAGCGCGGTGCCGCCGAACATCTTCTTCGCGTCCATGTCCGCGTAACGGAACTTCGCCTCGGCGAGCACGCGGATCGAATACCAGCCAGCCACCGGCACGCCATCGCGCAACTCCTCGAGCGGCACGCTGCTATCGCGATATTCGAGCGTCTGGTAGGGCTGCGGCTCGCGTAGGGTCTTGGCATACCACTCGCGCTCGGAATGCCGGTGGCCTCCCGCCGTTTTTTCGAAGGGCGCCGAGAGCGACCATGTGCGGGTCTCGGGCTGTGGTTCAAAATGAACCGCGCGGCCCACGACATCCTTCGCCGCGGTGAGGTAGTGGCGCATCAGATAGCTCGAAGTCACCAGCTTGCCACCGTTCGAGGCAAAACCGTGCGAGCGGTTGTCATCGGGAAAATCGCGCGTCGGATTGCGTCGGCTCAAATCGAGATGCAGCAGGTCTTCGAGGGTGCGGCGGTATTCGGTGCGGTTCAGCCGGCGCAGCACCGCCGTCTCGCGCACGGGCTTGCTCTGCGCAAACGAGGCGAGGGTGGATTCGAGAGCCAAAACGGCCGCCTCGCGTTCCCCAGCCGTGGGCTGCTCTTTCTTCGGCGGCGGCATCGTGCCGCGCTCGATCTGCTCCAGCGCGCGCAGCCATCCGGCGGCGGTGGCATCGGTCACCGAATCGCCGAGCGATTCCAGTGAAACGTCGCCCTTGCGCGTGGCATCGTCGTGGCAGTCCATGCAGCGCTCAGAGACAAAAGCGCGAAGGTCTTTGCTGAGGAGCGCCGGTTTTGCGGAGGCCAAGTTGCCATCCTGCGCCATGACTGCGACAGGCAAAAGCAAGGTGATCAAGGTTGCGATGCGAAGGGTGGAAACAGTCATAGGTTACAATTTCAAAATATTTGAGAGGAAGCGTTAGGATTGAAGCAGCCATCTCCATGCGGGCAGCCATTGCACGCCGGGTGGAAGTGTGACGTTGCGCGGCGGTGGTGTTTCGGAGAGCAGCAGCTTTTCAGCCCGGGGATACTCGATGGCCGCGCCCATGAGGGCTCGCAACTCACGCTCAAAGGTGGGGATGGCGTCGATGTTGGACGCGACTTGGATGAGTTGTTCGGTCCCGTCTTCGCTGGTGGCAAGAAAGTCCACCTCCTGTCCCTGCTGGGTTTTCACATAAGCCAGGTCTTTGCTTCTCCGCAGCAACTCGCAGGCGACGATGTTCTCCAGATGATGCCCCCGGTCAGCGCCGGTTTTTGGATTGAAGGCAGCAGAGAGGCTGTGGTCAGCCACGTAAAGCTTGCGCGGATTCACCTGCTGGCGGCGCTCGGATTGGGTGGCGATCGGGATAGTGCAGATGAGGAAGGCATCCTCCAAATGCGCCAACAGGGTCAGCAAGGTCTCTTTCGCGATGCTGATGCCTCGTGACCGGAAGTCGGCATGCAGTTTCGTGATGCTCAAGAAACTGGCGGGCTGCCGCAAAAGCTGCCTCACGAACGCGCGCAACGCCTGCAGATTCACGACGCCATGCCGCTCGGCGACATCGCGAAACAGCACGGTGTCCACATAGCCCTGCAGCAACTGTGTTCGGTGGGGCTTCATGGATGGTTGTCCGGCCTCGGGAAATCCGCCCGACTCCATGTATTGATCAAAACAGGCCGTCCACCCGGATTGCGAAGCCGCGCCCAAGAGGCGATCCGGGGCCGGAATCTTCAAGCCGCGTGAGACGGCAAACTCGCGGAAGCTGAACGGCGTGATAATCGTCTCGAGCGCGCGTCCGCGCATCGTCGTGGCCACCTCCCGGCTCAACATGCGCGCCGATGAGCCGCTGAGAAAGATCTCCACGTTTTCCCCATCCATCATGCGCCGCACAAACTTCTCCCAACCCGGAATGATCTGGATCTCGTCAAGGCACCAGGTCACCCTATGCTCTTTGCGCAGAGACGGAAACGAGCGGTAATATTCGTCCAGCAAGATTCCCAGATCCGGGGCTTCAAGGCCGTCGAGTCGTTCATCCTCGAAACTGAAATAAACGAGTCGCTCACGGGCGATCCCCTTGGCCAGACGTTCAGCGAGGCATTGATAGAGGAACGTCGTCTTGCCGGATCGTCTCATGCCGATCACGGCTCGCGCCTTGCCGGGGACCATAGCCGTGTCCGCCTCCCGAGGAGTGAATACCGGGAAGGCACAGGCAACGGCATCGCCGAGTTTCTCTTTAACAGCTTCTCGAATCTGGTCTCTCATGGCGGCCAAAATACTGCAAAAGCAGTCGCTTTCAACGACCGGATTTGACTGGCCAATACTTACGAGATTTCGCTGAATGTTCCCTTGCTGCGACCGAAGGCACCGGCCTCCACGCCGAAACGCTGCGCCATCGTCAGGTAGAGGTTGCACAGCGGCACGCGCTTCTCCGCCGCCTCGGGCAGGATCACATGGGTGCGATGCTGGTAGCCGCCGCCCGCGAGCAGCACCGGCAGGTTCTTGTTGGTGTGCGCGCTGCCATCGCCCATCCCGCTGCCAAAGAGCACCTGGGTGCTGTCGAGCAGGCCGAGGTCCTGCAACTTGGTGAGGAACTTCGCCAGATGCTCCATCTGGTAGCGCTCCACCTTGCGCATGCCCTCCATCAGCACGGGATCCTTCCCGTGGTGCGAGTAACCGTGGTAGCCCTTTTCCTCGATGCCCATCGCCGAGGTGTCGAACGAGCCCGGCACCTCGATGGTGGCCACGCGCGTCGAGTCCGTCTGCAATGCGAGGGCGACTAGGTCAAAGAGGATCGGCAACTGCTGACTCACCGTGCCGTCCTTCGGCTCCTTCGCGTCCACCTTGGGTCGCGGACGCGAGAGCCAAGCCTTTTCCTGCCCAAGCGATTTCTCGACCTCGCGGATCGCGGTTAAATACTGGTCCAGCTTCTCGCGGTCGCGGCCCGAGACGCGGCGACCCATGCTCTTGGCCTGTCCGTTTACGGCGTCGAGGATGGAGCCCTGCTGTTCGTAATCTACTCCAAGCGCGGCTGACAACTCCGCTGGGTCATCCACGAAGAGCATCCGAAACACACGCGAGACCTGCTGCACCGGCGGCACCATCACGCCCGTGCGCGTCCAGCACAGTTCCACCCCGCCGCCCCCGACCGGCCCCGCGGCGGTGTTGAGCACGGGAAACCGCGTCTGTCCCGCCACCTGGCGCGCGAGGAACTGGTCCAGCGAGATGTTGCCATCGGGCATCGACGCCGCCTCGGACGATTTCACGCCGGAGAGGAACATGTGCGTGCCGCCGTGGCCGCCGTTGTTGCCGTGGTCGATGTTGGAAAAGACGGTGAATTTGCCCCGAAGCGGCTCGAAGGCCGCGAGATTGACGGGCAGCGCCGCCTTCAATCCCTCGCCGGTGGGGAAGAAGGCGTCCTGAATCATGCCAAAGGGATTTGCGACGCAAACGAAGCGTTGCGTCGTTGTCGGCCCGGCGGCCCTGGCAAATGTTTCCAGCCAGGGAAGCGTGATGGTGACGCCGGCGGCGCGGAGGAAGTGGCGGCGGGATGTCGTGAATGGTTCTTGGTTCATGGCTTCTGGTTCTTGGTTCGTGTGTGGCCCCTTACTTGACAAACTTTATATCGACCTTCGGCAGTAGGGCTTTCACTTTGGTCTGGGTTTCCTCAGGGTAGCCCATTCCGTAGCGGATGAGCGTGAGGGATTTGAGGTGGGCAAAGGGTTGCAACTGTGGCAGGCGCTCGTCGGGGAGGTCGATGCTTTCAAGCGCGAGCGATTCGAGCTGTGTCATGCTGGCGAGCGCGGTGAGATCGGCATCGGTCAGCGTTTTGCCACTCATGGCAAACTGGCGCAGGGTGGGGATTGATTTGGCTCCGGCAATCGCCTCCGCCGCAGGGAGGGAGTTTCCCTGACTGACGGACAGAGATTCCAGAGGCAGCGCGCTCAGATTTCCATGCCAGGCCGCCGTCATCTTCGATCCGTTGAGGATGATGCGCTTGAGCTTTTTGAGCTTCGGCAGATGCACGGCGCTGGCATCGGTGAGCACGCGGGCGTGGATGAGGTTGAGGGATTCGAGGTTGGGGAAGCGCTCGCAGATGTGACCGAGTCCTTCATCGTCGATGCCGTTGCCGTGAAAGGCGATGGACTTGAGGTTCGTCCACCCCTCGAATTTGGCGAAGGCATGGCCCGGCAGGCTTGCTCGGAGGCTGAAGCTCTCGAGATTCTTGAGCCCGGCGAGATGTTCGAGTCCGGCGTCGGTGGCCTTGCTGAAGTAATGTAGGGACAGGGACTTCAAATCGGGGAAATTCGCGAGCTGCGAAAGTTTCGCGAGGGCAGCGTCGCCCGGGCCATTGTCATACCGCTTCTCGATGCGCAGGGATTTGAGGCGGTTCAGTTTCAGGATCGGATCGAGTGAGGCCTCGTCGAACGTGGTCACCACTAGGGAAAGGTTTTCCAACGAGGAGATCCGCCCGAGATGCTCGATAAAGACCGCGTCGTAGGGGTCTGTCGTTTTATCCCGGCTCGCATGGGCATGTCCGTTGAGGATGCCGGTGTTGACCATCGTCAGCGTGTCGAAGATCGCGATGTCTCCGCCCGCCGCCTTCTTCAGCGCCTCGGGCGTGGTGTTGATCTTCGTGAACGTGCCCGGCGCGCTCTCGATGGTGCGGATGACGGCTTCGACGTGCGGATGCTGCTCGGCGGCGGACAGAATGGCGGCGGCGTTGTCCTGAAGTGCTTGTTTCAATACGGTATCCTTGGAGGCAGCGATGACGGTATCGAGATCGGCCCGTGAGGCGATTTTGGACAGACTTGGTGGCGCGGCGTGAAGAGCGGTGAGCGAGACGAGTGATGCGACGAGGAGGAGTTTCATGTTCTTGGTTCTTGGGGCATGGTTGATCAAGGTAGAAAGGCGAGTTCGTCGGCGTGGTCTTGCGCTGTGGCAATCCACGCGAGGAGGGCTTCTTTTTCCTCGAAAGTGGGTTGGGTTGCTTTTTTGAAGGCATATCGCCTTCGGCGACTCGGTCACGGATTTCTGCGAGGACAGCAGGTTGAGCGAGCATGGCGCTGGCGTTCGCGATGCCTTTGAGGTTGAGGTCGTTGTCTTTCGG
>JBEEPE010000139.1:0-21338 GCA_041191265.1 Verrucomicrobiota bacterium | reverse complement strand
TGATCGAAACCCCGACCAGAAGTGTCAGCGTTGCTGGCGGTATCGTCCGTCGGTTGGGGCGAGCACCGCTCATCCGGGACTCTGCGTTCGCTGTGAGGAGGTTGTGGCGTGAGTGACGCTGGTCAGGGGGATGCGAGCGGAGGGCGATGCTGTGATTGGCCGCGGGCGTTGAGGTTGCTCGCGCTCGTCACATTGCCGCTCTACGTGCTGGATCAAGCGACAAAGCTATGGACGGTGCGTCACTTTGCGTTGGGGGAACAAAAACAGGTCATTCCGGGTTGGTTTGATTGGGTGCACTTTCCGAATACGGGTGCGGCTTTTGGCATCATGCACGACAACAACCGTTTTTTTATTGGGTTGTCCGCTGTTGCGCTCGCGGGAATCGCATGGGCCTGCAAGCGGGGTTTTTATCCGGGTCGACTGAATCAGACGGGGATTCTTCTGCTGGTATCGGGAATCCTTGGCAACGTGACTGACCGTTTGCTCCACGGTTACGTCGTGGATTTTCTGTTTTTTGATCTTCACTTTCCGCCGGCAAATCCGTGGCCCGCGTTTAATGTGGCGGACAGCTGCATTTGCGTGGCCGTTGGCTTGATGCTTCTCGCGTCGTTCAAGCCTCAGGATTCTGCTGCCTAGACGATTTGTCCCGCGAGCAGGCTTGATTGCATCCGCACTGGCGTCCCGTGTAACTCGCTCGGATTTTGGTGAATAGGTAGCAGACTGCGGCGGCGATAATCAGTCCTACTGCGATGCGATTCACATCCATGGGTTTAGCCTCGCAGAAGTGGGACTCTCGGCAAAGGTTACGATGGAGTGTGTGAGGGCGTTTTTAGTCCGAGGTAACGTACCCGCGAGGCGTCTCTGCGGCTCGTGGCGGCGGAGCGGAGCTCATGGGGGCCGATGCTCCGAGCGGGCGGGGTGGGTAGGGAATCGTTTGCGAGGATTCGGGAGAAGAAGAAGGGTGCGGGCTATTCGAGACCTTTCAACGTGCCGGAGCTGCTCGCGAACTTGTCTGCCTCAATCCCGAGGCGTTGCAGTACGGTAACGAAGAGATTCGCCAGCGGTGTGTTGTTCGTGGAGTCGAATGTCAGGTGTTGACCGTGTTTGAATCCGCCGCCTGCGAGAAGGATGGGGAGGTTTTGGTTTGAATGGGAGTTCGCATCACCGAGGCAGCTGCCGTAGAGCAATTGCGTGTGGTTGAGGAGGGATTGTTCGCCGTCAGGAGTCTCCGAGAGTTGTTGGATGAACTCGCCGAACGCCTTGATCTGCGCTTCTTCGATGTTGCGAAGTTCGGTCACCTTCTCTGGTTCATTTCCGTGGTGCGTGAGGCCGTGCGTTTCGTTTTTGACGCCGGGGACATGCGGCACAATGGAAAAGGTGCTCAAGGAAAGGGTCACCACGCGCGTGCTGTCGGTTTGGAGCGCCAAACGGACGAGATCGAACATGAGCTTGGATTTGTTGATGACCTCGTTCGCGTCGGAAATGTCTTTGGGTTCTGGGTAGTCAACGGCTGGCTTTGGGCGATTTTCCCAAGCGACGCTTCGGTGGAGGCGTCCTTCGAGTTCGCGCACGCTTTGAAAGTATTGGTCGAGTCTGGCGCGATCCTCCGGCGCGACCGATTTTTCAAGGTGAGCGGCTTTGTCTAGGACAAGGTCGAGCACGCTACCGCCCGCCTCAATTTTTCTGAGGGTGGCTGCCTTCTCTTCTGGGGTGCCTGCAATGAAAAGATTTCGGTAGAGGCGATTCGGGCTTGTCAGAGAGGGAATTCCTACGCCGGAGCGCGAAACGGAGAGAGAATCGCCGTAGTGGTCGCCATTTTTTACGGAGAGCGAGAGGGACGGGAATCGGTTTTCCAAGCCGATGCGTTCGGCAGCGAACTGGTCTAAAGAAATGGAGTTGCGGAAGGTGGGTTGTCCGGGATGGGGCGCTCCGGTGAGGAAGCATTGTCCGGCGTGATGGTTTCCGTCGACGCCGGGGTGGGAGAGGCCGGCGAAGCTGGTGATGAGGTGGCGTTGTGGCTGGAGCAGGTCGAGGTAGGGGCTCGCGGCTGCGCCGGTTTTTGGGAAGAAAAACTGCGGCATCATGCCGAGGGGCACGTGGATAGCGACGAGGCGGCGCGGGGAGGGGCGGTTCGTGGCTCGGCCCATCGCGGGTAGTGCAAGGAACGCTCCTGTGGCGCGGAGAAACTGACGGCGAGTCGGGTTGAGAGGCATTGCTTAGAATGTCGCGGGCTGGTGAACGTTAGCGGCTAGACGGCGGGCGGCTCGTTTGGCAGGCGATTTTCGCACCGATTCCCGCGCCGTCAGGACAGAAGTGGGACATGCGTTCGAGGAGGCGCGGGGCGTCATGATCGACGATGAGCAAGTCATGGTGTGTCGGATGAAGAAACTGGCTGTTGGAGGCATGCTGCAAAAACTCAAGGAGATGGGTAAAGAATCCGTCGCTGTTTAGAAGTGACACCGGTTTTGCGTGAAACCCCAGTTGGAGCCAGGTGAAGGTTTCAAAAAGTTCTTCGAGCGTGCCGATTCCTCCGGGGAGTGCAATGAACCCGTCACTCAGGTCTGCCATGAGCTGTTTTCGTTCGTGCATCGAGGCGACCACTCGTAACTCGGATAGGGTGGGATGTCCGAGTTCTCTCTCCATAAGGGAGTGAGGGATGACGCCAATTACCTCGCCTCCAGCACAGAGTGCTGCGTCGGCGAGGATTCCCATCAGTCCAACTCTACCGCCTCCGTAAACAATGCCGATGCCCATGGAGGCCAGCAGGGTTCCAAGGTCAGTGGCTGCTTGACGGTGCTTGGGATTGGAGCCGGAGGAAGATCCGCAATAGATGCAAAGGCGTTTCATGGGCGTTTTGGGAAACGGGAGGTTGTTACGACGTTGCATTGATGGCTGCTCCTCACGGGGAATCCTGAGCGCGCGTTATTCCGATGCTTCATTTTCTGCAGATGGGGTCCGTTTATTTCAGCCACGAGAGGGGTGTCCCGACGGGGAGTAATCGCGCGGCGCGGGCGATGTCCCAGTTGGCTAACCGGAACCCGCCAATACTTTCGTCTGAGCGCATTCGAGAGGGAATGTTTGTGCCATGGAGGCCGAAGGGGAGTGGGTCATTGGATCCCTCCTTTGCGAGGTGAATCCACATCACACCGAGAGGGTTACGTGGGCCACGAGGGAGAGTAAACGTCGATGTCGGTTGACTTTCCGTTGGAGCGGACTTTGCCGTGTCGTCGGTGTTTTCTGTGGGGGCGTTCCGGGGTGTGCGCTGGGTCGCGAAGGCGGGTCCAGGAATCGCTTGGAGAACGGTCCACTTGCCTCGTCCGCGGAGATCTGGGCGAGCTCTTGAGAGGGGCATGACGGCGATGAGCACCTCGTTTTTGCGAATTTCGAGTCGGGAAAGATCGACGACGGCGGCGGTGACAGGAGTTGCCTCATCGGCGGCGGGTTGGATGGGAGTGTCCAAACAGCGTTCGATTTCAAAAGGGACGACGTTAGGGACTTTCAGGAAGGTTCCTTGGGCTGGAGGGGTGGTCTGCTTCGGGTTGAGGCCGCGCAGGAAGGATTCATCGCAATGGAACCTTTCCGCCAAGAACTCCCAAGAGGTGGCGTAGGGCATGAAGGAACCTAAATGACGGTCCTCGATGGGTTGCGGGGCTGGGGGCGGCGTGGTTGGCGAGCCTGGGCGGCGTTTTGAAGGGGGAGGCGTGCTCTTGGGTTTAGCCGACTTTGCACCGGGCACGACGGGTTCAATAAACTGGAAGTCGTTATGCCGTAGTTGGTAATTCGTGAAGGGAGATGGCAGCTCTCGGAGGGCCTCCGCCTGCAGGTCCTCATTGGTGAGAGGAACGGTTCGGCTGTTTCGGTAAAGTTGCTGCAGTACCTCAAAAGTTGCTCCGGGTTTCCCGTCAATCGGCCCCGCAGGGAAATGCCGACGGTCGAGGTAAACCTGAAGACGGATTGCGTCCGTCGCGGGGTCTGAGGACGGTGACGAATCGGGTCGCTCAGCTGATGTTGGTTTCGATTTTGTGGTTTCGTCCGCTGGTTCGGCACTGGCTGGGGGACGGGGTGGAGCCATTGCGATGACTTCCTCTGGTGTTGGGATTTTGAGGATTTGTCCGATTCGAATGACATCGGACTCGAGTTGGTTGAACGACTTGAGGAGGTCAACGGGCACGCTTGATTTTCTCGCAATGATGGCGAGTGCGTCGCCGCGTCGGACTTCGTAAGGGCCGGCGGGGAGTGCAGAGACGGATCGAGCGTTTTTCGCGGTGGTTTTTTCTCCGTTGGAGGGTGGTGTCTCCTTTTGCGGGTTAGTTTCCACGGGTTTGAAACCTGGGACTGACCATGGTTGTTGAGTGGTTTCGACGACTTCCCAACGCCATTGAATTGCATTCGCGTATCCGGGTTGAACTCGTTGAAACGTGGTGCGGATTTGCGCGGTGGCTGTGAGTGAGAGGAGGAGGCTGAGAGGGGTGATGGAACGGAGGAGGAGGGTGCCGCAGTTCATGGGTGGGACAGTTAGACGGCGGCGTTCTGACAGTAAACAAAACATCGGGTGAGGGGTGGGGTATCGGTACGGGTTGAGGTTGCGCTTGCGGATGGCCAGTGGCGGGTGTGGAAATGGGGGGATGAACAGGTTCCCCTTATTTGTTTTGTGTGGTTCGGTTGCGATGTTGCCGGTGGCGCTATGGGCTCAGGGAGCGGAGCAGAAGCCGGCGGCGACTCCTGCTGCGGCGCAGGCTCCTGCAGCTCCGAAGCCGGCCCGTCCTCAGCCGCCGACGCGTCCGTTTGATGCTCCGGAAGCCCCTCGGTTTGAGCGTTTGGACGGCAAGCTTGGGGCGGTGCCTCCATTGGACACGTTTGGGGATTACGTGGTGGGGCCTGAATATGTGCCGGCTCCGGAGACGAAGGCGGTGGAGGGGGTTCCTGAGGGGCGGCTTGAGCAGTTCGTGATGGATTCTAAGGAGTGTAAGCGGTTCAACCCGGGGATTGCGCGGAAGGAGTTTGGGGTTGTGGACCCGAACAATCCCAAGACGTTAATCGTTCAAACGCATGAGATTGATTATAAGCGGACCATCACGGTGTACGTGCCGGCGGGCGTTGCTTCGGGCAAGGAGTTGCCTGTTTTGGTGACGCACGATGGGCCGGGGATGGGCAAGCCGGACAAGGGAATTGCGCGGGTGTTGGACAACTTAATCGCGCAGAAGCGGGTGCCGGCGATGGTGGCGGTGATGATTCAGAATGGGGGCGGGGATGCGCAGGGGCACGAGCGGGGTCGGGAGTACGATACGTTATCGCCGTTATTTGCGGAGTTCATCAATGACGAGGTGTTTCCGTTGGTGGAGAAACAGTGCGGGGTGAAGTTGACGAAAGATCCGGAGGGTCGCGCGACGATGGGAACAAGTTCTGGGGCGGCTGCGGCGTTCACGATGGCGTGGTACCGGCCGGATTTGTTCCGGCGGGTTGTGTCCTTGTCTGGGACGTTCGTGAATCAACAGTGGCCGTTCAATCCGGAGACTCCGGATGGGGCTTGGGGGTATCATTCGACCATCATCCCAGCGAGTGAGAAGAAGCCGTTGCGTGTGTGGATGTGTGTCGGGGATCGCGATAGTTTGAATCCGAACATCATGCGTGACGGGATGCATGATTGGGTTGAGGCGAATCACCGGATGGCGAAGGTGTTTAAGCAAAAGGGTTATCCTTACCAGTATGTCTTCTGTTTGAACTCGGGCCACGGGGTTGGGAACGCGCGTCCGCAACTGCTTCCCCAAGCGTTGGAGTGGGTCTGGAAGGGGTACTCGGCGAAGTAGCCGAGGGGTTCAGCGGCTTGTTTTTGCCGGGCTGGCTGTTTCAGCGGCCCGGCGTTGTCTGAGTTCGTCGATGATTCGCTCGGCTTCACGAAGCGATTCGGCGAACGGGGAGGTGGGAGCGCGGTTGCGGGTCGACTCGGTCTTGTCGCGTGCGGCTTGGATGCGTGGATCAGATTCGGGTTCGAAGTTGTAGATGTACCAGTTTCGGTAATCGCGTAGGCGCTGGTATTTCTCGGCGGCTTCGTGGGCGAGGCGGTTGCCTTTGGCAAAGAGCGCGTTTGCGTTTGCGGGTTTGCGTTTGAGGGCTTCACCCAACCCCTCAGTGAATGCGGCCATGGAATCGTCGAAGAAGAAGTGGACCCGCGAGCTGAGCGCGTAAAATTCGGCAACGCGCGCCCGCAGGAGGGGTTGGATGCCAGGCAAATTTGCGTAGGTGTCCGCTTGAGCGAGGTCGTAGTGGGCGGTGTTCCCGGTTTTTTGATCGAGGAAATGGAGGGAAAGGAGCTTTTCGATTTCGGCGAGCGAATCTTCTCCATCGAGTCGGAGGAGGTTCTGTTTGGACACGCGGGTGGTGACTTCGAGTTGCCACCAGCGTTCGACATCGCTGGGAGTCGTTCCAACAGAGTCGAAGGATTGAAGGAAGGATTCGGTCGACTGGAAGGCTGCAAAGGAAGGGGCGTTGGGGTCTCGGTCCTGGGCGGCTTTCCGGAAGGCGTGCGGATTCTCGGGCAGTTCTGCGAGCGCGAGAAGAAGCACCATTCCGAGTTCGCGGAGAGCGAGGAGTTCGGTGACGGATTCGGGACGCGTCGGGGCCGAGAGGAGTTGTTGGAAGGGGGGGAAGGAACCGGTGCGTCGGAGCGGTTGCGATTCAGGGAAAAGGTATGGCGGGTACTGATGAAGCGCGGCGTAGGTGAGTCCGTGCACAAGAACGGGGGGCGGTTCTGTCAGTCCGGCAGCGGTGCGTCCGAGCGTTAGGTTTTGAAGGAGGGCGGAGGCGATGCGTTGTTCGAAGGCGCCGGGAGCTTTGCAAGCGGACGGGCGAAGATTGATTTGGAGGTGTTCTCCGTCCGACTCGGTGAGGCGTTCGGTGATTTCCGGAACGGCATCAAACTCGGGGCGCGTTCCGGTTTCCGGGAGAAGGAGGAGAATAATGGGTTTATGAGGGGTGATCGTCGGCGCGGGAGAGATTCGGAGGATGCGTTGGAAGGTTTCACGCACGGATTCGGCGCGGGAGAGAAGGGTATTCCGCTCCTTTTTATCGAAACCGAACGCGATGAACGTTCCGTTGGTGAACTGGGATCGGTTGGAAGCCGCAAAGATCGGGGCGGGCGGAGCAGGGGTCGCCCGACACAGCAACCCAAAGACAAGCTGGGCGAGCAATAGAGCGGACCGACAAAATCGCCACATGAGCCGTTAACCTACACGCTTAGGGAGGTGCGGGGAAGCGATGGATTCGGGCAGGATGGTCCTCGCGAACGCCGTTGGACCGGAACGGCCCCAGCTCGTCGGCCTGGGGCGTTCGTTAAAGTCGATGCCTTTTGGGGGAGCGAGGAGATCCTCAATGGAGGTAGCCCTCTTCTTCGTGATCGGAAATGTCCAAGCCCATGGTTTCCGCCTCAGCGTCAGGCCTGCATCCCACTAACTTGTCCACAATCTTGTAGAGAATCACGGATGCCACGACGGACCAGACGAGAATGACGGCACCGGCTTTGAGCTGCTCGAGCCAGAGCGCGCCGTTGGTTTTTTCGAGCAGGTCCGTGAGCCCAGGGTTAGCTTCAGGATCGGCAAGGACACCGGCGAGAATGGTGCCAACGGTACCGCCGACCGCATGAACGCCGAAAGTGTCGAGCGCGTCGTCGTAATGGAACTTCGACTTCAGCTTGGCGCAGGCGAACCAGGTCGTGACGCCTGCCACCAGACCGATGAGCACGGCGCCATTGGCAGTCACAAATCCCGAGGCGGGCGTGATGGTGGCCAAACCGGCTACGGCTCCTGAGCACAGTCCCAACACCGAGGGTTTGCCTCGGTGCAGATACTCGATCACGCCCCAGACGCAGCAGCCCACAGCGGCTGAAAGTGTTGTTGCGACGAAAGCGGTCGTGGCGACGCGGTCGGCGGCACCTGCGGAACCGGCGTTGAAGCCATACCAACCCACCCAGAGCATGCCGGTACCCGCCATGCAGAGCACCATGGAGTGAGGGGGCATTGGTTCGCGGCCGTGTCCCCGACGTTTTCCGAGCAGAATGCAGAGAATGAGGGCGGACCATCCGCTCGTCATGTGTACCACGATGCCTCCGGCAAAATCGATGGCTCGGATGGCGGCTTGCTCGATGTTCAGCAGTCCGCTGAACGCTCCGTCTTGGCTCCACAGCAGGTGAGCGGCTGGGAAGTACACCACAAACATCCAGAGGACACTGAAGAGCATGACCGCCGAGAAGCGCATCCGTTCGGCGACGGCACCGATGGTGAGGGCGGGCGTGATGATAGCGAACGTGAGCTGATAAATCGCCCAGATGTTGTGGGAGGTCCAGTTGGAGTAGGGGCCGGTGTTGTACCCGACGTCGCGGAGGAACGCGTGGGATAGGCCGCCCAACAGGCTGCCTCCTTCCGCGAAGCATAGACTGTATCCGCAGGCCCACCAGATGACGGTCACGACGCCCGCGAGTGCCAAGCATTGAGCGAGGATGCTGAGCACATTCTTTTTCCGGACGAGTCCGCCGTAAAAAAGAGCAAGGCCCGGAAGGGTCATAAACAGCACAAGGGCGGTGCTGATCATCATCCAAGCGTTGTGGCCTGGGCCTGGTTCACCGACGAGCGGACCTTTGGCTGGGGTGTTTTTGAAGTAGGCCTCAAGGTCTTCGAGGAGATTGTTGGCCCAGTTGTACCAATCTTCTCCTTCGCCGGGTTCATCTGATGCAGCAGCGGTCGAAGAAATGGCGGGCGCAGCGGGATTCACCAACTGAAGCGAAGAGGGGGCGGGTGCTGCGGGAGCGGGAGGCGCCGTCGGTGTCTCTGTTGGCGACTGCGCGGAAACAGTGCTGAGGAGGAGAAGTGACAGGACGAGGGAGAAAAAACGCTTCATGGGATGATCGGAAAGGACGGTGATTCCGCTCGAAAGCGTGGATTGTGTCAACCGCCCACAGAGGGAGGGGGGTGTTTGAGGGAGCGCGGTGGGCTTGTTTGTGATTTCCGGATGCGTTTAGGGTGTATTGCATCGGGGCATGGGGTATCCTTTTCTTTTTGAGGTGAATGCTCGGCAGTGGATTGCGGGTTTGCGGGAGCGGTTGGGGCAGGAGCTGGATCTCGCGTCGGTGCCTGACGACGAACTCGACCGGTGGGTGGGGTATGGGGTCACTCACGTCTGGCTTATGGGGGTTTGGCCGACGGGGGCTGTGTCGAGGGGCGAGGCGTTACGACATGACGAGTTGCGATCGGCTTACAGCGAGGCTTTGCCCGATTGGCAAGAGGGCGACGTGATGGGGTCCCCTTATGCGGTGGAATCGGTGCGGGTCGACGAATTTTTGGGGGGCGACCTTGGGTTGGAGCACTTTCGAAAGCGGCTTAATCAGCGGGGCGTGAGCCTCGTTTTGGATTTTGTTCCCAATCACCTCGGTCGAGATCATGCGTGGGTAAAAACTCATCCCGAGCGGTTCGTGGGGGCGAGCGAAGCTTTCGAGGGAAGTTTTCGGGTTGAGACCCAAGCCGGAGTGCGGTTTCTGGCGCACGGGAAAGATCCATTTTTTCCGGGATGGACCGACACGGTTCAGGTCGAGTACCGCAGTGGTGAGGCGCGGGAGGCGATGATGGGCATTTTGGAGGCGATCGCGGGGCGATGCGATGGGGTGCGGTGTGACATGGCCATGCTGGTTTTGTCGGATGTGTTTGCTCGGACTTGGGGGCATCTTCCGTACGACGGTTTGTGCGCGGAGGGGGAGTTTTGGGAGGTGGCTACCGAAAGGGTGAGGCAGCGGAATCCTGGGTTTCTTTTTTTGGCGGAGGCTTACTGGGGGATGGAGGAGCGATTGTGCGGGGCGGGATTTGACTACGCCTATGATAAGACGCTGTACGATCGGTTGGTGCACGATGACGCGGCGGGAGCGGTGGCGCACATTCTCGGGATGGGCGGAATGAATGCTCGTCGGGCGCATTTTTTGGAGAACCATGACGAGCCTCGTGCGGCGGGCTTGATTGGGCTGGATCGGCTGAAGTCGGCACTTTTGATGAGTTTTGGCCTACCGGGAATGCGGTTTTTGCACGACGGGCAGGTGGAAGGGTTTCGGCGGTTTGCCCGGATTCAACTTGGAAGGAGGGCGGAGGAGGAGACCGACTCCCAGTGGGCTCGCATTCACCGGGAGATGTTTTTAGCTTTGGGGGAAAGCTTGATTGGAAACTCCCGAGCGCAGGTATTGGCTGCGGTTCCGGCTTGGGAAGGCAATGAGAGCCACCGTGGCACTTTCATTGTGCTCTGGGGCGATGGGGAGCGGAGAGACTTGGTGGTGGTGAATCTGGCTTCTCATGAGGCCCAGTGCCGAGTGTTGCTGGATTTGTCGGATGGGATGTGGGTGTTGCGCGATCGGTTAGGCGAGGAAATTTGGGAGAGGTCTGGATGGGAGATGCGGTTGGAGGGACTTTATTTGGGCTTGTCGCCGCGAAAGGCGCAGATCTTCGCGATGGAGAGAACTTCCGAGTGCGGGGGCGGGAACGGGTGACGATTGAGGGCCACGGGGTTTTAACTGTTCCAAACCGTGTGATTCTGGGCAGACTTGCCCACTTGCTGACGGTAACCGGCAGCGTGAATGTTGTTTTCCCCTTTTATGTCTCGAGCTGTTTTTTTTAATGCGTTGCTGCTTGGTTTGTTTTTGTGCGCTTCTGCGGAACAAACGAGAGCTCAAGCGCCGATTCCCGCAGCGGTTTCACCCGCGGCGGCGACATCCAAGCACCGATTGATTTTTCCGAATGCTCCGGTTGCGGATTTGATTGCAAAGTACGAGGAGTTGACTGGGCGGCACGTGATAGCGGACAACAGCGTTCAGGGACCGGTGAACTTGGTGATCAATCAGGAGCTTCCGAGTGATGAAGCTCTGCGCATATTGGAAATCACCCTTTTATTTAATGGGTTTCATCTGATCCCGTCCGAAACGGACCCTAAAATCGTGAAGGCGACGGGCACCTCCCAGCCTCCGCGGCGTGCAGGTCTCAAAATTCTGGTGGATCCGCAGGAGCTTCCCTCGGGTGAGGAAGTGGTGATGTACCTAATGAAAGTGAAGTTCGCGGATGTGCAAGAGTTGGCGAGCATTCTTCAGAATGCGATGCCTCCGTCCCGTCAGGAATATGCACCCACGGTGGTTGCTTTGCCGAAGGCGCAGTCGCTTCTACTCACGGAGAATACTGCGATTTTGCGCGGGTTGATTCGGTTGGTTAAGGAGGCTGACGTCAAACCGGCGGAGGTGGTGAGTGAGTTTGTGGGGTTGGAGCGTGCGGATGCGAAGGAGGTTGTTGAAAAACTCAAAGAGCTTTTCGAGAACAAACAAGGTGCCGCTCCGACGACGGCTCCGCGTCCAGCCACTCCTGCGGTTGCGAACGCGGCGGGTGCGGCTCCCGGAACGGCGGTGGCGGCGTCCGGTCCGTCGAGTATCGAAATCAGCGGTTTGTCCGAAGATTCCATCATTGTTGGGAAGGTTCGGCTGACGGCGGATGTGAGGACGAATCGGATTCATGTGGTTTCGCGTCCGGCCAACATGGAGTTTTTGCGTGGGCTGATTCGGGACTACGACGAGGACGCGAAGTTTGGCGCGCCGTGGAGTCGAGAACTGAAGTATGTTTCTGCCGGAGACGTTCTTCCTGCATTGGTTCAAGCGATTTCGGATCCAGGGTCGAAAGATCAGGGGGGAGCGCAGGGAACGAGGCCAGGTGCGACGCCGACGCCGACCAACACATTTTCATCCCTTAACAACTCCGGAAACTCGGCATTCGGAGCGAACCGGACGGGCGCGGGCAGAGGCGGCAGCACGCTTTCTCAACAACTGCGGACTGAAGAACGGGATATTGTTCCTGAAACGCGGCTTGTGGGAAACGCTCGGATTTTGGCGGACAAGCGGCGGAACGCGATCATCGTGATTGGGAGTGGTGAGGTGAAAGACAAGGTGGGGAAGATTTTGGATGAGCTAGATGTGAGGGCGCCGATGGTGATGCTGAAGACAATCATCGGTGAGTTGACGCTTTCTGATGATGAGAGCTCTGGAACGAACTACCTTTTGGGGAACGGGTTGAAAACGAAAGCTAACTCGAATGGGACGCTGGTTACGGACAGCAACGGCCAGTTGAAGATGAATCTCGTTGACCTTTTAGCGGACTCAAAGTTCACCAAGGCGCTGAATGCTGGGAACGGTGGCTTGAGCGGATTTGTAACGGCGGGAAATGCGATGACCGCGATTGTGAGCGCATTGGAATCCACGCGTAAGTTTCGGGTTCGTTCGAGTCCGAGCGTTTTTGCGTCCAACAACAAGAAAGCCACCATTTCCAGTGGGGAGGAGGTTGCGGTTCCGACCAACATTCAGAGCGGCATTGGGGCGACTGCGGGCAGTTCCCTCGTGACGAACTCGAGCATCAGCTACAAAGAGATTGCGTTGACGCTTGAAGTGATGCCGCTGATTAACTCGGACAAAGAAGTCTTTCTGGACATTGTTCAGGTGGTCGCCGAGCGGTCTGGGGACACATTGATTGATAACAATCGGATTCCAACGATTGCGTCGCGCACGTTGCAGACCAGCGTGATGGTGCCTAATGAAGGGACATTGGTCTTGGGCGGGTTGATTAAGGAGAGTAACGACAAGAACGTCTCTGGGGTTCCGATTCTTCAGCACATCCCCTTGCTTGGGAGAGCGTTTCAGTCGTCGTCGATTGTGAAGAAACGCACGGAGTTGGTGATTATTATCAAACCAGTTGTAACGTATGGTAATGCGGAAGCCCTTGGTGTTCGGGATGATGTGGTCAAGGGACTCGACCTGACGGGTCCGCCGGAGAAGCCGTTGTTTCCGGGGAACCTTTCAGAAACTCCGATGCCACCGGAACTCTTGCCTAAGCAGGGGGGAGCAGGGAAATCCGACGAGGGGGCAGCGGTCCGAGCCAAGCCCTTTGTTGCACCGAAAGAGCGAACGGGTGCGGCGGCTCGATAACAGGTTTTCCTCGTTTTGATTCCAAGGAGGGATTGCATGAGTTCGAGAGATGCATTGGCTGACGTGCTTCGGGCGGCAAAGGTCGAACCGGATGACTTGGTCGCAGAGTTGGCTTTGATTCGTCCGCCCTCTGGCGGGTCATGGGCAATGGCCGTTTTGGATTCTGGCAAAGTGGATGAAATCCGATTTGCGGAGGCACTTGCGGGATGGGCGCGGGTTCCTTATGTCGCGATGGAAAATCTGGCGATCGGGCGTGCGGGAGTCGGGATGCTGCCGAGTCGGTTTGTCTTCAAGCATCACATTTTGCCGATTGAGGTCACTGATTCGGGAGTGGTGAAGCTCGCTACGTACGATGTGTTTAACCAGATGCCGCGTCGGCTTGCGGAGCGTCATTTCAAGGGACGTTCGGTCCAGTGGGTGATTGCGGCTCGAGGACCTTTATTGCGGAAGATTAAGGCGTTGTATGGTGTGGGTGCGGAGACGTTGGAGGAGTTGCTGGAGAGTTCGGATCGGTATGACACGAGTGATGACCGTGAACTGACGCATGATTTGAACACGGACAATCCGGAGGCGAGCGTGCAACGGTTTGTGAATCAGATTTTGCGTGAGGCGATTCAAGAACGTGCGACGGACATTCATGTTGAGCCACTGGAGCAAGATTTACGGATTCGGTACCGGATTGATGGGATTTTGCATGAGGCAGCGGTTCCTCCGCAGTTGCGGTTGCTCCAGAACGCGGTGATTTCGCGCATCAAGGTGATGGCGAAGATGGATATTGCGGAGAAGCGGTTGCCGCAGGACGGACGTATTTCGATGACGGATGTTGGAGCGAACATTGACGTGCGTGTTTCCACGATTCCGACGGCATGGGGCGAGAGCGTCTCCCTTCGTTTGCTTTTCAGAAATCACACGTACAATTTGGACCGGTTGGACATGACCGATCGTCAGTTGGGGATTGTGCGCGAGCTGCTGGCTCAACCGAATGGGATTATCTTGGTGACGGGGCCGACGGGGTCTGGGAAATCGACGACGCTGTATTCTTTTCTTTCCGCCATCAACTCCGTGTCGCGGCGAATCATCACGATCGAAGATCCGGTCGAGTATCGGATGCACGGGGTTTCGCAGATTGAAGTGAAGGCGGAGATTAATCTGACCTTCGCGAACGGACTGCGGGCGATTTTGCGTCAGGATCCGAACGTGGTGATGGTGGGGGAAATTCGAGATTTCGAGACGGCCGAGATTGCGATTCGTGCGGCGATGACGGGGCACCTTGTTTTTTCGACCCTTCACACGAACGATGCGGTGGGTGGGATTACGCGTCTTTTGGACATGGGGATTGAGCCATTCCTGCTCGCGAGCGTGGTGCGTGCATTTTTGGCCCAGCGCTTGGTTCGAACGATTTGCGAATCGTGCAAAGAGCCGGCGACCTATTCGCGCGAGTTGTTGGAGGAAGCGGGCGGTGATTTTCCGGAGGGGACCATTTTTTACAAAGGTCGCGGGTGTGATGCGTGTCGTGGGTCGGGGTACCGCGGGCGAACGGCCATTTACGAAATTTGCGAACTGAGCGAGGGGCTTCGTCGGTTGATTGTGAATAAGGCGACGGGGACGGTTTTGAAGGAACGGGCGGCGCAGGACGGGATGTTAACGTTGCGTCAGGATGGGTGGCGCCGAGTGCTGCGCGGTCAGACGACTGTTGAGGAAGTGATTCGGATCACGCAGGCGGATGACGAGATGATGGAGTAGGTTTGAGTAAGCTTATGGAATACAGACGTTTCGGAAGGACGGAGATTCAAATGCCCGTATTGACGTGCGGGGGGATGCGTTATCAGCAGAGCTGGAGCGACATTGATCCGAAGACGGTGGAGGAGGCGGGGCAACGAAACTTGGAGGCGACGGTTTTGCGTGCGTTGGAGTTGGGGATTAACCATATCGAGACGGCTCGGTTTTACGGGTCGAGCGAGATGCAGTTGGGGTGGCTTTTGCCGAAGTTGCCTCGGGAGAAGATGATTGTTCAGACGAAGGTGGAGCCTTCTGCGGATCCGAAACTCTTTTTGGAACGGTTCGAGACGTCGTTGCGGTATTTGGGTTTGGACTACGTTGATTTGCTATCGCTTCACGGGGTGAATGATGAGCAGACGTTGGAGTGGTCGGTTCAGAAAAGGGGGTGTTTGGAGATGGCCCGCCAGCTTCAGAGGGAGGGCCGGTGCCGTCACGTTGGTTTCAGCACACACGGCACGAACCGCCTGATCACGAAGGCAATCGCTACGGATGGTTTTGATTACGTTAACCTGCACTGGTATTTCGTGGGGGAGCTGAACTGGCCCTCGATTGAAGAGGCGACGCGGCGCGACATGGGGGTGTTTATTATCTCGCCGAACGACAAGGGTGGGATGCTTTACGCGCCATCGGAGAAGCTGGTTCGGTTGTGCGATTCGCTCTCCCCGATGGTGTTCAACGATCTGTTTTGTTTTGCGCGTCCGGAGGTGCACACCCTTTCGATTGGGGCCTCGAAGCCGGAGGATTTTGATGAGCACGTGAAGGCGGTGGCGTTGGCGGACCGGGCGCGGGAGTTATCCGAACCGGTGGAAGTGCGATTGCGGGCTGAGTTGGAGTCGGTGCACGGGCGTGAGTGGATGGAGGGGTGGTGGAAGGGGTTGCCGGATTACGACGCATTGCCGGGCGGAGTGAACCTGCAGGAGATTCTGCGGTTATGGACGTATGCGAAGGCGCTCGACCTTACGCAGTGGGGCAAGATGCGGTACAACCTGATGGGAACCGCGGGACACTGGTTTTCGGGACGTGTGGGGGGCGATTGGGATTTGGATGCGCTGACGGATGCGGTTTCCGGTTCCTACGCTTTTGCTGATCGGATTCGGAGTATTTTGCCCGAGGCGCATGCGATGTTGCACGACGCTCCGAAGAAACGCTTGAGCGAGGGGGGCTAAGCGGATGTCTGAGAATCTCCCAGTGGAAGCGGGTGCGGGATTGGATTTCGTGGGGGTGGGGTTGACGGTTGGAGACAGGGTTCGCTTGTTGCAAGACGTCAGTCTGTCGTTGCAGGGGACGGGTGGGTTGGTGGCGATTTTGGGGCCAAGCGGATGTGGGAAGAGCACTTTCCTCAAGGTGGTCGCTGGCATTTTGGGGCACACGGAGGGGAAGGTCGTTTGGCGCGGGACGGAGTTGGGCGACGATGCTGAGTTTGATGCGGGAGAGGTGGGATATGTGCCGCAGTTCAGCATTGCGCATGAGGGACTAACGGTGGGGGAATGTTTCGAGGACGCGATGCGGATTCGTGGTTTGGATGTCGCGGGGGATCCGGATCCGGTGGAAGCCGTCGCGGCGCGTGTGGGGTTAGATGTTACTCGCCGGATTTCGGTTCTTTCGGGGGGGCAGCGGCGTCGATTAGCGCTGGGGTTGGAGTTGATGAGTGAGCCGGAGATTCTGATGTGCGACGAGGTGACGAGCGGACTCGATCCGCGGTCGGAAGAGGAGGTGGTTGGTTTGTTGCGTCAGGAGTCTGCGCGCGGCCGGTTGGTGCTCAACGTCACGCACAGCCTTCGGCATCTGGCGCTGCATGACGAGGTGGTGGTGCTGTGTGCGGGGCGGTTGGTCTACCATGGGGCCCCGAGTTTACTGGGGCACTATTTTGGAATTACCGACATGGAGGAGCTTTATCCGAGGCTGGGGATGCGAGCGCCGGAGGAGTGGGCGGACTCATGGGCGCGGAAACGGGAGGGGTATGTGGTAGCGCTGCGGAGTGTTTCTGGATCATCGTCTGGGGTGGTCGAGCGCTCTGTGGGGCGTTTTAGGGAGCAGGCGTCGGTGGTGTTTTGGCGGCGGCTTCGTTTGCTGATGCGGGATCGTGGTGCGTTGGGGCTGCAGGCTGCGATGGTGTTTGGATTTCCTGTTCTAGTGCTGATGTTCGCGCTGGATGGAATACCTGGGTTAGCGGCTTTTAATGAGCGGTTTGGCGGGGCGGATATTGCTCGGCAGTTGGCGTCGGATTTGGAGAGCACGGCGAGCTACATGCGGGTGGGATCGCTGGTGTCAGGGTTGATTTTGTTTCAGGTGGTTCTGCTTTCTTTGATGGGGGCGAATAATGCGGCGCGTGAGGTGTCGGGAGAGCGCTTGATCTTTGAAAAAGAGCGTTTTTCGGGGTTAAGGCCTGAAGCATATCTGGCTGGTAAATCCGCATTTGTTGCTGTGCTGTCGCTGGTTCAATCGCTCTGGATGGCGGTTTTTCTCGGGATGTTTGTGGGATTGCCTGGCGATTGGATTGCGCAGGCGATGTTGCTGGTGCTCGCTAACTTTGCGATGGGAATGGTGGCGCTGGGCGTTTCGGCTTTGATGCGGACGCCGGAGCAAAGCTCGCTTCTGACGGTGTATCTCGTTGGGTTTCAATTGCCGCTTTCGGGCGCGGTTCTCGCGATGCCGGATTGGCTGGGACGACTGAGTCGCCCTTTCATTGAGGGTTACTGGGCGTGGGCCGGGTTTGTGCAGACCTTCCATGACATGCGGCATTTTGATGCCGTGTTGAAGACGACTGCGACGCCGGTGTGCGGTGTAGGTGCTGCGGTTGCGGTCTTGGTGCTGCATGTTTGTGCAGGCTTCCTGCTTGCGCTCGCGGGCGCGCGACGGTCGCATTGGGATTGAAGATGGGCACAACCAATCGCGCTGGAACCGAGATTTTTCCTGCACTTCGCGGACGCGGAGATGCGGATTTGGAGGATTATGAGCGTGAAGTGGTGGCGCGGGGGCAGGGCAGTAACTTGGCCTATGTGCTCTCCGTTCTGCCTCGGCATCGCCGGCGCGGTATGCGGATTTTTTACGCGTTTTGCCGCGATGTTGATGATGTGGTGGACGAGCCTGGGATGACGGACAGTCAGCGGTCGGCAGCGCTGGAGCGCTGGGAACGGGTGATTCGCGGTGAACAGCGGGATGCAGGGTATTTGGAGCGAGGCGTGCGGGAGTTGGTGTTGGCGGAGGGATTAGATGAGGGGTGGTTACTGGGAATTGTTGACGGGTGCCGGATGGATTTAACCAAGCGGCGCTATGAGACCTGGGAGGCTTTACGGGAGTATTGCCATCGGGTGGCGAGTTTGGTGGGGATTGTGAGTGCGCGGTTGTTTGGGGCGGGTCCGGAGGTGGACGATTACGCGGTGAAGCTGGGCTTGGCGTTGCAGATTACGAATATTTTGCGGGATGTGCGGGAGGACTGGGAGCGGCATGGTCGCGTTTATCTGCCGTCCGACCTGTTGGATCGGCATGGCGTGAGGGAGGAGGACATCCACTGTTTTCGACAGACGCCGGCGTTTGAGGCGTGCGCGCGCGAGATGGCCGAGATGGGGTTTGGTTACTTTGAAGCAGCGCGTCGTGCCCTGCCGACGAGGAGTCGCGGCGTTATGGTGGCTGCTGAGATGATGCGGGCCTCCTATCAGCGCGTGCTTGAGAAGATTCAGGCGGGTGGCTACCGCGTCATGGAAAAGCGCTTCCGGGTTCCCTTTGTCGAAAGGGTACTATTACTGATTGGGGTGCTTTTGCGGTGCGCGAAACAACCGTAGAGGCCGAAACGCTGCATAAGGCCGGCGTGTTCGGAGAACCCTTTGACCCGGATGCGAGACGTTCGGAAAATCCTTACGCCTTCAGCTCATCAAACTGCTTGGTTGCAATGCCGATAGGTCTGTCGAGCGGGATGCCAGCGCAGGTGAGTAGCGTGCCCAACAAGTCTCCCTGATTTCCTGACGCGCCGGTGATGAAACGGCCCGAGTTGATGGAACCGCCGCCTTTGCCCGCGAGAATGAAAGGCAGGTTTGCGCGAGTGTGCTTGTTGCCATCTTCCAAGCCGGAGCCCCACATCATGATGGAGTTGTCGAGCAGGGTTCCGTTTCCCTCTTGGATGCCCTGCATTTTAACGACCATGCGTGCGAACCGCTCAATGTTGAACGCGGTGATTTTGGCCACTTTATCCACCTTCACCGTCTCGTTGTTGTGATGCGTCTGCGAGTGGTGTTGATCGCTGAACCCAAGCTCTGGGTAAGAGACGCCGTTCGGTGTCGAACCGATGTAAGTGCTCACTCGGGTCGTATCGGTTTGGAACGCGAGGACCATGAGGTCGCACATGACGTCCATGTAATCGCTCCGCCGATCGCCTTCGGGAATGACGATTGGAATCGGGACAGAATCGCTTCCGCTGCGCTTGGTCGAAGTGACCCCCGCGTTTGCCTTGGCCGCCTCGGCCTGACGCAGTTCAATCGCGGTGATGCGGCGTTCGAGGGACCGGACGCTGTCGAGATACTCGTCGAGCTTTGCGCGGTCTGACTGACCGAGTTTTCCGCGAAGGGATTTTGCACCTTGGAGAACGATGTCGAGCATGCTGCGTTCGAGCGGGTCGCTGGTCTTTCGTTGTGCGGTTTTGTCGGACGATTCCGTGTTTTGGAACAGACGTTTGAGGACGTTACGCGGGTTTGTTTCGGCGGGTAGGGCCTGTGTTGGACCGCTGAAACTGCAGTGGGAGTAGTAGGCTTCATGGAGGCCTTCCTGATTCTCCTTGTGCGTTTGGGGCATGGTCGCCAGTTCGAGCGATGGGAGTGGAGTGAAAACGCCGATGTAGTTTGCCGCGATTTGGTCCGCTGAAATCGCGATGTCGACCGTGTTCCGGCGATCAGCCCGCGGCAGGCTTGCGGTGAGCCAGGTGGAAAGCTCGAGCGCGTGGGGGGCTCCGTTGAATGGCGCGATGGGGGTTCCGGCCACGCCCTTCATGAGGGTGCATTGCGGAAGCACCGATCGCAGCGGAGCGAGCGCTGGTGGAGGTTCCGAAAGAAAGGATTCGGGTGATGCTGGCCAGAACTGATCCATGATGACGCCGTGCGGCATGTACATGAAGCCGAGACGGATGGGACGCTTTGTGGCTGCAGGAGCGTTTTTTTCAGCCCAGCCCATCCCATCGAGGAGCGGGAGCGAGAGTGCGGCTCCGAGGCCTTTGATGCACGTGCGACGGTCAATCAACCAAGGTTTATTCATGGGGTGAGGGAGTTAAGGTTTTGTGCGACGGTGGGTGAAAGGGTAACTGGTGACGATTTCGACGACGAGCGTTTGAAGTTTCGCGCCGTCGGCAGTCACTTTTGCAGCCAGCTGGTCTGCAACGATGTCATCGTAACCTTCGAGCTGACGGCCCAAGGCGTAAGCCATCATCTTCCCGGTCAAGTTGCGGGTCACTTCGTCCGACCGTTTCGCGATGATGGTTTTGAGTTCCGCAGGGGTTTGAAACGCAATCCCGCCTGGCAGTTCTCCTGACGCGTCAATCCGACCGCCGGACTCGTCCATCTCGCGCCATCGTCCGGTGGCATCAAAGTTTTCCAATCCGAAGCCAATGGGATCGAGAATTTTGTGACAGTTATTGCAGACGGGATCCGATCGGTGCAGTTCGGTGCGTTGACGGAGAGTGAGCGATGCGACTTTCGTTTTATCCTGTTTCTCGAGGCTGGGGACGTTTGGCGGGGCGGGAGGAACGTGTTCGCCCAAGATTTGTTCGAGCACCCAAACGCCGCGGTTTACGGGACTCGATCGGTCAGGGAACGAGGTGGTCGAAAGCACGCCTGGCATGGTGAGGATTCCTCCGCGATTCCGTGAATCGAGGTGAACTTTTTGGAGAACATTCCCGGTCTTGCGCGATTTGATGTCATAGATACTGGCAAGCGTGTCATTGACGAATGTGTGGTCGTTTTCGATGAGGTCCAGAATCCTCTGGTTTCCACGGAGGACTTCCTCGAACAGCATGCGTGCCTCGTCGTACATCGCCGCGCGAAGTTCGGAGGTCATCCATGGAAACTTTTGGGCGTCAAACGTTTTGCCGGCGAGCTTGTTCAATCCGAGCCACTGGGCACCGAATCCGTCGAACAGAGCGCGCGAGCGTGAATCAGAGATTAGTCGCCTCGTCTGATTGGCCAGCGTCTCGGGTTCGTGAAGGCGTCCCTCGTCCGCAAGCCGGGCCAACTCAGCGTCTGGTGGCGCGGCCCAGAGAAAATAGGAGAGGCGCGACGCGAGATGATGGTCATCGAGGGGAACAACCGCCTCGGAGGGTTCTTCATCGGAGCTTGGTGTGATGAAGAGAAACTGTGGAGAGACTAGGATAGCCTTGAGGACGAGACGAAGGGCCGCATCGGGGGATTGCCCCTTGTCGACGGCGAGGCGATGCACCTCCATGAGGACATCGATTTCCCCCGAGGAAGGTGTGCGCCGGTAAGCCATTCGGGCGAGGCGAGTCACGCGTTCCTTCGCCAACCCGCTGAGTGCCGCATCTTTTAGGACGGGTGTTTTGGCGACAACGGCGTTGGCAACTGCGAGGTATTGTTCGACG
>JBEEPE010000138.1:0-7674 GCA_041191265.1 Verrucomicrobiota bacterium | reverse complement strand
GCCTCACCGACTCCACTCCAACATCCGGCGAATCGGCATCTCAGCCCGTGACCGAACCTCCTCAGCCATCTCAATGCGCGGTGAAAGCGTATCCAACGCATCCCGCAGCTTCGCGAGCGTGTTTCGCTTCATGAAGCGGCAATCCGCGCACGCACACGCATCCGTCGGCCCCGGAATGAACTCTTTCCCCGGAATCTCTCGACGAAGCCGGTGTAGCATCCCCGACTCCGTCACCACAATAAACGCATTCGCAGGATGCTCCTTGCACCATCCCACCATCCGCTCCGTCGAACACACCTCATCCGCAAGCAACCGCACCGCCCGCGTGCATTCAGGATGCGCCACCAGCGGAATCCCCGGATTCCCAGCACGGATCCGCTCCACACTGTCCCGCGTAAACTCCATGTGCACATGACAGTTCCCCTTCCATAGCTCCATCGGCCTGCCCGTCTTCTCAATCACCCACTGACCCAGATTCTCGTCAGGAACGAACAGAATCTCCCGATCCGCCGGAACCCGCTCCACAATCCGAACCGCATTCCCAGAAGTGCAAATCACATCCGATAACGCCTTCACCCCAGCGGAGCAATTGATGTAAGCCACCACGTAAAAGTTGCGGTGCGAATTCGCTTCGAGATACGCCCGCAAACGGCTCTCAGGACACGAATCGGACAGCGAACAACCCGCGTCCATATCTGGTAAAATCACGGTCTTCGCCGGATTCACAATCTTCGCGGTCTCAGCCATGAAATGAACACCGCAAAACGCGATCACTTCCGCGTCCGTAGCCGCCGCATGATAAGCCAAACCGAGACTGTCCCCCACAAAATCAGCCACTTCCTGAATCTCTTTATCCTGGTAGTTGTGCGCCAAAATCACCGCACGCCGGCTCACACGCAGTTCGCGGATCTCTTCAACCAAATCAATTCCTGAAACAGCCATAACCGCAAACTGCCACCACCGACCATCGCCGTCATTCCGAAAAACTGAGCTTTAAAGACGAATCACCTGCGCGTCGCGCGCGCCCTCCGGCAACCAGTCGAGCGAGGTCGTCGCCACAATCCGCTGCGCATCCGCAGGCAACATCCCAAGCAGCCGTCCCCGACGTCCGGCATCCAACTCGCCAATCACATCGTCCAGCAACAGCACCGGACCTCGTCCAAAATGTTCGGTAAAAACGCGCACCGCAGCCATGCGCAGGGCCAACGCAACACTCCGCTGCTGCCCTTCGCTCCCCTGCACCGCCGGATGCTCCATCAAAAGCATCTGTACGTCGTCTCGATGCGGCCCAACCAACGTAGAGCGTAACCTCGCCTCATCGTCGCGCGACTCGCCCAGACTCCGCTCGAACCATTCAACATCACCAGGAACACCACCCCCCACCCCCGCCAAATACATCAACGACATCAGCTCGCTTGGGTTGCCCGAAATCGCCGCGTACGCCTCCGTCACGAACGGAGCCAACCTAGCCACAAGGTCCGCACGCAATGCCCATAACTCCGAACCCGCCCTCACCAACGGTTCGTTAAACGCCTTCACCTCCGCCCACCGAACCTGCGGCGCCCGCAAAAGCAGATTCCGCGAACGCAAACTCCGCTCGTACTCTCGCAACACCCCGCGATAACGCGAATCCAGCTGCGCCCCCACAAAATCCAAAAACCGACGACGCTTGTCGCCACCGCCCGCAACCAACTCCATATCCCCGTTCCCAAACCACACCACCCGCGCCGCCGCTAAATAGTCAGACCCATCCTTCTGCTCAACCCCATCCAACGCCAACTTCTTGCGCGAGAGTCCATAATAAAACTGGAGATGCAACCGGTCAAAATAACCGTCCGCCACCAACCCCCGCTGCCCGTACCGAATCACCTCTCCCAACCGCGCCGCACGCGGACTTTGTAGCCGCAACAAAACGCAAACCCCTTCCAACAAAGAAGTCTTACCTCGCGCATTCGGACCAATCACCAAATTCAACCCCGGACCAAACGACGCCTCCACCTGCTCAAAACACCGGAAATTCCGGAGAATCAGATTTCTCAACAACATCGTTTTTCCCTACAAAAAAGAGGGCGCCAGAAGGTTGCCCCTCATGGCGCCCATTCGGAACCGGAAAATGAGGGACGAACCGCCCCTCACCCAGTTTCCGTCACAGTCAGATTACATCTTATAGTCGCGAGCGACCGGAATCGTGTAACTCCCATCGGCGTTCGGCTTCACCGGAGCCGGACCATTCGGATCCATCGACTCAGGGAAAATTCGGTGTCCGCTCTTGAGCACCTCGTCGTACTTCAACTCCTTACCAGAGTAAGCAGCGTAACGCCCCAAAGCCGCCGTGAAGCTGCTCGTCGCGCCGTAGTACGCATTGTTCAACGGCGTGTTCTTGCGAATCGCGTCGTGCAACTCGTCATGCTCCACCTGGTACGGGTTGTCGTTCTTGCCCTCGTATTTCCAGATGGTCTCGCCCTTGTAGTTCGTGATTTTGCCCGGAGTCGCAAAACCCTTCGTCCCGCGGAACTCCTCGGTCACACGCCCCTGCCCGCCAGGAACCTGACGGCAGTGACTGCTCACCGACGCTCCACTCGCATACAGATAATTAATCCCGAAATGGTCGTAGATCTCAGACGGCTGATCGGCCGGACGCATCTGACGTCCCCCAATGCCAAACGCGCTCGAAGGCGTTTCACCAAGGAACCAGTTCGCAACATCCAAGTTGTGAACGTGTTGTTCGCAGATGTGATCCCCAGACAGGTAACAGAAGTGGTACCAGTTGTGCACTTGGAACATCGTCTCCGTCATCCCTTCCTCCCGCTTCCGATACCAAATCGGACCGCCGTTCCAGTACACATTTGCCGAGATAATCTGACCAATCATCCCGTCCTGAATCCGCTTCGCCGTCTCGCGGTAGTTGCCCGCATAATGACGCTGCAAGCCAACCACCACTTTCAACCCCTTCGCATCGGCTTCCTTCGCTGCGTCCAAAACGGTCTTGGCACCCGCCGCATCAACGCAAACCGGCTTCTCCATAAACACATGCTTCCCAGCCTTTACCGCTGCAGCAAACATGTCCGGACGGAACCCCGGAGGCGTTGCAAGAATCACCAAATCACAGTGATCAAAAATCTTTTTGTAACCGTCCAACCCAACGAACTGGCGGTCAGGCGTCACATCCACCTTCTCCTTGTGCTTGTTCCCGAGATTGGTCACCGCACGCGAAACCTTGTCCGCAAATGCATCAGCAACAGCAACAAGCTTCACGTTCGATCCCGCAACACTCAGCGTCTGGTCCGCCGCGCCGGTCCCGCGACCGCCCGCTCCAACCAATCCAATCCGGATTAGCTTGTTCTCGTCCGCTCCACGGGACACGTAAGGAAACGCCACGCCCGCTGCAGTGAGCAGACCGGCCGTTTTCACAACATCGCGACGGCTCACTCGGGAATCCGTCATCCTCTGGGTTTTATTGGCACTCATGGTTTTTGAAAAACCGGCAACGCCGCTGATTAGCGACATCTTCCGGGGGATTGTTTTGTTTGGTCCCCTACCCAGCCAGCACCGCACCCGAACCTCTCGAGAAGCAGCCGGCTGCCGCGGGGGAAAATCGGTTCTGAGCCTGTCCGGATGGGTATCCCCTGACAATACCCCATTTCCCGTCGGACAAGCCCCGTGACATCATTTCGCTTTGGCCTCCTTGGTCTTCTCGTCCATCCAACGCAACAAGTCCGCCGCCGGATTTTCCACTTTCGCCCCTGCCTCCGGCACTTCAAGGCCCGCCGCCCACAAAATCCCGTTCACCACCAACCTGCGCTGCGACTCCACCCCCCAGTTGCGATGCAAATCGCACCCCGTGAAACCAAAGCTGCGCCCCCCTCCCTGACGCTCATAGGCCCACCCAATCACTTCTGCTCTGCCCACATGCGATTTAGCATCCGCTGTCGAACGCGATTTATCGGGAACTGAACCGCTCACTAAAGGCACAGCATCCTTCTGGAAATGAAGATTGTAGAGCCAGCCATCCAGCGGTGCCGAAAATGGCTCAACCCCACGAGTGACGGGATGCTTCGGGAATGAACTGAACTCCATATCCCAATGCCCACGCGCACCAATGTCCGACTGCCAAACGCCTCCCATCCACGCGCCAATCTCGTCCTTCACCGACGCCGGAACATCCACCGCCTGATGCAACAACACTAACCCCGCCCCGCGCTTCACCGCCGCCCGAACACGCTCCATCCGTTGAGGCTCCAAGAACGGCAACTTCGCTCCTCCATCGGCAAAAACCACAATCACCTTCGCCCGATCAATCAACGACTCGTCCGTCGGCCAACCCTCCGCAGCCTGAACAGGAACCACCCCAGGATTCTGTCGCAACCAGTTCGCCAACAACGTGCACCCCGCAAAATACTCGTGCTGTCCCGCCTTATTGGAAACCGACCCAGCAATCAATAAAATCGGCACGCCCTGCGCCGCAGAATCCAACCGCTCCAGGGCCACCGCAGCCTGTTCAGCCGTTCGGGGTGCCGCATCCGCCGCACAAAAACCCAACACTAACCCCGCCAATCCAGCGGCCAATACGCGTCCAGTCATCCCGTTCTTCATGGTTCAAATCTTCGGTTTCAAACAAACAAATCGCTCACCACATGCCCGTGCACATCGGTCAGACGGAAATCCCGTCCCGCATGACGGAACGTCAACCGTTCATGCTCCAACCCAAGTGCATGCAACAGCGTCGCGTGCAAGTCATGCATGTGGACCTTATCCACCACCGCATGATGCCCGAAATCATCGGTCTCCCCGTACACCAACCCCGACTTAAACCCGCCACCCGCTACCCAAACCGAAAAGCCCGCAGGGTTGTGGTCGCGCCCCGTCCCGTTCTTCTCCGCGTAAGGAGTCCGCCCAAACTCGCCGCCCCACCACACAATCGTGTCTTCCAACATCCCCCGCTGCTTCAAATCCTCCAGCAAGCCAGCGACCGGACGATCCACCGCCAGCGCATGGTCACCATGCTTCTTCAGATTCGAATGCTGATCCCACGAAGGATTATTCGAGTTGTCGCCGTAGTTCACTTGGATGAACCGAACCCCCGACTCCGCAAGACGCCGCGCCAACAAACATTGCCGGCCAAACTGCTCCGTCTCCTTCCGCCCAATCCCATACAAATCACGCACATGCTCAGGCTCTGAATCGATATCAAACGCCAAAGGAGCCGCACCCTGCATCCGCCACGCCAGCTCATAACTCCGAACCATCGCGTCAACCGACGATCCCGCCGCAGCATCCCGCGCCTGAACTCCGTTCAACGCGTGAATCGCTTCCATCTGAACTGAATCACCCCCAAATACGCTCCCCGGAGAGAGATTACGAATCCCCGCCTCTCTCATGGACTGCCCCGAACGCCCCACCGCTGTTCCCTGGTAAACCGCCGGCAAAAACGCCGTCCCATAGTTCCGTGGCCCCCCGTTTCCAAGACTCGGACAAATCGTCACAAACCCCGGAAGATTCGAGTTTTCCGTGCCCAACCCGTATCCCACCCACGCCCCCATGGACGGACGCACAAACGCCGTCGAACCCGTGTGCAAAAACAACGTCGCCGGACCGTGCGCAATCCCCTCCGTCTGCATCGAACGAATCACACACAAGTCGTCCGCATGACGCGCCATCTCAGGGAACAAATCCGAAACCCACATCCCGCTCTGCCCTCGCTGCTTAAACTCCCACATGGGAGCCATCACCCGCTGCTTCGGACTCGTCCCCGTCTTCGCAATCGAGCGAAGATCGTTGAAATCCATCATCTCGCCCGCGTGCTTCGTCAGCAACGGCTTATGATCAAAACTGTCCACGTGACTGACCCCCCCCTGCATGAACAAAAAGATAATGCGCTTCGCCCGAGCCGGCAGGACTCCCGCCCTCGGAGCGAGCGGGTTTCCACCCGCACCCGTGGCTTGAACCCGTCCCGCCATCCCCGCGAACGCCATCGCACCGAACCCGCACGCCAACTGGCTCAACGCCGCGCGGCGCCCCTGCAATCCCAAGGTTTCAATCGGTGTCTTCATATTCATTTCAAGTAACGGAAATCGACAGACGCAAACAAAGCGTGCGCCACACGCCCCAACCGCTTTCCAAGAGGTTCGCCGCTCTCAAGGCCGGACCGCACCGGCAAACCTCGCCCCTCCTCTGCAGACGCAGCCAACAACGGAGCCTCGCCAGCGAGCCGCATCAGAATCGTCATCTCGTCCTCCGAAGCCGTCCGCCCAAGCACCGTGAGCACCATCTTTTCTACAACCTCCCTCACATCGCCATCCATCGCCGCAAATCGTTCACCCAAGGCCAGTGCCTGCTCACCCACGAAGGCGCTGTTCAAGAAAAACAAAGCCTGCGGAGCCACCGTGCTGTTCTCGCGCACCCCGATGGGATTGTTGATGTCCCCGAAATCAAATACTTCAAACACTTCGTGCCGCTTATTCCTAAACGCTGGGGTGTAAACGCTCCGACGGTTATCCGCGAAGATGTAGTTGTACTCGATATTCTGAGAACCCGAATCATTCGCGTTAATCTCACGCGCTCCATTAATGTTCGGACCGAGGAACGCCGGATTCAACTGACCCGACACCGCTAACAGCGAATCCCTGATTTGGTCGGCATCCAGACGACGTCGGTTCTGCCTCGACCACAACCGGTTCTGGGAATCGGCCTCCAAGGGTTCCGCAGAAGCCTGTCGCCACGCGCGGGAGACCACCATCTCGCGCACCAAGCGCTTCAAGTTCCAGCCCTGCTCCACAAACCGTAACGCCAGATCATCCAATAGTTCAGGATGACTCGGCGCTTCTCCCGTGGTTCCAAAGTTTTCCGTTGTCGGAACAATCCCAGCACCAAACACCCAAGCCCACACCCGATTCACCAACACCCTCGCCGTCAGCGGGTTCGTATCCGAGGTCAACCATTCCGCAAAATCCAGTCGCCCACTCGTCCCGTCCTTGATCGCCGGTTGCGTCCCCGGCTTCATCGCCACCTGCATGAACCCACGGGGCACTCGAGCGCCCTTCTGCTTCGCCACCCCGCGCACGCGAATCTCCGTGTCGGCAATCTCCGAACTCTCCCCCACCACCATCGCTACCGACCGAGCCGGAGCCACCTTCTCCAACGCCTTCATCCGACTATTCATCGCCGCCATCTCCTGCTTCGCCTTCTCCAACGCGCTGCCGGAATCTCCAGCAACCTTGCCCGACCCTTCCACGGTTCCCTCAGGAATGAACTGCACTGCATCAATCACCACAAAACCTTTCGAACCCGCGTTGCTCACCAACACATACCCCGCCCCATCCTTCTCAAAACGAAACGTCCCCAACGACGTAAAGTACCCATCCACCGCCGGTGGCTGAGTCTGGTCCACAACCACCGTCTCCTCACCGTCCGCATGAAATACCGTAACCCGAACCTCATGCGCCCGGTTCGGTCCCTCAGGATAAGCGAACCGCACCTCATACCGACCAGCAGCAGGCAACTGAGGCGTGAACGTCGCCGTTTTCTCGCCCTTGGCCATGTTGCCATCATTCAAGTACTCGGCCCCAACGTGCCGCCGCGAAGCCCGTGACCGAGTCCACTCCCCAACCAACTTCGCCTGGCGCTCATCCACCACAACTCCCTTGAGCGAACTAGCCTCCACCTCGCCGAGCTCCG
>JBEEPE010000137.1:0-2507 GCA_041191265.1 Verrucomicrobiota bacterium | reverse complement strand
GCGAGGGCGAAGAACTCCCCGAGCGAGTCCCAGCGGAGGAAGTTCTCCTCTTGGAATTGCTGAACGTGTTTGGGAGCTGAGCCACCGGCGCCAGTTTCGAAGAGACCGCCTCCGTTCATGAGCGGAACGATCGAGAGCATTTTCGCTGAGGTGCCGACTTCTAGGATGGGGAAGAGGTCGGTGAGGTAGTCGCGCAACACGTTGCCGGAGACGCTGATGGTATCGAGGCCTTTCACGATACGCTCGAGCGAGAACTTGCATGCGTCGGCGGGAGCGAGCACGTGGATTTCCAGACCTGTGAGGTCATGTTCGGGGAGGTACGCCTTCACTTTGGCGAGGATTTGCGCGTCGTGGGCGCGGTGTTCGTCCAACCAAAAAACGGCGGGGGTTTGGGAGAGGCGCGCGCGGTTGACGGCGAGTTTTACCCAGTCGCGGATGGGGGCGTCTTTGGTTTGGCAACCCCGCCAGATGTCGCCTGCGTCGACTTGATGGGAGAGACGGGTTTGTCCGCTGTCGTCGACGACGCGAACCGTGCCTTTCGCAGGGATTTCGAAGGTTTTGTTGTGCGAACCGTATTCCTCAGCGGCTTGCGCCATGAGGCCGACGTTGGGGACGCTCCCCATAGTTTTTGGGTCGAGCGCGCCGTTGGCACGGCAGAAATCAAGAACAGCTTGGTAGACGCCGGCGTAGCTGCGGTCTGGGATGAGCGCGAGGGTCTCCTGAAGGTCGCCTTTGGCATCGTACATTTTGCCGCCGGCGCGAACCATGGCGGGCACGGAGGCGTCGACAATGACGTCGCTGGGGACGTGAAGGTTGGTGATGCCTTTGTCCGAGTTCACGTAGGCGAGCGCGGGTCCGTTTGAGATGGCTGCGGCGAGTTCGGATTCGAGCGTTTGGCGTTGGGCTTCGGGCAATGTTTGGATTTTTGCGACGAGATCGCCGATGCCGTTGTTAAAGTTGACGCCGAGGGATTCTAGCGCGGCGTGATTTCGGGCGATGTAGTCTTTGAGGAACACCTTCACGGCGTGTCCGAAGATGATGGGATCGGAAACCTTCATCATGGTTGCCTTGAGGTGCAGCGAGGCGAGGAGACCTTGTTGAGCGGCTTGGGCGAAGGCGCGTTCGTAAAAGGCCACGAGGGCCGCTTTTCGCATCACGGTACCGTCGAAGATTTCACCGGCTTGAAGCGGGGTTTTCTCTTTGAGGACGAGGATGGAGCCGTCGTCTTTGACCAGTTCGATGCGAACGGTGCATGCGGTCTGGGTGGTGAAAGACGTTTCGTTGCCGAAAAAGTCGCCTTCGGTCATTGCGGCGACGTTGGTGCGGGTGGATGGGGTCCACGCGCCCATGGAGTGTGGGTGTTTACGTGCGTAGTCTTTTACGGCTTTTGGCGCGCGGCGATCGGAGTTCCCTTCGCGGAGGACGGGGTTGACGGCGGATCCGAGCACTTTGGCGTAGCGGGCGCGGGCGTCTTTTTCAGCGTCCGTCTGCGGGTTTTCGGGGAACTCGGGGAGCGCGAATCCTTGGGCTTGGAGTTCTGCGATGGCGGCTTTCAGCTGGGGGATGGAAGCGCTGATATTGGGAAGCTTGATGATGTTGGCTTCGGGTTTGAGGGTCAGCGCTCCGAGTTCGGAGAGGGCGTCCGCCGTTTTTTGGTTGGCTGGGAGAAGGTCCGAAAAGTGGGAGAGGATGCGTCCGGAGAGGGAGATGTCGCGCGTTTCGACGGTGATGCCGGCGTGTTTGGTAAACGACTGGACGATGGGGAGAAGGGATTGGGTAGCGAGTGCGGGTGCTTCGTCCGTGATGGTGTAGATGATGGTGGGGGAGGTGGACATGGTCTTCGGGGTTTGGTTGAGCTGATGGGAGATTTAACCGTCAGAGAAAAGGGGGGTCAAAAGCAATAGCGGTCGGTGTGACCGCGCGCGATGTTCGTCACAGTGGGCGTTGACCTCGTCAGCGCGATTCGCTGTCGGGGTTTCCGTCGAGATAGGGGCGGAGGCGTTCTTTGAGGGCGGTGCGGGCGCGGAAAAGGGTGCTTTTCACGGAGGCGACGGAGAGATCCATCACTTCTGCGATTTGTTCGTAGGAGAGGTCTTGGAAGCGGCGCAGGCTGAGGGCGACCCGTTGATTTTCCGGGAGGTCGGCCATGGCACGGGTGACGGCTTCCTCTAACTCGTCGTTGAGAGCTTTTCGGTCGGGGCGATGGATTTCGGGTTCGGCGGGGTCGTGTTTTGGGAGGTCGCTTTCCTCGTAGACGGCGTCGAGCGATTCGTGGACGTGACGCGAGAGGGATCGAATTTCGTTGAGGACGTGGTTTCGAGTGATGCGAAGGAGCCACGTGACGAACTTTGCGGAGGGTTCGTAACGGGCGGCGTAGCGCCACACTTTCACGAAGACCTCGTGGGCGACTTCGTCGGGGGCGGGTCCGCTGGAGTTGAGCATGCGCGCGGCGAGGCCAGCGACGCGTCCGTGGTGTTTGCGGATGAGGCGTTCGAGTGCGGAATGAC
>JBEEPE010000136.1:0-3444 GCA_041191265.1 Verrucomicrobiota bacterium | reverse complement strand
GATTGGGTTCTGCGACGTACGCGGTGAAGACGTGACGAAGGATTTCTCGTCCGCGTTCGTTCACGTCGTTGAGCGTGGGATGGCGGTAGAGGTGTTTGAAGAGAAACCGCCGAAGTTCCTGGTTTCGTGCGCGAACGGTCGGGCTGAATCCTGCGAGCGCGGTTTCGTGCTTTCGGACAGACTCTGTGGATGTGAACCCGCCTTCGGTTAGGCGGCGGCGTGTCTCCGCAATCAAGTCGTCCACCGTAGAATCGGTTAAATCACGGATCACTTGGCGCTGAAGCGTGGGACCTTCGAGATGCGGGTGATGCTTGAGTACATTCGCTCGCGTTTCAGCCCAAACAGGGAGGGTTTCCAATAACGCTTCCGTGAGGAGGCCCTCATCGATTCCGTCTTCAATATCGTGACTCGAATACGCGATCTCATCCGCCAGATTGGCGATTTGGGCCTCGATGCTGGGAGAGGGATACTGCACTCCGGCAACAGGATGAACCGGAAGTTTGGAGTGTTTGTGGAGTCCCTCCAGAACCTCCCATGAGAGGTTGAGTCCGGGAAGGCCGGGACGTTTACATTCAATCAGGCTGACGATTCGGAGACTTTGTTGGTTGTGTTCGAACCCGCCGTGACCGCGCATGCACTCATCCAGCGCATCTTCGCCGCAGTGGCCGAACGGGGAGTGTCCCAAGTCGTGTGCGAGGGCAATGCTTTCAGCGAGATCCTCGTTGAGACGGAGGGCCCGAGCGATGGAGCGGGTGATTGAGGCTACCTCGATGGTATGCGTCAGGCGCGTTCGCAAATGATCGCCCGTGCCATTGAGGAAAACCTGCGTCTTGTACTCAAGCCGACGAAACGCTCGGGTGTGAATGATGCGTGCTCGGTCCCGTTCGTAGCATGAGCGTAGGGGGTGGGGAGGCTCCTCAACCGCTCGCCCTGCCGTTCGATCGGTCCGCTGTGCGTAGGGGGCGAGTAAATCGTCGGTCAACATGGTTACGCCAAATCGGTCAGAAGCCGCTTATGGATGTTGTCGAAGCCACCGTTCGAAAAAATCACCACCACGTCGCCGACTTGAGTGTGCTCCTTTAAGCGCAGGATGATGGCGTCGACGTCCGGTTCGTAAAATGCGGGTTTTCCGGAGGCTCCGATATCTGAAATGACCCGTTCAGGGTCGAGGCGGTCTTCGGGCGCCAGTTGTTCGAGACGCGCGACCTTTGAGAAAATCACGCCGTCCGCGCTTTGGAACGCCGCTGGAAGGGATTGTTGGAAAACCGCGCGACGTGTGGTGTTGGAGCGGGGTTCAAAAACGGCCCAGAGCCGACGCCCTTTGTACTGATGCCTCAGGGCCTGTAGGGTTTGATCGATGGCCGTGGGGTGATGGCCGAAATCGTCGATGACGGTGATGCCGCGAACTTCTCCTCGGATTTCCTGACGACGTTTGACCCCAGCAAACCGAGCGAGAGCATCGCGAATGGTGCCGACTGGCACGCCAAAATGGCGCGCGGCCGTGGCGGCCATGGCCGCGTTTCGCACGTTGAACTCGCCGGGCAGGGAGATTTCGAACCGTTCGCCGTCCAGCAGGAAGGACGCGCCAGATCCGTACTCCGGTTGGGTGATGCGGTGGGAGGCTGCCTCGCCGAAGCCCACGGACGTCACTGTCGCACGGGCCGTCGACGCAACTTCCATCGCATTGGCATCATCGGCGTTTGCAATCACCAGGCCGTTGGACGGGACGACGTTCATGAGCCGTCGAAACGACAGTTTAATCTCCTCTAACGATTGGAAGATGTCGGCGTGATCGAACTCGAGGTTGTTGATGAGAACGACTTCCGGCAGGTAGTGAAGAAACTTCGAGCGTTTGTCGAAGAAAGCGGTGTCGTATTCGTCGCCTTCGAGGACTACGTGTTCGGAGGGGTGAAGGGAGCATCCTTGGGGGAGGTCTTTGGGAATGCCTCCGATGAGATAGGCAGGGTTTTTCTCTGCGCAGGCGAGAATCCAGGTTAGCGCGGTGGTGGTGGTGGTTTTTCCGTGGGTGCCGGTGACGACGGCGTTGTGGCGGCCGCGGAGAAAAAATTGTCGCAGGGTTTCGGGGAGCGAGACGTAGTTCAGGCGTCGGTTGAGCACTTCCTCGACTTCGGGGTTGCCTCGGGAGATGGCATTTCCGACGACGATGAGGTCTGCGCTTTCGGGAAGGTTGGTGGGGGAGTAGCCCCGAGTGATGGTTATCCCTTTGCTCTCAAGGAAAGTACTCATGGGCGGGTACACGTCCTGATCGGACCCGGTGACGGTGAAACCTTGGTCTCGCATGGCGGCGGCCACGGCGCCCATGGCGGTTCCGCAGATTCCGATAAAGTGGACGTGTTGGATGGGTTTCATCCGGCCACGTTACCCTGAGCGGGGGCGCGTTCCAGAATGAAAGGGAAGGCTGGGCGCGGGGTGGTATGGGGGGTGCTCGCATCCCTTCCATGCCGATTTCCAAGAAAATCCGGGGCATGGTTTCCGGGAGCGTTGCGTCCGTCCAAATGGCGGTCGTTCTATTAGCTGCGCTTCTTCCTGGGATGACGGCATGCGATAAGCAGACGGTTCAGGCGGTGGCGACGTCCAATCCGGTTCCGATGGCACCGGTAATGGAGACGAAGTTGAAGGGGCCTTTTCGGCTAGCGGGTGGCAGCTTCGATTTCAACGGGGGGCCTGCGTTCGTAAAAGTCCGTAAGAGTAATCTTTATGCGGGGGTGACGGAGGTCACTCAGAGCCAGTACGAGAGCGTGATGGGGAACAACCCGAGTCACCCAAGCTTTCGTGGTTCGAAGCTTCCGGTGAACAATGTGACGCACCCTGAGGCGCTGGCTTTTTGTAAAAAGCTGACGGATGCGGCACACGCGGAGGGTTGGTTACCGAGGGATTGGAGTTTTGGGCTTCCGCACGAGTGGGAGTGGTCAACTTTCTACGAAGAAGAGGACAAGGCGGTGCTTAAGGGAGAGGTGAAAGATGCGAAGTCGGGGGCGGGTGCATTCAAGGATTTGCGAAAGCTCGCTGTCTGGCGGCGGAATCCTGACGACGGACCCAGAGAAGTGGGGAGCATGGCGGTCGACAGTAACAAGTTGTTCGATATTCGGGGAAATATGGCCGAGTGGTGCCGGAACTGGGTGGATTCGAAGCGATTGAAAGTGACTTCGCAGGAGGATACCTCTGATTCAGACTACACGGGGAACCTTCCGAAGCCGATTTTGAAGTACTACGAGCTGATTCGACTCAACTTCTTCCACCCGTACGAGGGGCAGAAACTCTCGTTGGAACAGCTGAAGGGAAACGTGAATCCCGGAGATAAACTCGGGGGTGATTTGAAGTTGATTGCGAATGTGACTTTGAACCGTGACGGGACGGTGGCGGGCGTGGAGTTCACTCAGAAGTCGGGGAATGCGTTGATGGATCGGTTAGTGATTGAGGGGA
>JBEEPE010000135.1:0-11510 GCA_041191265.1 Verrucomicrobiota bacterium | reverse complement strand
GGCGTGGAGAGGACGTTTTTGCGGCATGGCACCAAATGGCGTGTTCTTATGGTGCGGTGGGTGGGGGTGCGGTGGAGGCGGTGCGGTCTCATTACACGGTGCTTTTTGATGCGGCGCGGCGTGGGTTAGTGGCGGCTAGGGAGAAGGATGCGAAAGCGACGGTGCCGGAGGATTCGGTACTGGCGGCGGCATTAGGGGCGGTTGGGGGAAAGGGAGGTTTTCTTGCGATTCCGGAGAAGGTGGAGGAAGCCTTTGAGGGAGAGGTGTTGGCGCGGATTCAGCAACTGCAGGGAGAGGTTGCGGCGGCGCAGGCAAAGGTGATGGAACTGCCTTCGGCGATGGGTGTGACAGAGGGGAAGGTGCAGGAGGTGACACCGGTGCATTTGCGTGGGAGTTATCTGACGTTGGGTAAGGAGGTTCGACGGGGTGTGCCGCTGGTGATGGGGGGAAAGTTTGGGCCGATTGCTGAGGGAGCGAGTGGTCGGTTGGAGTTAGCTGAGTGGATTGCGTCGCCGGAGCATCCGTTGACGGCGCGAGTGATGGTGAATCGCCTGTGGCGTTGGCATTTTGGACGAGGCTTGGTTGGGTCTACGGAAAACTTTGGGGTGTTGGGTGATAAGCCGACTCATCCGGCGTTGTTGGATTGGTTAGCGAGCGAGTTGGTGGAGGGCGGGTGGAGTTTGAAAGGGATGCATCGGTTGATGATGAGATCGGAGGCGTATCGGCGTGCATCGAGTTATCCGGAACGGATGGCTTCGGTAGCGGATGGGGAGCGGGTGAGTCCGAGGATGCTGGATCCAGAGAACCGTTTATGGGGCCGTGCGGAGATTCGGCGTCTTGAGGCTGAACCGATTCGGGATGCGCTGTTGGCTGTGAGCGGTCGTCTGGATGTGTCGCTAGGCGGCAAGACGGTGCCGTTGAAGAACCGAGAGTTTGTTTTCAATCACACTTCGAAAGACGCGACAAAGTACGAAATGACGCGCCGATCTCTGTATATCCCGATCATAAGGAATAATTTATACGAGATGCTGGAGCAGTTTGATCATCCTGATCCGACGATGCCTACGGGTAGTCGCAATGCGACGGTTATTGCGCCGCAGTCATTGATTTTGATGAATGCTCCTTTGGTGCGGATGAGTGCTGAGACTCTTTCGATGCGGATTTCCGAGAGTGGAGGCGCGCTCCGAGAGCGGGTAGACGAGTTGTATCGGCGGGTTTACGGGCGGATGCCTCGTGATGAGGAACGTGAGCGAGCGGTTCGTTTCGTGGAGCACCAGGAGGCGTTGGAGGCTGGCAATGGTATGCCGATGTTGGCGCACAGCTTGATGGCGGCGAACGAGTTCAGTTACTTGCGCTGAGGCGATTCGGAATCCAACGGTCCGAGCATATGTTGCGGCGGATTGTCCGAGCCTTAGCTGGACTCCATGCGTGTGGCGTCACACTCTGCCTTAGTTTTTTTGACTGATGAGACTTCACTTTTGTATTCCGTTCATCGTTCAGACACTCCTCTCTGCATGTCTTGCGGATGCACCGAAGCTCGAGAGGCTTCAGTATCTCCATGAGGGGCTTGCAGTTGATTTGGGAGTCGGGCTTTGGGCGTGGCCGTTGCCGATGGATTTTGATGGAGATGGCGATTTGGACTTGGTGGTGAACTGTCCGGATAAGCCCTCGAACGGGGTTTACGTTTTTGAGAACATCACTGGCGATACTCGGACGAATCCGTTGCCGGTTTTCAAGCCGGGGCGTCGGATCAGTCAGGGGTTACAGAATGTTCAAGTGAGCTTTGTCGGCGGGCAGCCTCGTGTTTTGGCGCCCGGACAGGAGTTTCCTGATTTTTTGAAATCAGGTTTGTCGAGTCCGGTGAAGTTGGCGGTGCCTGCGAATATCCATCCGAACAGAGTCCGCGGTAATATGTGGCGTTACGCGGATTATGACGGGGATGGAAGGACGGATCTCGTGGTTGGGGTCGATGATTGGACGGATTACGGGTGGGATAATGCGTACGACGCGGACGGAAAGTGGACGCGAGGACCGCTGCGGGGATTTGTTTATTGGTTGAAGAATACGGGGACGGAAGCGGTGCCGCAGTATGCTGAGAAACAGCAGATTGCGGCAGGTGATGCCCCTTTAGAGACGTTTGGATGGCCCTGTCCGAACTTGGTGGATTTTGACGGAGACGGGGATTTGGATCTGTTGTGCGGGGAGTTTTTGGATGGGTTTACCTATTTTGAAAATGTGGGGACGCGGACGGAGCCGAAGTATGCGCAGGGGCGGCGGTTGGTGTTGGGGGAGGGGATGGAGTCGCCCTCGGCGTCGGCTTGGCTGGCACTGAAGGAGGCGGCGCGAATTCCGGGCTCTCCGCGTCCGCTCACCATGGATTTGGAGATGATTACGCCGGTGGCGATTGATTGGAATCGGGATGGGCATGTGGATTTGATTGTGGGGGATGAGGACGGACGGGTGGCGTTTATCGAGAATTCGGGGAGTTTGCGAGGTGACCGCACGCCGCAGTTTTTGCCGCCAGTTTATTTCAAGCAGCAGGCTGAGGATTTGAAGTGCGGGGCTTTAGCTACTCCGGTTGGCACGGATTGGGATGGGGATGGGGACGTGGATATCGTCAGCGGGAACACGGCGGGATACATCGTTTTGTACGAGAACTTGAGCGGTCCTGGCGTTGAGAAGCCGCTTTGGGCGCCGCCGCGGAGCTTGATGTCCAATGAGGTGCTGATTCGGTTTATGGCTGGCGAAAATGGGAGCATTCAGGGGCCGTGCGAGGCGAAGTGGGGGTATACGACATTGTCGGTGGCCGATTGGGATCACGACGGATTGCCGGATATTTTGGTGAACTCGATTTTGGGTAAGGTGTACTGGTTCAAGAATGTGGGTACGCGCCGAGAGCCGTTGCTGAGTGCTCCGATGCCGGTGGAGGTTGCGTGGAAGGGGATTCAGCCGGCGTTGACTTATGGTTGGATGAAGCCGACGGGACGGGCGTTGCTGACGCAGTGGCGCACGACGCCGTTTGCGGTGGATTGGAATCGGGATGGGTTGACTGATTTGGTGATGCTGGATCAGGAGGGGTATTTGGCTCTGTTCGAGCGAGCTGTCCGAAATGGGGAGATGGTGTTGCAGCATCCGCAGCGCGTTTTTTGCGATGAGAAAGGGGAGCCAATGCGGTTGGCGAAGGGGCCGGCGGGAAAGAGCGGACGGAGAAAGTTTTGCGTGGTTGATTGGGATGGGGACGGTCGTCTTGACATTTTGCTGAACTCATCGAGCGCAAACTTTTTGCGACAGACAGATTATCGGGATGGAAAATGGTTTTTCCGAGATGAGGGGCCTATTGCGGGCCAGAACATTGAAGGGCACGACGTGAGTCCGACGGTGGTGGATTTCAACGGGGATGGGGTTCCCGATTTCCTCGGTGGGGCGGAGGATGGGAAGTTCTATTACCTGCGGAATCCGAGGAGGTAGATGCGCTTTCCCCTTCGTTCGTGATGCAGCTTGCGCATGAAGGGGGGTGGGGGTATGTTTTCGGTCCCGATTTTGCCAGGGTAGCTCAGAGGTAGAGCAGGGGACTCATAAGCCCTTGGTCGCGAGTTCAAGTCTCGCCCCTGGTACCATCTTCGGGGATGGGGAGGGTTGGCAAAGGAATGGTGGCAAGGGAATGAAGAGGGTCATCGGGGGACGAAGTGTGGGAGGGAAGACTTTATTTTGGTGGTGGAGGGTGGTGACTGGGGGGCGGAGGGGGATTTTAGGCTAATGCTTCACGGAGGATGTGGCCGTGGACGTCGGTGAGGCGGCGATCGATGCCGTTGCTGCGGACGGTCAGCTTGGTGTGATCAAGACCGAGAAGATGCAGGAGGGTGGCGTGAATGTCGTACACCTCGGTTGGGTTTGATCGGTCCAAAGGTTTGTAACCCCATTGGTCGCTCTCACCCACCGTGACGCCTCCCTTGATTCCGCCGCCGCAGAGCCAGTTGGTGAACACGTAGGGGTTGTGGTCACGGCCCTTGCCGCCCTGCGTGCTCGGCATCCGTCCGAACTCCGTCGTCCAGAGGATGATGGTGTCCTCCAACATTCCGCGTTGCTTAAGATCTTGAATGAGGGCTGATGCACCTCGCGCAAAGCCTCGCGCGAGCGGGCCGTGGTCTCGTTCGACGTCCTCGTGGCTGTCCCAGTTTCGGCGCGGGAATCCGTTGTCGTTGCCGCTCCAGATTTGGACGAATCGGACGCCCCGTTCGAGGAGGCGTCTTGCAGCGAGGCACTTGCGCCCAAAAATGTCCTGCTCTTCAGGGGCGTTGATTTCTGTGGGCCACGTTTTGATGTCGTCGCGGATTCCGTACATCGCGCGGATGGCGGGGGATTCTTTGGCGATGTCGAGGGCCTCGGGCGCGGCAAGTTGCATGCGTGCCGCGAGTTCGTAGCTGCGGATTCGGGCTTCTAGCCGTTCGTCGTTGGGGCGCGTGGAGGAATGCTCTGCGTTGAGGGCGGAGAGCAGTCGCGTTCCGGCGGCCTCGGATTCAGGGGTGATGAACTGTCCGCGCTTGTCTGGGAAAAGGTCGGTGATGGGGGTTTCGTTTCCCGGGTAGATGACGGTGCCTTGGTGTTGGGCGGGGAGGAACGCGGAGTCCCAGTTTTTGGTGCCGTTCGAGGCGAGGCCTCGGTGATCGGGGAGGACGACAAAGGCGGGGAGATTTTCGTTCAGCGAACCCAGACCGTAACTCACCCATGCGCCGGCACTCGGGAATCCGGGACGATTGAATCCAGTGGTCTGGAGCAGGGTGGCTTGGGAGTGAACGCCTGACTTTCCAACGACGTTGTGAATCCATGCGATATCGTCCACGACGGGGGCGAGGTCCGCAACGGCCTCGCTGATCTGCTTCCCACTTTGGCCGTAGGGTTTGAACTCCCAGACAGGGGCTTTCCACGGACCGAGTCCGTTTTGGAACGCTTCGACGGGTTCGCCGAAGTCGCTCGGTTTTCCGTGATGCTTGATGAGGTCAGGTTTGAAGTCGAACAGGTCAAGGTGGCTTGCGGCTCCGGCCATGAAGAACTGGACGACTCGCTTCGCTTTTGCGCGATGCGGTGGGAGGGCGCCTGAAGCGGGACTGTTGAGGAGCGAGGCGAGGGCGATACCGCCGAGTCCGCCGCCACTTTGCCAGAGGAAATCGCGTCGGGACAGCGGGCTATGGGGAAGAGCGCCGATGGGATGATGGAAAGGGGAGTTCATGAATCGTTGGGATGGTTAGTCAACGAAGACGAACTCGTTGAGGTTGAGGATTAAGCGGCAGGCGTTGGCGAGTCCGTGCGAGGAGAGGTGTTGTTGAAGCAGGTCATTTTCTGAGGGGGTGGGGTCACGTTGCAGGGCGATTTGGAATGCCGTTTTGATTTGGTCGGTGGGGTTTGTGGCGGCGGATTCGACACGTTTTGCGAAGTGCGCGGACATGGCGACGGTGAGTTGATTATTGAGTTGGGCGAGGGCTTGGAGCGGGGTGATGGTGATGTTTCTGCGGTCGACGAGCATGGAGGGGTCGGCGCAATCGAGGGTGGCCATCCAGGGTTGTTGCTGGCTTCGGACGATGAAGCGGTAGATGGCGCGACGGTGGATGCGAGGATCCTCGGGGTTGGCGAGGTGGTATTCGTAGTGCGGGCTGTGGGCGGGTTTATCGATGACGAAGTCCTGAAAGCTGGGGCCTTCCATGGTGAGATCGAGTTTTCCGGCTGTTTGGAGGATTGAGTCGCGAATGGCCTCTGCTTCGAGGCGTCGTCGGTTCTGTTTCCAGAGCAGGGCGTTGTTGGAATCCTTCTCGTGGGCGGCGCGGGTTGATTCGGGGGATGGACTGGCGGTTTGTTGGTACGTCTCGCTGGTGACGATGAGGCGGTGAAGCGCTTTGAGGGAGCCTTTGGCTTCGTCGCGGAACCAGATGGCGAGCCAGTCGAGGAGTTCCGGGTGCGAGGGGGTGGCCCCCATCTTGCCGAAGTCGTTGGGGGTTTCGACGAGGCCGCGTCCGAAGTGAAACTGCCACACGCGGTTGACGATACTGCGCCAGGTGAGTGCGTTGTTGGGGTGGGTGATCCAGCGTGCGAGGGCGGCACGGCGTTGCGCTTCGGTGGCGTTGTCGAGTTCGGGGAAGGGCAGGTTGAAAGCGTTGCCGATGGCAGAGAGTGCGCCTGGGGCGACGGGGTCACCGGGTTGTTTGACGTCGCCTCGGCGTAGAAGGTGGATGGGGCGTGGCTTTCCGCCTTCGGCACCGGTTCCCTTGAAGGCTCCGGTGCCGGTGTAAACACCTCCGGCGTAAACTTTTTGTGGTGCTGGCATCGAGGGGATGGATTTTAGTTCAGCCCGCTTGGCGAGAAGCGTGTTGCGAGTGGAGTCATCGGCTTGGGCGAGGAGGAGTTGGTCGCGTTCTTGGAGGAGTTGGTTTTTGTTCTCGCTGCTTTGCGGTTTGGGGGCGATTCCGTCCGTGAGGTTGAGTTTCCGCCAGCGGGGTGGGGCTTCGATGCTATCGAGTGCGGTGACCGGTTTGCCGACGGCGAGGTTGGGGCCTTCCTTGGTGCTGAAGACTTCGAGTTCGGCGAGTGCGAAGATGTAGTCTTTGCTGCGCGGGGCGAGTTTTGTTGCGGTGACGCGCACGTAGCGTCCGCGTACGCCGTCGTCTTTGGCGGTGCCGGTTTCGAAGGCTGTGAGGCCTGGGTTTGGGAAATCGTTCATGAAGGTGGCGTCGTGTTTTCGCCAGACGAGGAGAACGTCTTTTTGAAACGAGGGATCGTCGCTCACTTCGATTTTGAATCGAACGGGGAAGCCGAATCCGGCGCCGATTTTACCGAAATCGTCGTAGCACGGTTTAAGGATGATGCGTTGAACATCAACGGTTTCGCCGAGATCTACTTGTACCCACTTGGTCGATTGGTCGGTGGTTGCGATGGCACTGTGGTAGCCGTAATCGGGTGCCGCGTTGGGATTTGTGCTCGATTTTTGGATGCCGTCGATTCGTTTGGTGAGAGCGTCGTACGCGGCGCGGCATTTCTGGATGAGCGCCGCTTCGATCTGAGTGATGTCGGTTTGGATTGAGCGTCGTTGCGCGTTGAGCGTCGAAAACTTCCGCATGGATTCGTCATCGGGGTAGTAATCGACGTCGGCGCGATCAAGGGCAGCGAAGACGGCTTGAAGGGCGTAGTAGTCGCGCTGACTGACGGGGTCGAACTTGTGGTCGTGGCACTGGGCGCAGTGGACGGTGACGGATTGGAAGGTGTTGATGGTGTTTGCGACCATGTCGTCGCGGTCGAGATGGCGTGCGATTTTTCCATCGGTTTTTGTTTCAGGCACTTCGGCGTGTCCGATGAGGTCCCAGGGTCCGGCGGCGATGAAGCCGAGGGCGGTGATGCCGTCGACGGTGTCTGGGTGGAGGGTATCACCGGCGATTTGTTCTTCGATGAAGCGGGAGTAGGGTTTGTCGCGATTGAGAGCGCGGATGACGTAGTCGCGGTAGGGCCACGCGTTCATGCGGGGCTTGTCTTTGTCGTAGCCGTGGGTTTCGCCGAAGTGAACGATGTCGAGCCAGTGGCGGGCCCAGCGTTCGCCGTGGCGCGGGGAAGCGAGGAGTGCGTCTACGGATTGATGATACGCGGTTTGTGAGGGGTTGGTGGTGAAGCGGTTGATGTCGTCGACAGAAGGTGCGAGGCCGGTGAGATCGAAGTGGAGGCGGCGCAGGAGTTCGCGTGGGGAAGCGGGCGTAGCGGCGGCGAGGCCGTGTTTGTGGAGTTCGGCGCGGATAAAAGCGTCGATGGGGTGGGATGTTTTGGGAGAGGTTGCTGGGAGGGCGGGTTTGCGGAGGGGTTGGAAGGCCCAATGCGGGGTGGGCGGCGGTGTTTTTTTGGGGGTGTTGGGGTTGAGCGTGGCGGCGTCGGGCCACGGTGCACCTTGGGCGATCCAGGTGCGCAGGGTGGAGATTTGCTCTTTTGAGAGAGGGGGGATGTCGCTTTTCCGCGGAGGCATGAAGAGTTCTTTTTCAGTGCCTTCGACGAGGTGGAGGATTCGTGATTTGTCGGGGTTGCCGGGGATGAGGGCGGGCTCTCCGCTTTCTCCGCCGGCGAGGGCGGCGGCTCGGGAGTCGATGCGGTACTCGCTCTTTTGTTTTTCGGGGCCGTGGCAGGGAACGCAGTGTTTTTGGAGGACTGGCAGGACGGATTGCGCGAAATCCAGCGGAGCGGCCGGGAGGCCGATGGGGAGGAGGAGAGCGAGGAGGGTGAAAAAGCGCCGCATACCATTTAGCATGGGCCGTGCGTGGGCGTGTGGCATCTCACGCGGCTGCGGGGTGGGGCGTCGGGTTGGGAACAAAAGTAAGTCATGATACTTTTCGATTTCGTGGATGCCACCTGCGCAACAGACCTCTGGCGAGGTGACAAGAGTTACGCGGGGTACGCTGTGTGATTTGAACCCAATGAAGCAGCAGCGCAGCGGCGATGCGGAAATCGCGTTGCTCATCGCCGCGATCAGTCCACCGGAGGAATGCTTGCGCGGATTTCATCCAGAAGAGCGCGAGTGCCATGCGCGTCACACCAGCGATGGATGTAGTCCCAATCCAGCGCATCATCGCCCTGCACGGCGATGATGTTGCGCACGTCGTCACGGTCCTTGTCTCGTTTGGCGATCTGGGCCCAGCGGAGCTTCATGATGATAACGTCCTCAGGAGTTGGCACCATGAGGTCGGTGCCGATCTGGTTTGATCGGACCACGCGGCGGCGCTCGAAGCGAGCCTGATCATGCGGATCGTTGCTCAGAAGAAACAACTCGACCTCAAAGGCGATGGAAGGCACCCGCAGGTGGTAGCGCAGCGTGCCGGTTACCATTTCAAAGCTTGCCTGGTCATCAATCTGGAACTCCGGTCCCAGTGCTGCGGCCATTTCGAGGAGCGACTTTCCATTCACAGCCAGCACGATGTCGGCATCCTTCGTGGAGCGGGGAATGCCATAGGCGTTGCTCGAGAGTGCCCCCACGACCATGTGGGGTGTTCCGCACTTTCTGAGCGTCTCAACCACGATACGAGTCGCTTCGTAACCGTCTTTCATCATGTTTTCAGGCAGGGCGATAGATGCCGTGGTCGGAAACTTGGCGGAGTCTCCGTAGCCGCTTCCTCAGCACGTCCTCGACGCCACTTTCGTCCAAACCAGGGAATTGTGAACGGATGCCATCGCGCATCATGCCGAGTGCGCCTTCGAAGAGCTCAATCGACGTATCAATCCGCTCACCAATCGTCAGCGCACGCGCCCGCTGCACCTTGTCGGCGTAAATGGCGTCTGCCATGGGCTTGATGTCGGTGTCGCTCATGCGCCACCGTAACTCTCCACACGCGGCCTTCCAAGTCAGATTCAGGCCAGTTCCAAGCCGTTGGTTGAGAACGGGAATCTCCTAACCACCGCTTACAGTGTTTCATGCATCCTGCATGATGATGGGCGTCTATTGGTTAGAGCTCGCTTTGCTCGGTTGTTACGGGGTTGGTTAATTGTAAGTATTTAGCTGATAGTTGGTTGTGGAATATTCTGAATCTGATGAGTCGGCTGGTTAACTCGGCATGGCGATCCAGTTTTCGGTGGTTCGTGCGGATTGGAGGCAGGCGTCGAGGACTTGTTGGGTGGCGAGACTGGTTGCGGGCCAGAAAGGGTTGGGTTTTCCTCCGAGAACGAGGCGGGAGAACTCACGGAACATGGCGGATTCTTGGGATTTGGGAGCGTTGTTGGGAGGTTCGTTGAAGGTTTGGGTGTCGGCGTTTTCGTGGTAGGCGAACTCGCAAGCGGACATGATGAACTCGGATTTACGGACGAGTGTGTGTGGAGGGGTGTTGGCGAAGGGGAGGACGAAGTCGGGGAGGGTGAGTGTGCCGTGGGTGCCGGTGAGGACGGCCCACTGGGCGTTGGCGGCTTCAAAGGAGCAATGGAAGGTTGCGAGGAAGCCTGTTTCAAAAAGCAGTTCTCCGGAGAACGAGAGTGGGACACCGGATTGGGGGTGAGCGTTGAGGATTTTTCCGCGCAGTTGGGCGGGGCGGGATTCGCCTGCGAGGTGGAGGGCGAGGCGGATGTTGTACCATCCGAGGTCTCCGAGGCAGCCGAGCGGTTCTGCATCGGGTTGGGTGCGGATATTGTGTGCGAGAAAGTCCGCTGCGGCGGGGAAGCTGAACTGCGAGAACAGGGTTTTTGGGGTGCCGACGGATTCGCAGAGGTGGCTGGAGAGGTGGCGGATGCGTTGGCTGTGCATGAACATGACTCCGTCCATGAACTGCAGGTTTCGGGTGGAGCAGGCGTCGATGATTTCTGCGGCTCGGGCGGCGGTGGAGGCGACGGGTTTTTCGAGGAGGAGGTGTTTGCGGTGGGCGGCGGCTTTGAGGGCCCAGTCCTCACGAGGGATGGTTGGGAGCGGGAGATAGACGGCGTCGATGTCGGGGCGGCTGAGGAGTTCGTCGTAGCTGCCGAGGGCCTCGGGGGTGGTTTCGTGCGGGGCGGCGGACTGGCATTCTGTGACGAAGGCCTGAGCACGCTCGAGTTGTCGGCTTGCGACGGCGACGAGGCGCGCGTTGCCTGCGTCGCGGAGTGCTTGCCAGTTTTTTCGAGCGATTTGGGCGGTGCCGAGGATGCCCCAGCGGACGGGGTGGCCGCTCACTTTTGGATCGGTTTCCCGGCGGCCTGCCAGGCGTTGAAACCTTGGTTGAGGTGAAAAAGTTCGGAGAAGCTCTGGTTGGCGAGGGCTTCGAGGGCGCGGGAGCTGCGGCCACCGGCGGCACAGTGGATGAGGACGGATTTTCCTTCGAACTCTTTCATGCGGTCGGTGAAACCGGGCGCGTTGAAGTTTACGTTCTTTGCTCCGGCGATGTGTCCTTCGGCGAACTCTTCTTGGGTTCGGACGTCAATGACGATGGTTTCCGGTTTTTTCTGGAGGAGGGCTTCTGCTTCGGCGGGGGTGACGTTGGTTGGTTTCATTTTTTGAGGGGGTTTTGCGGGTTTATCCGTTTTTGCGGGTTCGGCGGCGGGGGCGAACTGGCCGGTGAGGGCGAGGTGTCCGAACGTTGCGATGAGCGCGAGGGCGCGGATGGGGGCGGAGTAGGATTTCATGGTTGAGCGGGTTGAAGATGGCGTTGGAACCAGTCGAGTGTGCGCTCCCACATGCGGGGGAGGTACACGTGGGCGGTGTCCGGTTCGATGATACTGGAGAAAGCGGGAGTGGCATCGAGGGCCGAGTAGACAGCGGCCACAGATTTCGTGAGAGCGCGCACGCCTTCGACGGGTGATCCGGAGTCGGAGTCACCGGTCATGAACAGCATGGGGCGCGGCGCGGCGCAGGCGATGACGGCTTCGGCGTCGAAATGTTGCAGCATGCCAGGGACGAAGTAGTAGATGCCATGTGCTTTGAGCATGCCGCTTTGGATGAGTTCGCGGTAGCGGGTCATGCAGGCAACGGCAACGCCTGTTTTTGGGCGATCGTCGAGGGCCATGATCCACCAAGTGCGGGTGCTTCCCATGCT
>JBEEPE010000134.1:0-7640 GCA_041191265.1 Verrucomicrobiota bacterium | reverse complement strand
TCTCTCAGCCTGCAACCGCAACGTCGACCGCACCCGCGACGTTCTCGGCAGCCACCACGGTGAATAGTCCCACTATCTCGGTGAAAACTCCGAATGTGTTCCCCGCGCCCGGCGCTTCCGTCACGGGCCCCGGCATCCCCGATGGCACCATCATTATCGGCGTTAGCGGAGCAACCGCGACCATGTCGAAAAATGCGACCGCCACCACCGCGACAACGGGCGTCTCCGGCTTCTCAGGCACCTCCCTCTCAACGGCGAAGGTAACCATCTCAGCCATCGTTCCCGTCCAAATCTCGGGCACCGCACTCGCTCCAACAGACGTCTCATTCACTTGGCCCGACGATCTCGTCGCCACAAGCACGGATCGTTACGGAAACGTGGTCACCCAAGACGTTCATCTCAACATTGCCAAAGGCGGAACCTTCTACTCGTTCCTTGGAAAAGATTCGCAACTCGCTGGCAAAGGATTTGGCATGAACTTCTTCGGAATTTCTGCCAGCCCGTGGGCATCTCAGTCAGACGACTTGCCTGAAAATACCGACCTCACCGAAACCGGTGTAAGTGGCAAGGTATCCAACGGAGGGTACACCGAGGTCTCCGTGAAGTTCACCGCCGCCGCATCCTCTGGGCTTTCCTTCTACTGGAAAACTAGCTCCGAAGCCACTTACGACAAACTCTCCGTCCTTATCGATGGCAAAGAAGCCACCGCTCTCAGCGGCGAGCAATCGTGGAATCGGAAATCCCTCTCCGTCACCGCAGGCGCTCACACCATCGCGTTCCGCTACACCAAAGACGCTTTTGTGACCGAAGGAGCCGACCGTGCCTACGTCGGCGGACTCGAGTTCGGAACTGTGGCGGGAATCAGCGTACAACCCGTCTCCGCGACGTACCTCGCCACGGCCTCAACCAACCCAACCCCGCTATCCATCACCGCCGTCATCCCGAGCGACGACAAAGCCAAAGACGTTACCTACCAATGGTTCTCATTCGGAACCGGAATCGGAGACGGCAAATCGTGGGTCGCCGTGAACGGTGCAACCAATCCTGAGCTTTCTCTCGCCAAAGCCACCGTCGGCGTTCGGCAGTACCGTTGCGAAATCACCAACTACTTCGGCACCGTGAGCTCCGCCCCAGCGGTCATCACCACCAAGTAATCGCTTGATTCAAAGCATCTATCGAAGCCTCGGCAAAAGTTTCTCGGCCGAGGCATCGCCGCTGGAGTTCACTCAACCACACCTAATCGGGTTTAACGCCCCACTCGCAGATTCCCTCGGCCTCTCCCTGTCAGCCCCTCCCGAGAAAGTCTTCTCAGGACAAACCCTCCTCCCAGGCTCAGACCCCATCGCGCAAGCCTACGCCGGGCACCAGTTCGGAAACTTCGTTCCCCAGCTCGGAGACGGACGTGCCATGCTCCTCGGCGAGATCCGCCTCCCCGACGGATCACTGCGCGACATCCAACTCAAAGGTGCCGGACCCACCCGCTTCTCCCGCCGTGGCGATGGCCGTGCCGCCCTCGGGCCCGTACTCCGAGAATACCTCGTCAGCGAAGCGCTCCACGCGCTCAGCATCCCCACCACCCGAGCCCTCGCCGCTGTGGCCACAGGCGACCTCGTGTTCCGAGAAACACCGCTGCCCGGAGCCATCCTCACCCGCATCGCAAAAAGCCACATCCGCATCGGCACCTTTGAATACTTTGCCGCGCGCGGAGACACCAACTCCCTCGCCACCCTCGCAGATCACGTAATCGAACGGCACCACCCCCACTGCGCTCAGCACCAAGGCCCCGACCGCTATCTCGCACTCCTCGAAGCCGTCTGCGCCCGCCAAGCCCTGCTCATCGCAGACTGGATGCGCATCGGCTTCATCCACGGCGTCATGAACACCGACAACATGACCGTCTCCGGCGAAACCCTCGACTTCGGACCCTGCGCTTTTCTCGACGAGTACCACCCAAAAAAGACCTTCAGTTACATCGACACCAATGGCCGATACGCGTTCTCCAATCAACCGTCCATCGCCCAATGGAACCTCTCCCGATTCGCCGAATGCCTTCTTCCGCTCTGTAGCAAAAATCCAGCAGATGCCGTCCCCGCAGCCACCCGCTCCTTGGACGCCTTCAGCAAAACCTACCAGTCCGCATCTCAAACACACCGCGACTCAAAACTCGGACTCCCAGCTGGACACCCCAACGCTGACCCTCTTTTCACGCGCCTCCTCGAGCTGATGCATCAAAACGGTGCCGACTTCACCCGAACCTTCCACGCCCTAACTCAGGAAGCCTCGCCGCCCCCCTCCGAGGAAACACCCAGCGACAAAGACTCACTCCTCAGCGAAATCGGCGACACCCCCGAATCCCAACAATGGCATCGAGATTGGAAGGCCGCCGTTCAGTCCGAACCCGTATCCGCCGCCGAGCGCCACGCTGCAATGCGTCTGGCAAACCCCTTCATCATCCCACGCAATCACCTCATCGAAAGTGTCATCCGCTCAGCCGAGGATTTGGGCGACTTCGCACCGTTTCACCGACTCCACGCTGCGCTCCAAACACCGTTCGCCGTCGATGAAAAAACAGCCCCCTTCGCCAGTGCTCCCTCCCCAGATCAGCGCGTCCGCAATACTTTCTGCGGAACCTGAGCCCCCGCCTGCCGCACTTCTGTTCCTGGGCAAACCCGCACCCGAGAATCCCTCAATCCGCTCGCGAGCAAAGCCAAACCCCCTCGTAACCACAGGGTGTCACCTCGGCTGCCAGCACGTTAAATCCATGCCTTCGAAGCACCTCCGGAAACGTACGCGCGGTGAAGCGCAAACTAAAAAACAGCTTCAACCTCTCCGGCAAACCCTCCCGACCCGACACCAAGCAAGCGTCCGCAATCACCGCGCAGTTCCCCCTAACCTGCCCCACCTCAAACCGCACATCGCCGTAATCTCCCTCCAACCCCTCCTCCACTAACAAACGCCGCAGCCACTGGCGCGTCGCCTCGTTATCATACTGGGCCAAAACAACCTCACGAACATCCCGCATCCCCGGCGCCACCTCATCCGCCCCCTCCCTCGCGAGGTTTGCGCTTATCGCAAGAACGTCCCCGTCGCGCATCCCCAACCGAATCGACGACAACAAACCTTCCGGCAACAGATTCGGAGTAATCCCAAACGCCGTAAACACCCGAGCCCCTCGGCCATCAGACACCCCAACCGCCTCAAGGATTCCACCCAACTCCCCCAAATCACCCACCACAGCCATCGTGCGCACTCCCCCCACCCGAGCCGCCCGCTCCACCGACATCAACGCAAGCTCCGCACTCGCATCAATCGCCACAAACGCAACCCCCACACCGCTCTGGGCGACCGCTTCCAACATCAACACCTCTTTCTCACCGCCCCCCGGACCCAACGCCACAACACCCCCAAACACTCCCATCGCACCCAACTTCTCAGCGACTCGCTCAAAAATTCCGACGAATGCGTGATCCTGGAACAGCGGCGCATGCACCGTATGCACCCTCATCCACAATGACGCCTGCCGCCCGCTCAGGTAGTGCAAGGAAGGGTGCACCTCACCCGTTTGCAGCATCCGCCTCAGCAAGGCCTCGCGATGCAGTCCACGCGCCGTGCTATGAAAGAAAACCCGTTGTAACGCACTCATCGTAAGTTCCATCCTCCACCCACAACCACATTCGATCCCGTCACATACGCCGACGCCTCACACGCCAAATACAGGACCGCCCCCGTCACATCATCAAAAGCCCCCTTCCGCCCCGCCGGAATCCCACGCTCGCCCGGACTCCCCACGCTATTTTCCAGGAAACCCGGACTCACCATATTCGCCGCAATCCCATGCGCCGCCTCCTCCGCCGCCAAGGAACGGGTTAAAATCCAAACACCCGTCTTTCCAATGTGATAGCTCCACGCGAGATCCCGCGCCCCCGGACGATCCGCTCCCGAATCACCAATGTTCACAATCCGCCCACGCCCCGAACGGCGCAAAAACGGGAGTAACGCCCGCGTGGTCAAAAAGGTCTGCGTCACCGTCGTATCCAACCCCTCCCTCCACTCAGCGTCCGATAGCTCAAGCCCGTGTTTCCCCACATACACCCCCGCATTATTTACCAGCACATCCAACCGACCAAAACCCGACTCCACCTCGCACCGCACACGCTCTACGCCCTCCGCCACCGACAAGTCTGCCCCCACCACTAAAGCCCGTCGCCCCACCTCGCGAATACGCGCAGCCACATCCAGCGCCCCACTCTCACTTCGGTGAAAATGCACGACCACGTCGAACCCCGCCTCCGCCAGCGCAAAGGCAATCGCCCCGCCCAACCCACGCCCCGCCCCTGTCACCAACGCCACTCCTCTCAATGCCGCACTCATGACACCACCGCCATTGAACGAATCACCCCACGCAACTTCGCGACCTCATGCGTCCGCAACAAATCCGTATGCGCCAACAAAGCAGCAAATCCAAAGAACGCCTCCGCAACACGAACCTCCTCCTCAAAAAACTCAAACGCATGGGGCAACGCCTGACAAACCGGCCACCCCAGCGCACGCAACCGGTACCCACTCAAAAATGTCTCTATCTGATACCGAACCCGCTGCGCGCTATCCGCCAGATTTTTGTAATAAAACCCCAACCCAGGATCCACCCACAGCCCTTTCACCCCGCACGCCGCCGCACGCTCCGTCTCACGCGCAAAATACTCATACAAAATCCCCGCGTGATCCGCCTCCAACCGGAAATCCCCCACCGAGCGAACATTGTCCGCCCCCTGAATGTAACAAATCACCACCCCCGCATCATATTCCGCCGCAGCGCGATAAAAAGCCTCGGTGTCCCGCGCAGAGGTTAAGTTCACCACGCAAGAACCCGCCTCTAAACACGCACGCGTCACCTCCGGATGGTAACTCTCCACCGACACCAACACCCCCGCCGCGCTTAACTCTCGAACCACCGGCACCAACATCGAGGTCTGCTCTTTCGCCCCTACCGTCGCCGCATGCAAAAGCGTCGACTCAGCCCCCACATCCACCAAAACCGCCCCCTCCGCGGCCAATCGAACCCCACGACGCACCGCAGCCTCCACATTCAGCACCACGCTCTCGCGGTACCACGAATCCGCAGACAAGTTCACTACCCCCATCAACTCAGCTCGCGGCCACGGTTCAAATCGTCTCCCGCCCACCTCAAACGCCCGGACCACCGAATCATTCAACTCAGGGTGGTTGGCCAATAAACGGGACAAATACGCCAAATCAAGCATCGCAAAATGTAGTAAAACTCATTCCAAAACCGTCACTTCGAATGACATCGCGCCATGTGCCCCGACTCACCAGCGCCCACCCAAACCCCAACTCCCACTCACACGCCAACCGCCGCCCTGCGTTCCGCCATACGTGCGATACGGGTAAACCGGATGCCGGTGATTGTAATACCCACCCCAAGGCAACGCGTCCGAGTAACACCGACGCCCGCCAGAGAAATAGGAGTAACGCCCACCCGAATAGTAATACGGAACATCCCCATAATAGTAATACGGAGTCCGAGAGTACGAAACCGGCCGAGAAGGCACGTAACCGCCCACCTGAGCATCGTACCGCATCGGAATACATCCTGAGACGCCCACAACCAAACCCAGTGCAATCGCCAAACTCGCCAGACGTTTCATTTCAACACCATAGCACGCCACCAGAATCACGACAAATAACCCCCATCAAAGCACCACGCTCACACCGGAAATCTCCGCAGCCCTCGCGCGAAAAACCTCCGTGATCGCCGCCACCTCCGACCGCTCATCCCCAACCCGACGAAACACCTGCAACGCCAACCGGATGTCAGGAACCGCTACCGGAACAAAACAACACCCCGCATGCGCAAGCTTCGACGCGTGATCCGGTAACACCGTCACCCCCTGCCTCGTGGCTACCGCCGCCAACAATGTCTGCCAAGAAGCGACCTCCACCACGTTCTCCGGCTCAAACCCAGCCAACGAAAAGAGTTCCTCCAAGGCCCGATGCCGAACTGACACCGTCCGCTCCGAAAGCGTCACCCACGTCTCTCGCCGAAGATCCTCCATTCGCACCGACGCCCCTCTCGCCAACCGATGCCCCTCAGGCAAAACCACCGAGAGCCGATGCCGCCACACCGTGCTCCCAACTACGTCAGGCGCCTCGCCCTCCGCAGGCTCCGCCGTCAACGCCACATCAATCTCACCCTCCCGCAACATCCTCAACATCGGCCTCGGATACAAATCCACCAACTCCACCTCCACCCCCTCACGCCGACGCAAAAACTGGTTCACCGACGGAACCACCAAGTCGTCCATCAACATGGCAATGAAACCAATCCGCAACACCGTACGCCCACGCCCAAACTTTTCACGAACCGCATCCACCGACTCCTCCGCCTCACGCAATACCCGCCGCGCCCGTCCCAAAAACATCCGCCCCGCCCCCGTTAAACGCATCCGCTTCCGAACCCTCTCAAATAACAAAACCCCCAACTCATTCTCCAATGACTGAATCTGTCGACTCACCGCAGGCTGCGAAACCTTCAACAGCTCCGCCGCCCGCGAAACACTCAAACACTCCGCCACCGACACAAAACATCGCAGTTGCTGAAACTCCATAAACACAACAAAACGTCACCCAAAAGCATATTTTATAACGAAAAGACATCAACTTCAGAGAGAGTCGGCATTGGCACACTCCCATCGACTCACGCATCATCGAAACATGGGAAGCGACCTCCAAACCGATCACATCCTCGTCAGGAAGGCCTCGGAACGCGGACACGCCAACCATGGTTGGCTCAGAACGTTCCACTCGTTCAGTTTCGCTGACTACTTCGACCCCGCCCACATGGGCTTTCGTAGCTTACGCGTCATCAATGACGACATCATTGCCCCGCGCATGGGTTTCCCAACCCATCCCCATCGCGACATGGAAATCTTCAGCTACGTCCTCGAAGGAGCGCTCGCGCACCAAGACAGTCTCGGCAACTCCAAAACCCTCACCCAAGGTCAAATCCAACTAATGAGCGCCGGATCAGGCGTCTTCCACAGCGAGTTTAACCCGTCCCCCACGGAACCCGTCCGACTCCTGCAAATCTGGATCACCCCAAACCAACGCAACCTCCCGCCCACCTACACCGAGTGGCACCCCAGCCCAGAGGACTTCCACTCCAAAAAACAACTCGTAATCTCAGAGGACGGACGCCTCGGTTCCGCAATCATTCATCAAGACGCCAGCATTTTCAGAATCCGCCTCGCCCCAGGCGAATCCACCTCCCACGAACTGCTAGCTGGGAGAGGCCTCTGGCTCCAAATCGCCTCAGGCAACGGATCAATGAACCATATTCCGCTCCGTCAAGGCGATGGAGCTACATCGGAAAATCCCGGCACCTTCGAAATCCACGCAGACTCGGCGTTGGACGCGCTCCTCTTCGATCTGAACTGATCCCTCAGACCCGTCCCAGACTGATTCCTTTCCAAAAAGGCCTTGGGAAGTCATCGTTAATGCCTCGTTAACACCTGCCGCCCCCGAAAAGGAAAGGATTGGCGAAGAGGAAGGCGCCCGTGCGCCTCCGGACCAGCCATGTCGGATCACAAACACGCTTCAAGTTGGACCCTCGCCCTCGTGGC
>JBEEPE010000133.1:0-9237 GCA_041191265.1 Verrucomicrobiota bacterium | reverse complement strand
GATCTGTACCAGCTGCGTGGACGGGTTGGCCGAGGGGGGATGAAGGCCTACGCGTACTTGATGTTGCCTCGGGATTTGATTCCGGCGGGAGATTCGCGGAAGCGTGTGGCGGCGATGCAGCAGTACTCGCATTTGGGTGCAGGGTTTCGGATTGCCATGCGGGATTTGGAGATCCGCGGGGCGGGAAACATTTTGGGGACGCAGCAGAGCGGGCACATCGTTACGGTGGGCTTGGAGTTGTATTGCACGTTGTTGAAGCGGGCGATTGCTCGGACCAAGGGCGAGTCCAACGCTGCGGATGTTGGGTTGGCAGCTTACTCGTTTGATTTCGTGGCGCTTTGCGAAGCTGATTATGTCAGCCGGGATCGGAGGATTGTGGCGGGCGCGTTTTTACCTGAGTCGTACATTGAGGACCCGTCCCAACGCATTCGCGCTTATCGGATGCTTTGCTCGGCGGGTGACGCGGCGGAAGTTGAGCGCGTTTTGGAGGGCTGGCGTGACTTCCACGGATCGCAGGTGCCGCAGGCTGCGTTGAACTTGGCAGTCATTCAGCGGATTCGGATCAAGGCGGCGGAGAAGGGTTTGCGCCACGTTGAAGTTCAGGATGAGCGCGTGAAGATGAAGCGCCGCGACGGAGAGTTCATTCAGATTCTCGGGAAGTTTCCTCGGCTGAACTTGTTCAAAACTCCAGAGGAGCGTCTGGAGATTCTGGAGCGGATGATGGAGTCGCTTTGATGAAGGCGGTAGCCTTTCACCGCATGATACGGTGAGGGTTTAGGAGAGATGGCCGAGGGCGAGAAGACCGTAGAAGGTATATTCCGCGTCGAGATGGTCGTCGTTCCAGTGCCCGTGAAACCCACCTTCGGCAGACCAGAGCGAATCAATAAAATCGAGGCAAGCTTCCTTGATGGCGCTGGGGATGGGCGTTTCGAGGCATGCCAGAGCGTGCAGTGCCGTGGCGGTGGAGAGCAAATCTGGGATGGGCGCTAGAGGCATGGCCATGAAGCCGCCTTGGGGATGGACCTGTCCGAGTAGCCAATCCGCAACGGAGGCGTTGAGAGGCATTTGAAGTTGTGAGAGCAGTGTGACGGCTGCGGCGGTTGGGTTCGTTGATCCTCGGGGGAGAGCTGGGAGGTTTCCCCATGCGCCGTCGCGTGACTCAAGGCGCTTGAGTGATCGGACCAGTTCGAGTGGAGCAGGGATTTCGTGGCCGAGGTCCTGATGGGCACCAAAGGCGACGAATGCGGCATAGGCGTTGCCTGTTGGTTGAGCGGGGGCTGCATCGTATCCTCCGTCGAGGCTTCGGAAGGATTCGATGCGATTCAGAAGTGATTCCTCTACCAGTTTGTCGCTGAGACCGATTGCGGCTCGGCACCTAGCCAGTGCACCGAGATGGATGAGGTCGAGGTTTTCCCCTGAGTGGTGAGACTCGATAAAAGCCTGAGTTTTAGCCTGATTTGGAGGGTTCGATGCGAGTGCTTCGAGGCAGGAGAGCCAGAAGATGGTGTAGTAGAGATCATCTCTCCCGTCTCGATCGGGGCCTCCTCCGCGAGGTCCGACCGTCCGCAGCAATCGGTCGCGGACGAGTTGAGCGGACTCGCCGAGTGCGCGCGCGCCCAGCGTTGCGACTTGGAGCATCTCGACGCGGAGGGAGCGACGAGACATCAGATTTTCAGCCCCTTCAGCTCACCCGTACTGTCACCAAGTCTGGCGGTTTTGACATCCATGCGGTTAAGGATTCCGAGCCAGAGATTGTTTAGAGGTGTCTCGCCGGGGATGACGAGGTGGCGTCCGGTCGAAAGGGTGCCATTCCCTTTTCCAGCGAGAAGAATGGGAAGATCGTCGTGGTTATGGCGGTTACCGTCGGAGTTGCCGCTTCCGATGGCGATCATGCTGTGATCGAGGAGATTGCCATCGCCCTCTGGGGTAGATTTGAGTTTTTCGAGCAGGTAGGCGAACTGTTCGATGTGGAATCGGTTAATTGCTGCAATTTTCTCCAACTTTTCTGCGTTATTGCCGTGATGAGAGAGGTCGTGGTGACCTTCTTTGACTCCGACGAAGGGGTAGGCCTTGTTGCTGCCTTCGTTGGCCATCACGAAGGTGGCGATTCGGGTGGAGTCGGTTTGGAAAGCGAGTACGAGGAGGTCGCAAAGCAAACGGATGTGGCTTTGGTAATCTTGCGGGATGCCCTCTGGTGCTGCAAACCCCTCGGGTTGTTTTGGTTCAGCGTGTGCGGCTGCGCGCTCGATACGGAGTTCAAGGTCTCGCACGGAACTGACGTACTCATCGAGCTTACGGCGATCTTGAGAGCCGAGTTGCTTGGTGAGTGAGGCAACGTCTTGGCGGACGAAGTCGATGATACTTTTGCGTTGGGCGTCGCGTCGTTTGCGTTCCTCCGAGGACCCTGAGCCGAATATTCTCTCGAAGATGAGCTTTGGATTCACCTCCTTTGGAAGGGGTTCGGAGGCGGATTGCCACGACATTGTGGACGAATAAACGCAGCTGTAACCAGAGTCGCAGTTTCCCGCCATCGACCCCTGTTCGCAGCCGATTTCGAGCGAACCGAGCCGAGTACGATCCCCGACAGCAGCCGCTGCGACTTGATCGACGGAGATGCCAGCGCGGATGTCAGCTCCATCCGTTTTTTTGGGCTGCGCTCCGGTGAGGAAGGCTGAGAGCGCGCGGGCATGATCACCTCCGCCATCGCCGTTTGCGCGTGCTTTGTCAGCGGTCAGTCCGCTCACGGGCAGGAGGTAATCTTTGTGAGGTTCCAGAGATGCGAGGGTTTTGGGAAGTTGTGCGAGAGGGCCCTCGGTGGGGCGCCAATCCGGCATGTGAACTCCATTCGGAATGTAGAGAATGGCCATCCGGTTCGGAGTCACCTTCGCGGTTGTTTCCTCTGCGTTTGCCCATGTGGCGAGGGGGCCCATGCCTTCAAGCCAAGGCAGCGCAAGGGAGGCCCCGAGGCCACGAAGAACGGTCCGACGGTGCAGGTGTGAGTGGGTGGGAATCATAGGGGCGTTATTTAGAATCCTTTTTAGCAACCTTTGGACCGGGCATTCCGCGTTGGAACAGGAAGGGGTCGCTTTTGATGATGCCTTTGATGAGGGCGTGGAAGCGGTTTTCTTGTTGGGCTGCATCGGCGACGATTTTTTGAATGGGTCGATCGTCGAAGAAATCGAGGCTGCGACCTAGCGCGTAGGTCATCAGCTTTTCCGTCACGTTCCGAACGATGACGTCTTGTTTCGCAGACAAGATGTCTTTTAGCTCCGCCATTCCGGAGAAAGCTGTTCCGTCGGGGAGTTTACCAGATGGGTCGATGGGGCCCTCTGCGTCGGCGTCACGGAAGCGTCCGATGACATCGAAATTTTCCAGTGCAAATCCGATGGCATCCATCGACTGGTGGCAGTTTGCGCAGGCGGGATTTTCTCGGTGCATCTCCATGCGTTGGCGGAGGGTGCCTTTCGCCTCCTTGTTGGCCTCGAGTTCAGGGACATTGGGTGGCGGCGGAGGTGGCGGAGTTCCCATGATTTGTTCGAGCACCCATTTGCCCCGTTTCACAGGGGAAGTTCTTGTTGGATTTGAGGTGACTGCAAGAACGCTCGCGTGGGTCAGGATTCCTGATCGGGGCGATTCGCTGAGATCGACCCTTTGGAAGTCCCTGCCCCTGAGCGCAGTCCCAGCGGGTTTGCTGCGGGGGCCTTTGGCTGGATTGCCCGAGGTGTCCGCGAGGCCGTAGTGCTGGGCAAGCGTTTCGTTCAAAAACGTGTACTGTCCGGAGACTAGGTCGGTGACCGGTCGGTTTTTCAGGAAAACTTCGGATAGGAATAACTCAGTTTCTTTCAGCATGGAGCGTCGGAGCGTTTCGTTGAGCGGAAACTGAGTCGTGTCGGGCATAAATCCGGTGAACCGTTGGAGTTGGAGCCATTGCATCCCGAAGTTTGAGACCAAAGTCGATGCCTTTGGGTCGGCGAGCATTCGGTTGATTTGGGTGTCAAGGTTGGACTGCAGTTGCCCTTTTGTCGCGAGAGTCAGCAGTTCATCGTCGGGCATGCTGCTCCAGAGAAAGTAGCTTAGACGCGATGCGAGTTGGACTTCCGAAAGGCGTGACATTCCCGGTTTTGGGCTCGCCGTCGGTTCGGGCCGGAAAACGAAGTGGGGCGAGCAGAGCGCCATGGTTACGACCGCGCGGGCTCCGTCGTAGAAGGAGAGGGGTTCTGCGTTTGCGGTAAAGAGCGTGAGGTAGCGTCGTTTCTCGTCAGGTGTCGGTGGGCGTCGAAAGGTACGCGTTAGAAACCACTCCGTGAAGGCTTCGGGATGTTGGTTCTGCGGGAGGCTTGCCAGTGTCGCTGCAACTTTCCTTTGGAACCGAGTGCGGCGGTCTTCCGGTCCGGTGACGGTTGCCGACTTGGCAAAAATCATTCGCTCGGGGAGTGTGGAGTCGGGATTTGCGAAGCGGAACTCGAAGCGGTGTGAGCCCTCGGAAAGGGGGAGGATGAGGTCGAGGCTTTTCCAGTTTTTGTAGGGCGAAGTGACTTCGTGCGTTCCTTTGAGGGAGCCGTCTACATAAACCTCGAGAAGAGGTGCTTCGGAGAGAAAAGCGCCTTCTGCAGATACGGAAATGGACAGTCGGTAGACTCCCGCTTCATCGAACGTCTGGTTGGTTGCGAGCGTGTTGCGTTGGTTGTCGAAAGGTCGATCGGAGGGTTTTTCCGGAAAGCCCCCTGGCTCGAAGGATTGGGGTCTGACAAACTTGTGGCGTTCCGGCTCTTCTTTGAGGGGCAAGGCCCTCAGTGCGAGGTTCGATGCGGCGTCGAGAAAACGTTCTGCGTGAACGGGTGATAGAGTGAGGACCTCACCGATGTTGTCGAAACCTGCACCTATGTCATCGGCAGGGAAGGCTTCGGATGCGTTGATGTCCACCAGAAGAAGGTCGCGGATGGTCTGGTTGTATTCTGTGCGGTTGAGTCGGCGCATGGTGACTGCGCCGGGGTCGGGGGGAAGGGCTGCGACCGCAGCGCTTAATGACGCATTGATGCCGTCGGTGATTTGTGATCGCTCGGAATGGGTGGGCTTTTTGTCTGTCTTGGCTGGTGGCATTTGCGCGGAGGCTGTCTGCTTGATGACATCCCGCCAGAACGCACGGTTTTTGAGGAGGTCTGGGTCGGCCAGTACTGAGGCGATGTCCACATCGCCCTTTGCTTTGTCTGGGTTGTGGCAATCTAGGCAGAAACGCTGCAGGAGGGGTTTTGCCGATTCAATCAGCGTTTGGTGGGCCTGTGGGGTGCTCCGTGCCGGAGCAGTTTTTGGCGCGCCGAAGGAGTTTTCGGGCGTCGCCAAAAGCAAAAGAGGCAGGAGAAGCCACAATCGAAAAGCGGATGGGGGAAAAGATGGATACATTTTAGCTCTGACAAGACAACCGGATTGGCCTGTTCAAATCAGGTTTTTTTTTGACACGCGGGTCCCCCTTGTTACTTTGACCGCCCGCTTCGAAGGAGATTCGCGGGTCGGCGTGTTCGCAGAAACGAGACGCAGGCTTTTGATTCCTTCAGGCAAGTATCTGTATCGTTGGGGTTTATGCCTGGGTAGCTCAGTTGGCAGAGCACGTCCTTGGTAAGGACGAGGTCGCCGGTTCAATCCCGGTCCCAGGCTCCCCATCGCGTCAGTGCTGGATTAAGTTGGAGCCGGTATCGTGAGAGCTTCGACTTGGTCTTATCGGAGTCTGTTGATTGAGTCGACAGCGCTGCGAATGCCTTGGGCGGTGATGGTTTAAGCGATTAAAGGGCGAAAGTCTGCAGTCGCGCGGGCCAGCGATCTCGACGATGTGTAACCAGTTCAAGAACAACCAGAAAAACAGAAAGAACTCACTGACCTATGGCCAAGGAGCAATTTAGCCGCAACAAGCCGCATGTTAACATCGGCACCATTGGACACGTCGACCACGGCAAGACGACGTTGACCGCAGCAATTACCACCGTTCTCTCGAAGAAGGGGATGGCTCAGGCGAAGGCATATGCCGAAATCGACGCGGCTCCGGAGGAGCGCGAGCGTGGGATTACGATTAACACGGCCCATGTGGAATACGAAACGGAGAACCGTCACTACGCACACGTTGATTGCCCTGGTCACGCTGACTATGTGAAGAACATGATCACGGGTGCCGCTCAGATGGACGGAGCGATTCTCGTGGTTTCTGCAACCGACGGCCCGATGCCTCAGACGAAGGAGCACATCCTCCTAGCTCGTCAGGTAGGCGTTCCAGCCATTGTCGTGTTCATGAATAAGTGTGACATGGCAGACCCAGATCTCCTCGAGCTCGTGGAGATGGAAATCCGTGAGACTCTCTCGAAGTACGAGTTCCCAGGGGACGACCTTCCGATTGTGAAGGGTTCTGCTAAAAAGGCGTTGGAAGCGGCAGATCCCGCCCATGCTGATGCGGCCTGTATCATCGAGTTGATGAACCAAGTGGACTCTTACATCCCGGTGCCTGAGCGTCCGATTGACCAGCCTTTCCTCATGCCTGTTGAAGACGTCTTCAACATTGAAGGTCGTGGAACAGTGGCGACGGGTCGTGTGGAGCGCGGTATCCTCAAGAAGATGGAGGAAGTGGAAATTATTGGATTGCGCGACACGCAGAAGACCACGGTGACGGACATCGAAATGTTCCGGAAACTGTTGGACGAGGCCCGTGCGGGTGACAATGTCGGAATCCTGATGCGTGGCATCAAGAAAGACGATGTCGAGCGTGGGCAGGTCATTGCGAAGCCCGGTTCAATCAAGCCTCACAAGAAGTTTGCGGCAGAAATCTATGTTCTCTCCAAAGAAGAGGGCGGTCGTCACACCCCTTTCATGAACAACTACCGTCCTCAGTTCTACTTCCGCACGACGGACGTGACTGGCGCAGTATCGTTGCCTGAGGGTGTTCAGATGGTTATGCCTGGCGATAACGTGAGCATCACGGTGGAGTTGATTACGTCTGTCGCGATGGAAAAGACGATGCGATTCGCTATCCGCGAGGGTGGTCGCACCGTGGGTGCAGGGCGTATTGCCGACATTATTCCTTAATGTTAGTTTGGGATTGCACCCCCGCTGGTGAGGGGCGGTTCCAGTTCGAAAGAACGAAAGACTGGTTACATTGGAGCGAGGTCCGCCTCGCTCCATAACCGAGCGGACCAGAGAGGAAGTTGACGAGAAATACGGCAGTAGCTCAATTGGTAGAGCAGCGGTCTCCAAAACCGCTTGTTGGGGGTTCGAGTCCCTCCTGCCGTGCTCCGTTTGCTAGCATCCCCAGAGTTTCTCGGAAGAGTTCGTGGGAATACGCAGATTTGAGAGTTGTAACTATGTCTGGAGCAGGTGGATTTCTCTGCTAAATGTTTGGGATAGATAAGTATGATTGCGAAAACGAAAGAATTTCTCTCTGAAATCCGCGTGGAGTTATCTAAGTCTTCATGGCCTTGGAACCCTGAAGAGAGGGGAGTCAAGAAGTATAGAGAGTTGATTGATTCTACCCTCATCGTTGTGGTTGCGATGGTGCTGTTGAGCGGTTTCGTTTCGTTGTGCGACTTGGTATTGTTGAAGGTAGGGTCATGGGTGATTCGTTAAGCACCACGGTGTGGGTTTAACGCGGTTCGCGGATTTTTATAAAGCAACTCCTGAGGAAGAGTATGACGGAAGAACAAAAGAGGTCGCAGTGGTTTGTGGTGCACGTGCTCTCTGGGCGCGAGAAGATGGTTAAGGACAACATCGACCGCCGCGTTCAAATGGAGGAAATGTCGGACTACATTTTTAACGTGATGTTGCCGGAGGAGCGCGTGTCTGAGGTCAAGCATGGCAAGCGTACGGAGAGCAAGCGAAAGAGTTTTCCTGGCTACCTGTTTATCAACATGTGGTTGATTGATGAGGATAAACGCCCTGATCCTGCGGACCCAAAAGCTAATCTTGTGGATCGGACTTGGTATTTCATCCAGGAGACATCGAACATCATCGGGTTTGCTGGGCGCAGAGATCGCCCGTCCAAGATGTCGCCTGCGGAAGTTGAGAATCTTCTGAGGGAGTACACGGTTCTGAGCGAGGATGCTCGTCCTAAGATGGATTTCCAAGTGGGGGAAAAAGTCAAAGTGGCGGATGGTCCTTTCATGAGTCAGAGTGGACCTGTGGTCGAAGTCGACCCAGAGAAAGGGAAGCTTCGTGTCTCGGTCGAGATTTTTGGCCGTGCAACGTTGGTTGATTTGGAGTACTGGCAGGTTGAGAAGGACGATGGGGATGATAGTAAATAAGTTTAAATCTATAAAGTTATGGCAAAAGAAGTTGTAGCGCAAATTAAGTTGCAGATTCCAGCAGGGCAGGCGAATCCTGCTCCTCCGGTGGGGCCTGCGCTCGGTCAAAACGGTGTGAACATCATGGCGTTTTGTAAGGAGTTCAACGCTCGGACTCAACCTCAGGCGGGCGATGTGCTGCCTGTGGTAATCACGGTCTACAAAGACAAGAGTTTCACTTTCGTCACCAAGCAACCTCCGTCATCTGCGTTGATTAAGAAAGCGCTAGGGTTGGCTTCGGGGTCTAAGGAGCCGAACAAGACGAAGGTTGGCAAGTTGACGAAGAAGCAGTTGCTCGAGATTGCTAAGCGGAAGATGGTTGATATGAACGCTCGCTCTGAGGAGGCGGCGATGCGTGTCATCGCGGGTACTGCTCGGCAGATGGGCGTCGAGGTAGAAGCTTAGGCGGTGTTTTAACGCCGCTGGGGCCTAACAGCCTCAGCGGTTTTTTTTTGTTTTGGTGCCTCGTGCACAGGTTAGTCGCCCCCCCTTTGCGCAAGGGCAGAGCGATTCGCTGAGTGTATTTGGTTTCTCTGGGCTTCATGGCTACGCCGACGCCAGGTCGCCCGGTCCATGCGTGAGTTCGGTCTGGTTTTGATTGATGTGCCGACGTGTGTCGACTTCACCCAGACGTTGAGCCGCTCTGGTTGTTGAGTCGCCCTGATTTTATTGCGAACGCGATTCCGGTGTTTTTGTGGAGGAGAAAGCCTTGAGAAAATCCGGAGACCTTTCTCTCAGGATTTCGGAAAGTTTTTCAGTTAATAGGCGGGTCATCGAAGGTTGGACCGCCGATAGTAGGCTGTTGATTAAAAACGTCTTTATACCGGCCCTCGCTACTCCGGCGGTGCCTGATACGACCGCGGATCCAATTCTCGAAAGAGGCCGAGTCCGAGATCCCACCAGAGCAGCGAGAACGCCGGCT
>JBEEPE010000132.1:0-7512 GCA_041191265.1 Verrucomicrobiota bacterium | reverse complement strand
TTCGACATCGGCGCACCGAAGGCCGTGAGCAGCAGCGGCGGACGCTTTTTCCTCAAAGGCAACGGCGAGGTGCCTGACACGCAGGATGCCATCATCGAGTATCCGAAGTTCAACACCGTCGTGCAGTTCCGCGAATGCGCCGCCGGTGCCGGAGCGAGTGGCATGGGCGCGCTCACCTTCATGGGCACCAGGGGCACCATGACGCTCGGACGCGATGGCTTTGAAATCCTGCCCGATAAGAAAATCGACCCCATCAATTCGTATGCGAACATCATCGGCAGACATCCCGTCGGCGGTCCGCAGCCTGTCCCCGAGCCCGAAGGCGACTTCTGGTGCGAGAAAGCCGAGGACAAGAGTGGCGATTGGAAAGGGATATATGTCGAGCACGCGAAGAACTTCTTCGACTGCGTGAAGAGCCGCAAAACGCCAAACTCCGACCTCGCCAGCAGCCACTGGGTCAGCACCACCTGCCACCTCGCCAACATCAGCGCCCGCACCGGTCGCAAGATCGTGTGGGACGCCACCGCGAATGACATCGCAGGCGACAAGGAAGCCAGCGCCATGCTCCAGCGGCCTTATCGTGCGCCGTGGGATGCGGAACTCAAAGCTGTGCTCGCATGAACCGCCGCCAGTTCATCATCACGTTGCCCGCACTCGCGACCGCACGCTCCGTCCTCGCAGCAGCAGGCGCGAAGGAAAGCCGGCTCGGCATCTGCACCTTCTCCTGTCATCAGCGGTGGAAACTAACGAAGCCGCTCGATGCGGCGGGTTTCTACCGCTACGCCCGTGAACTCGGCGCGGAAGGCGTGCAATCGCCATTGCGGGGCTGTGAGCCGAGGACGATCCGCGACCTCGTCGAGCAAACCGGCGGCTACTACGAGGGCGAACTGCGTTTGCCGAAGGACGAGACCGGTCTGGCTGCTTTCGAGGCTGAAGTGCGCCAAACACGCGAAGCAGGCGCGACGGTGGCGCGGGCCGTTTTCACCAATGGACGGCGTTACGAGGCGTTTCAGAGCGTGGAGGCCTTCCACGCCTTCCACGAGCACGCCAAACGCACACTGGCGATCATTGAACCGGTCTTGCGGAAGCATCAGCTCAAACTCGCCATCGAGAATCACAAGGATCACACCACGGAGGAACTGGTCGGCATGATGAAGGCCATCAGCAGCGAGTGGATCGGTGTCCTCGTGGACACCGGCAACAACCTCGCACTACTGGAAGAGCCGCACGGCGTCATCGAAGCCCTCGCGCCCTTCGCCCTCAGCGTTCACTTGAAGGACATGGCGGTGCAAAGCGACGCCGAGGGCTTCCTGCTCAGCGAAGTGCCCCTCGGCACCGGCTTCCTCGATCTCCCGCGCATGATCACCACCCTGCGCAAGGCCAATCCCGCCATCGTCATCAACCTCGAAATGGCCACGCGCGATCCGCTGCGCATCCCATGCCTTACCGAAGCCTTTTTCGCCACCATGCCCGGACGTAAGGCTACGCATCTCGACGCAGCGATGCGTCGTGTGAAAGAGAACCCACCGAAAACTACCGTCCCGGGTGTTAGCGGCAAAGAAGCGGCCCAAGTCCTCACTGAGGAAGAGCAAAACAACCGCCACGGCCTCTCTTGGATGACGAAGCACTGCCGCTCATGATGCCATCAATCCACCCGCTAGGATGGCCTCATCGCCTGGGTCGGCACTTACGATGACATCAAGCAAGGCAAGCCCGGCCAGTATCGCGTGAGCCTTTTGAAGACTGAGGTGGACACCGGAATTTGGGCCAGGAGCTATATGCTCCACCGTTGCTGACATCGTTGCGTCGGAAACATCGGCACCGCCCAGTTGTCGCTCGAACTTCGCGAGAAAGCATTTTAACCGCTCGCCTGGGCCCCAGCGCTTCTTCAAATGCAGGACCGCGAAATCCGCTTCAAACTTCTCGTTCGGAATATAGACAGGCCCCGACGCCTGCTGGACCGAAGCAAGGGTCGGAGAACCGCCTGCCCTCGCGCTCGGGGGGTGTTCCTTGCCGGACTTCGTTTTGAAGTTTCCCGAAGGCTTGTGCGGATTGGGTCAGAGGGCGGCGCGCAGGATTTGGGCGAGTGCGGTGCTCGGGTGGGGGACGGGGTTGCCTTGCATGCTACTGGCGCGGAGTGCTTTTTCGCACAGGTCGGGGATGTGGGTCTCTGCGAGGCCGTAGGTAGCGAGGCCAGGGATGGAAAGATTGGTGGTCAGGGTGCGAACCCATGTCACTCCGTCCTCCGCCGAGGCATCGTTGCGTCCGGTGAGGAGTCGCGCGGCCTCGCTGTAGCGTTCGCGAATGGAGGGGGTTCCGGCTGCGAGATTGGCTTCCATGACGGGAGCCAGCAGGGCGGCGCAGACGGCGCCGTGTGGGGCATCGAAGGCCCCGCCGATGGGCGCAGCGAAACCGTGCACGGCCCCAAGGCCTCCGTTTGCGAGAGCCATTCCGCCGAGGAGCGCGCCGAGGGACATGTCTTCGCGTGCCGCAGAGTCGTGTCCGTCTTGGACCGCTCGGAGCAGGGAGCGACCAATTCGCGTGAGGCCTTCTCGGCAGAGTGCGTCGGTGAGCGGGTTCGCTTTGCGAGAGACAAAGGGTTCGAGGACTTGCGAGAGGGCATCGAGTCCGGTTGTGGACGTGACCGAGGGCGGGAGCGAGCGGGTGAGGTCCGGATCCACGACGGCGACCGTGGGCAGCATGAACGGGCTTCGGATGCTGACTTTTACTGCGTGTTCCGGTGAACGGAGGACGGCGTTGCGCGTTGCTTCTGCACCGGCGCCGGACGTTGTGGGAACGGCAATCCATGGAACCGGCGGTTTTTCGATGGGTTGGGCTGCGCCGACGACTTCTGCGTAATCGAGTGGGTCGCCACCGTTCGACAGCAGCATGGCGATGGCTTTGGCGGCGTCGATGGTGCTTCCGCCCCCGACGGCGACGACATGATCGCACTTGGCGTTGCGACCGAGGGCTGTTCCGAGGCGAACGCGTTCAAAGTCGGGCTCACCTGCGATTTCGAAGGTTTCGGCGGCGGCGGTTTTGAGCGGTGTCGTCAGTGCGGGATTCAGGGCGGCGAAGGAGCGGTGGGTGATGAGGAGTAATCGACGGCCGAGGGCTTGGGCGATGCTGGGAACCTCCGACGAGGTGCCGCTTCCGAAAACGATGCGGCCTGCGGTTGCAAACTCGAAGCGCATGCGAAGTTACCAAGCGCTGGCGTCGGGAGCGACGCTGTGAAACTTCGTGCTGGAGCGTGGCTCTGCCATCATGAGGGCCACGGTATCACGCCACACGGCATAGTGTGGGGTTTCCTTGTGGAGGGCGGGGGCGTCTTCGGAGCGGTAGGCTTCGACGAGTACGAAGTTCGTCGGTTCGTCGGCTTGTTGTACGACGTCAAAACGAGCGATACCCGGCTCGAGCAGGCTTTGGCGCGAGTTTTCGGCCGTAGCCGATTTAAACGCCTCGATGCATTCGGGTTTAACGCGAACATGAACGTGAACGACCAATAGACTCATGGGAGAGGAGGATAGTGAGGGACGCGTGGTAAACGGAAGGGTGTCGAGCAAAGTGGCGAGGGGGCGCAGTTCGCGGTTTTTAAGAAGGCCGGAGGGAAGCCGGAAAACCCTGCGAAACGAGGGTTGCAATATGCTGCATTAAAGATGCTTAAGCGAAATGGTGCTTTCTGATTGAGATCGCATCTCGTCCGTTTCACGTGATCAGCTCTTTAATGAGTTTGCCCCCGAACTGGCTGAGTTGCTTGGATCGACCTGCGTGGTGGAATGTCAGCTTGTTGTCGTCTAGGCCGAGAAGGCGGAGCAGGGTGACGTGAAAATCGCGCACGTGCGCTTTCCCTTCGACGGCTGACAGACCGAGTTCGTCGGTAGCGCCGATGGTGTGTCCGGCCCGACAGCCTCCGCCGGCAAGCCAGATGGTCATGGCGTTGGGGTTGTGATCACGGCCGTAGGCGGTACCGCCACGCACGCCGTTATCTGGAGTTCGACCGAACTCGCCGCACCAGACGATGAGTGTGCTGTCCAAAAGTCCGCGCTGTTTGAGATCACTGATGAGTGCTGCGATGGGTTGATCAACGCCGCGCACGAGGTTGCCATGCGCCCGTTCGATGTAGTCATGGCTGTCCCACGAACCGTTATAGAGCTGCACAAAGCGAACGCCTTTCTCGATGAGTTTTCGCGCCAACAGGCACTTTCTGCCGAATGCGTCGGTGGCGTCTTTGCCGATGCCGTACAGCTCCTGAGTCGCTGCGTTTTCTTTGGAAAGGTCGAGAACTTCGGGAACCTGCATTTGCATTCGAAACGCGAGCTCATAACTCTCCATGCGTGCGACAAGTTCGTCATGACCGGGATGGAGAGTCGCATGAGCTGCATTGAGTTTTGAAAGTAGACTGAGATTCCTGCGTTGTCGGTCGGGGCTGACGTCGGGTGGGGGGGTGAGATCTAGGATGGGTGAACCTTTGGCGCGCAACGGAGTGCCTTGGAACCTCGCGGGCAAGAATCCATTGCTCCAGTTGGCCGCGCCGCCTTGGGGATAACTGACTTCGGGCAGGACGATGAATCCGGGAAGGTCGTGGTTGAGTGACCCGAGCCCGTAGTTCACCCATGCGCCGATGCCAGGATCGCCACCGAAGCGGTTCCCGCAGTTCATCTGATACATGGCCGTTGGATGATTCACGCTGTCCACGGTGCAGCCGCGGAAAAAGCAAAGGTCGTCTGCGACCTTGGCGAGGTGCGTCCAGTTGGCGGCCATGTCGGCACCACTCTGACCGTGTTTAGCAAAGTTGAATGGGCTCTGAACGTAGTAGCGCTTGCCGCTTTGCATGGCGGACAACTGCTTGTCTTGGCGGATGAACTCTTGAAGGTGAAGTTTTTTTAGGGCGGGCTTTGGGTCGAAGGTATCGATGTGAGACGGGCCGCCTTCCATCATCAGAAAGATGACGTGTTTTGCTTTTGCGGGAAGGTGTCCGCTCTTTGGTGATGAGGGATTTCCCCGTGCGTCCTCGGTGAGGAGGGAGGTGAGGGCGATGCTGCTGAGTGTGTTTCCGAGCGACTCGATGAAGGTCCGACGAGTCGGCGATGGGTTAGCGTGGGCTTCAATCGACATACGAAAACTCGTTGGAGTTCAGGAGTGTTAGGCAGAGGTCGGCGAGGGCGCGGGTGTGTTTGGAAACGTCGTTGGGTTGGAGGTCGGGGATGAAGTCGGCGTAAGCATGGAGCGTTTCGGTGAAGGAAAATGGTTCACCGGTATTTTCTTCCACCGCGTCTCTTCGGATGCGGATGGGCGGCTTTTTGGTGGGTGGGCTTTTATCGCTGAGAAGTGCTTCAATGCTGGTCCAATGCGCGAGACAGTCTTCGAGTTCTTCGGCGGTGGGGCTGCGACTGAGCGTCAGTACAAAGAGACGGTGAACGGCTTTTTCATCGCTCGTTGTTTCTCGGATGATGCGGTGCGCGAGGGCTAGTGCGCGTGCGTGGGTCGACTCACTGTTGAACAACGCAAAAACTTGAGGTGTGACGGTGCTGGATTCGCGGCGTTCGCATGAAAAGTCTGGCACAGGCGCGTTGAACACCTCGAGTTGAGGATCTGCGAGGCCTCGGAGTTTGAGTCCGTAGAGGGAGCGGCGGTGACGTTGTTGCGGTTGGGGATTTGGTACCCAGGCTGATGCAAATGTCCCCATGACTTGACGGGGCTGCATCGCCGCCTCGTGGTTGATTTCAGGACGGTTAGGGATGCCGCCGAGTGAGCGGTTCAGTTCGCCTGTTACGGCGAGCATGGCGTCGCGAATCTCTTCGGCGCTGAGGCGACGCGGGGGAAACGCGGCGTAGGCTGTGCCTGAGGGGTCTTTGTCGCGCACGGTCTGCAAATCTGGATGGTGGGTGCTGCGCTGGTAGGCTGCGGAACTCATGATTCGACGATGCAAGGTTTTGATGCTCCAACCCTCTTTCACGAATGTTGAAGCGAGCCAGTCGAGGAGTTCTGGGTGAGTGGGCCTTTTGCCTGTGCTGCCGAAGTTATTTGGATTGCCGGCGAGGGGTTGTCCGAAGTGCCACATCCAAAGGCGATTGACGATGGCGCGCGTGGTGAGTGGATTTTCTGCATTAGCGACCCAATCCGCAAACGCTTTCCGGCGGCCTTCGACGCCGTCGAGGATGGGTGTTGTTTGAATCGAACCGAGAACACTGAGGATGCTTGGCTTCACTGGAGTGCCCGTGGCGAATGGATCGCCACCAGTGAGGATGTGCGTCGTCTCCAACTCTCCTGTGCTGAGGCGATCGGCGGGCATTCGGAGCGGGGCGAAGATGGTTTTGTATTGGCGCGTGAGGCCTGAATACACGGACAGGGCGTACGGTTCATAGCGGTCGAGTTCCCAGCGGAGTCGTTCGAGCCCTTTCCGCGCGACTCGTTCTTGCCCAAACTGTTCTGGCGTGAAGCCAACCAGTTTTGGCGGGAAGTCAGATTGCGGTACACCGGCTTTTGTTAGCGAATCTCGAGTCGCCGCGAAGAGGTCCGAATAGGTTCCGAGCCTTTTGGATGCGGTCTGTTTGGACGGGGAGGAATGCTTGAGTGCGTCGAGGGTAGTTATCCAACGGGTTGGGTCTTTATCATTCTCTTTGTGCCATTTAGCCGCATTCGATAGGAGAATGCCGTCTAGCATTGAGAGGGTGGACTCATACTCAGCGAGGCGTTTTTCGAGGTAGTTTCGTTCCTCAAAGCCTGACGTATTTTCGCTCGGGAGGAACGGAGCGGACCGCTCGGTGAGTTGGGTGGTGGCGAATACCGCTTGGACTGCGTAATAGTCATGCGTTGGGACAGGATCAAACTTGTGATCATGACAGCGGGCGCATTGTAGGGAGTGCGCGAGAAAGGTTTCGCCGACGCTGTTTGTCACATCATCGAGGAAGCGTTGGCGCGCGATTTTTTCGACTTCCATTCCGGTGAGTTCCCAAGGACCCATTCGGAGGAAACCGGTGGCGATGAGGTGCTCTGGGTCGCTTGGGTTGATTTCGTCGCCGGCGAGTTGTTCCTTTACGAACTGGTCGTAGGGCTTGTCGTTGTTGAAGGCGCGGACCACGTAATCGCGGTAGCGCCATGCATTTCCGCGTTCGTAATCGTTGGCAAATCCAGACGAGTCCGCGTAGCGGGTTACGTCCAACCAATGTTGCGCCATACGTTCCCCGTAGTGGGGAGAGGCGAGCAGTCGGTCGATGAGGGCGAGAACGGCCGTGGTAGGGTTACGCGCGGTTTCGTTTTCGAAGGCGGCCACCTCCTCGGGTGTGGGTGGCAAGCCGGTTAAATCAAAGGAGGCGCGGCGGATGAAGGTGCGCGGGTCGGCGGGGGGCGCGGGCTTCAGTCCGGACGGCATTCGTGCGGCGAGGAGGCTATCGATTGGATGGTCGGAGGCTGGGAATTCCATTTCGCGAGAGCGAACGGGTGCGTAGCCCCAGAGGGCCTCGGGTTTGTATTTGCGGGCGGCCCATGCTGGTGACAGGGCGCCGCGCGTGG
>JBEEPE010000131.1:0-7205 GCA_041191265.1 Verrucomicrobiota bacterium | reverse complement strand
TGGGGTGACTCAGGTGACGATGGATGGGTTGGTTTACGGACTGGACTTATTGGGCGGGCAGAAGACGGGATTTTACTTGGATCAGCGGGAAGCTTACCGAGCGGTGTCGCGTTACGCTTCGGGTCGTCGGGTACTGGACTGTTTTGCGAATCAGGGTGCGTTCGGTTTGGCGTGTGCGCTTGCGGGGGCTGAGTCTGTTTTGGCGGTGGAGATTAGTGATTCGGCGGTGGAGTCGATTCGGCGGAACGCGTCTGTGAATGGATTGGTCGTGGATGCGGTGGCTGCGAATGTGTTTGATTTCCTGAAGGCTGAGGAGGAGCGGGCGGGGGCGTACGATTTGATTATTTTGGATCCTCCTTCGTTCACCAAGAGCAAGGGGCGGGTGGAGGATGCGATGCGCGGTTACAAGGAGATTCACTTGCGCGCGCTGAAGTTGTTGAAGCCAGAGGGCATTCTGGCGACGTTCTGCTGCTCGCACCATGTTTCGCGGGAACAGTTTCTTGCGACGGTGGTGGAGGCGTGTGTGGACGCGAAGCGTACGGTTCGGCAGAGGGAAATGCTGGGGCACGGTGCGGATCACCCTGTTTTGCCGACCATTCCTGAGAGCGAGTATTTGAAGGGCTTCATTTTTGAGTTGGTTCCTGGGCGGTGAGTTTTCGCCGCTGGCGCAAGGCACTGTCGACTGACGTTTGAGGAACCGGTTCCCGGTCTCCGGTTATGAAGGGGAGTGGGTTCGGCGGGCGAGGATACGTCGCCACTTTGCGAGGAGGCGTTGGTTACCGAGGGTAAGGGGAAGCGCTTCCATTTCGTCCGGGGTGAACCAGCGCAGTTCGATGCTTTCTGGGCTGATTTTGAACATCGCATTTTCTGGGGCGATGAGCATCCAGCGGACATCGTAGTGCTTGTGCTCAGGTTCACTTGGGCGAGCTGGGATCACGTGAATGTCGAGATCGAACGGGCGCGGGGAGGCGAGGATGAGTCCCTCGATACCGGATTCCTCGAGGGCCTCGCGTTGGGCAACCGCGAGCACATTCTCTTCCCCGTCGCAATGCCCCCCGAAAGGCAGCCACTTATCGAGTTTACGGTGATGATGAAGGAGGGTCTGCGATCCGTCCGCACTCACCAGCATTACGCTTCCCGTGAAGTGAGCGGGAAAGGTCGAGCGCAAGAAGCACTGCTCAGGCGAGTCGAGAAGCCGGATCATCTCGGATCGGAACGCTACCTCGTCCAATCGTTCAGAAAGATCGAGAGTCTCCAAGGTAGAGCGGAGGAGGGAACGATTCATGGAACGGTCGCTGGCGTCGGGGTGGATCAGAGGAGGCCTTCAACCGTCAGTCGCGCAATACTGCATAAAGAGTTTGCGTCTTTAAGTGTATTTTCCCGCAGCATTGTTTTGAGCTGTTGGCTTGAGAATGTTTCGACGGCAAGGATGGCTTCAGCGGCATCAGGATTTGGACCGGATGCTAGAGGTACTACATTGTCGATAAACAGCATGTGGCAATGCTCGTCCGTGAATCCCGGGCTGCTGAAAAACTTGCCGAATAAGAAAATAGTGGACAAGTCGGACGGGCAAAATCCGGTTTCTTCTGCGAGTTCACGTATGCCTGTTTGGATAATTATTTCTTCAGAATGGACATTTTCCGTATCGATTTGGCCGGCTGGAAACTCCCATAAATCGGTTTTGAGGGGAACTCGTTCTTGTCGAACGAGCACCCATTTGCCGTCTGCTGTGCGTGCGGAGATGACGACTCCGGCCTTTCGGTGGCAGACGGTCCACGCAAAGCCATTGGGCCGTGCTGGGGACGACATTTCGACCCCGTGAATCTCGACATACGGATTGGTGAAGAGGGGGGTGCGCTTGAGAGTGGTCCAGCCGTTGGCGTCTGGGATGGCTTGGTGGAAGGTCATGGGGTGGTGGGCCGAGGCATGCTAGGCGAGCGCGGTTTTCCAGCGTTGGAGTTGAGCGCGCACATTGTCTGGGCTCGGGGCTCCTATTGCGGTTCTTAGGCGCATCGACCGGTCTAAATCGAGGACGGAAAGGGTATCTTCCCCGAAGTGAGGCGTGATGGATTGGTAGTCCGCAAGGCTGAGGTCCTTTAGGGTGCATCCTCTTTGGTTGCAGAGGGCTACGGAGCGGCCGACGTGTTCGTGTGCTTGGCGGAAAGGCACACCTCGCAGCACGAGGTAGTCTGCGAGGTCGGTGGCTAGCAGCATGGGGTCGGACACTGCGGACGCGCAGGAATCACGATGGATTTTGGCTTCGCGCATCATGGGTGCGTAGACCTCGAGGATGGCGAGAACGGTGTCGACGGTGTCAAAAACCGGTTCTTTATCCTCCTGCATATCTCGGTTGTAGGTGAGCGGCAGTCCTTTGAGGAGGGTGAGCAGGGAAGTTAGGTTTCCGATGAGACGTCCGCTTTTACCTCGGGTCAGTTCGGCAACGTCAGGATTCTTCTTCTGGGGCATCAGTGAAGATCCTGTGGTGAAGGCGTCGGAGAGGGTGAGGAAGTGAAACTCTGCGGAACTCCAGAGGATGACGTCTTCGCTGAGGCGGGAGAGGTGGATTCCGAGTAGCGCGGAGGAGGCGAGGAGTTCGACGGCAAAGTCGCGGTCACTGACGGCGTCCATCGAGTTGGTGGATACGCTGTTGAACCCGAGTTGGTTGGCAATGAATTGGCGGTCAAGCGGGATGGTGGATCCGGCGATGGCTCCCGATCCGAGTGGAAGAACGTTCATGCGTCGCGCGCCGTCGGCGTAACGGTCATGATCGCGCTCGAGCATTTCGACGTAGGCGAGGAGATGGTGTGCGAATGCGACTGGTTGTGCACGTTGGAGGTGGGTGTAGCCGGGGATGACGACGTCCGCATGATTGTCGGCGAGGTGGACGAGTGAGGCTTGGAGTGCGCGGATGCCGCGTTGGATGGAGGAGCAGGCGTCTCGGAGGTAGAGGCGGATATCGAGTGCGACCTGATCGTTGCGGCTTCTGGCGGTGTGGAGTTTTGCTCCTGCGGGGCCGATGCGGGCGGTGAGTTCGGCCTCGATATTCATGTGGATATCTTCGCGCTCGACGCGGAACGGGAATTTTCCCGCTGAGATTTCCTCACCGATGGCGTTGAGACCGTTTTGGATGGCGACGAGTTCTTCTTGGGAGATGAGGCCCGCTTTCTGAAGGGCGGCTGCGTGGGCGCAGGAGCCTTGGATATCGTGTTTCCAGAGGCGCCAATCGAAAGAGATGGATTCAGAGAAGCGCTGGAGCACTTCGGCGGTGGGTTGTTCGAATCTACCGGTCCACATAGGTTGGTTTCGGGTCAGAGTTTTCTTTATTTATGGCTTTTTCCTAAAGAGGGCAGCGAAGGCGCCGTCGGTTCCGTGTTCGAATGGGAGGAGTTGTTTTGCCTCGGTGAGTTCGAGTTCAGGAAACTCGGAGAGCGTGCGCTGAACGATGGCGGTGTTCTCCTCGGCTTCAATGGAGCACGTGCTGTAGACGAGGGATCCGCCGGATTTGAGGAGGGGGATTGCGCGCCGAATCAGCGCGAACTGTTGGATGGGCATGCGGATGAAGTCTTCGGCGGTGATTCGCCAGCGGACATCGACGCGTCTCCGGAGCACGCCGGTGTTGGAGCACGGTACATCGAGCAGGATTCGGTCAAAGGGGGCTTCTAGGAGGGGGCTTTCCGGTTCTGGGGGCATGAGAAAATCGAGTTCATGCACGCGAGCGACGGTGGCCCCGAGGCGGGAGAGATTCTGGCGAAGCCGCAGGGTTCGGGATTCGAAGAGTTCCGTGGCCACGATTCGTCCGCGGTTTTGCATTTTTTCTGCGAGGTACGACGTTTTGCCGCCGGGTGCTGCGCAAGCGTCGAGGACACGTTCACCTGGTTGTGGGTCGAGAAGATCGCATGCGAAGAGGGTGCTAGGGTCTTGAACGTAGGCGAGGCCTTGCTTCAGCCATTCTCTCGGGACGCGCTGCGCTTTGAGAATTTTGGGATGGAGGTTGGTGCGCTCGAGGGATGAATCGGCCTCCTGTAGGGATTCAATGGACGTGCGAAGCCCGTTTGGCCGGAGGTATACGTCCGCGGGCGTGTTGTTCCAAACGCAGAGTTGTTCGGTCGCTGATTCGCCGAAAGCGCTGAGCCAGCGGTCGGTTAGAAAGTCGGGGTGAGAGAGCCGAACCCCCAGAGGCCCGCTATCGACGATGCGAATGAGTTCGTCGCGGTCGCGTGAGGCTCGGCGAAGGATGGCATTGACGAGTCCGCGCGCCCTACCGGCGAGCGCGACTGTTTCGAAAACGGCTGCGTGTGCGGGAATTCGGGTGTGAAGGATTTGGTAGAGTCCGAGGCGGAGGAGCGCGTTGGTGGGGGCATCGACGGTTCCGTTTCGCAGGATGGCCAAGAACGCGTCGATTCGGCGAAGCTGGCGAAGAACGCCGTAGAACAGCTCCATGACGAAAGCCCGGTCGGGTGGGGGCGTCTGGTTTCGTTCGAACAGGTGGTGCAGGATGTCGTCTGAAAACGTCTTTCCTTTTTCCCACTCGATCAGGGCTTTGTGGCAGACGGAACGTGGATTTGAAGCCATTCCTGCGGGATTCTCCTGAAGGATTGCATCCGCCGTTTGGGCGGATGCGGTTAGTGAGTTACTCGGTGGCGCGGCCGACTCCGTGGTAGGTGAATCCAAGCTGGCGCATGAGCCGTGGGTTCAAATGGTTTCGTCCGTCGAAGACAAGCGGAGTGTGCATGACAGCGCGAACGGCGGCAAAGTCCTGTCCGGCAAACTCTTTCCATTCCGTCGCAATGACGAGTGCCTCTGCGCTTTTTGCGGCTTCGAGAGGGTTTGTAGCGAGGGTAACACCGGCTGGGAGAAGGTTGAGTTCGGAGGCTTTCTCCATTCCTTTCGGGTCGTACGCGGAGACGATGGCGCCTTCGCTGACCAGTCGGTTGACGAGTTCGATGGCGACGGAGTTTCTGACGTCATCGGTATCTGGCTTAAAGGTTAAGCCCCAGACGCAGATGTGTTTATCTTTGAGCACCCAGAGGGCGTCGCGGAGTTTTTTGATGAACCGGTCGAGTTGGGCGGCGTTGATCCGTTCGACCTCTTTCATGAGTTGGAACGGCACGCCGAGTTCTTCGGCGATTGCGATGAAGGCTTTTACGTCCTTGGGGAAGCAGGAACCGCCATAGCCGAGACCTGCGTTGAGGAAGTTTCGCCCGATCCGGCGATCCATGCCGATGCCGTCGGCGACCATTTCGACATCGGCGCCGCTGGCTTCGCAGATGGCTGATACGGCGTTGATGTAAGAGATTTTGAGGGAGAGGAATGAGTTTGCGGCGTGTTTGATGAGTTCGGCCGAGTTGATGTCCGTGACGAGCACAGGGGCTTGGAAGGGGTCGTAAATCCTTTTCATCAGGTCGGTTGCTCGTTGGGATGCACTGCCGATGACGATGCGGTCGGGTTTCATCAGGTCTGGAACAGCGCAGCCTTCGCGGAGGAACTCAGGGTTTGAGACAACATCGAACTCGGCGCTGGGGTTGTAGCGTCGGATGGTGGCGTCGACTTTCTCGCCTGTTTTGACGGGGACGGTGGATTTGTCGACGACCACGCGGTACTGGCTGGGTTTGAGAACGGAGGCGATTTCGCGGGCGACGCGTTCGATGTAGGTGAGGTCGACGGAGCCGTCGGGTTGGGGAGGGGTTGGCACGGCGATGAAGACGATTTCGCTGTTGTCGACACCGTCCTCGATGGAGTTGGTGAATCGGAGGCGCTTTGCGGCGACGTTTCGGTGAACGAGTTCTTCAAGCCCGGGCTCGTAGATGGGGATTTCTCCACGCTGGAGGCGCTCTACTTTTCGTTGGTCATTATCGACACAAATGACGGAGTGGCCAACTTCTGCGAAGCAGGCTCCTGAGACGAGGCCGACGTAGCCGGATCCGATGATGCAAAGGTTCATGGGTGTTTGAGCAAGGTGCGGTAGTTTGGACAGGAGCCGTGTCCCGCTTTACGGCGACTGTCTACGGGGTGGGTTGAGAAAAAATCATCGGCGCGGAGCGTTTTCACAAAAAACGCCCCGTTCGACGAATGGTCGGTCAGTGCTGGATTTTGGTCCAAGCGGCATTTTTCCGACTGGATTCCACGACGGCCTCGATGAAGGCCATTCCGCGCACGCCATCCTCGATTTTTGGGTAGTCGGTGACGATGGGGGTGGGAGTCTCGCCATTGAGCGTGCAGCGGATGTGGGATGCGAAGTTTTTGTAGATGTTTGCAAAGGCCTCGAGGTATCCCTCGGGGTGAGCGGGCGGGGTTCTTCCGGCTGCGAGTGCAGCGGCCCCGAGGTATCCGTTGGCGGTTCGGTAGACCTCCATAGGTTTGTCCAGCCATTTGACGAGGAGGGTGTTGGGCTCCTTTTGATGCCATTCGATGCCGCCTTTTTCGCCGTAGACACGAATGTTGAGGTTGTTTTCTTCGCCGACACTGATTTGCGAGCAATGGAGAACGCCTTTCGCGCCGTTTTCCAAACGGATGAGGATGTTCGCGTCGTCGTCGAGTTGGCGTCCGTCCACGAACGTGGAGAGGTCGGCAGCGAGCTCCTGAATCTTCAGGCCTGTGATGTATTCTGCGAGATTTTCGGCGTGGGTACCGATGTCGCCGACGCAACCGGCAGCGCCGGAGCGGGCGGGGTCGGTTCGCCAAGCGGCTTGCTTTTGCCCTGACTCTTCGAGTCGAGTGGCGAGCCAACCTTGGGGATATTCGGCAACGACTTTACGGATTTTTCCGAGGGCGCCTGAGGCGACCATTTCACGGGCCTGCTTTACGAGGGGGTAGCCGGTGTAGTTGTGGGTGAGGCCGTAGAGGAGGCCGGTTTTTTTGACGAGTGCTTCCAGCTCGCGGGCTTGTGCGAGGTCGAAGGTGGCGGGTTTGTCGCTGAGGACGTGGAATCCGTTTTCCAGAGCGAGTTTGGCGGGGGCGAAGTGGACGTGATTGGGGGTGACGATGGAGATGAAGTCCATGCGTTTGTCGGCGGGCAGGGCCTTCTCTGCGTGGATCATTTCCTCAAAAGAGCCGTAACAACGGTTGGGAGAGAGGAAGAGGTCTGCTCCAGAGACTTTGGATTTCTCTGGGTCGCTCGAGAAAGCACCGCAGACCAGTTCGATCTGGCCGTCCATGTTTGCGGCAATGCGGTGCACTGCTCCGATGAAGGCGCCGCGGCCGCCTCC
>JBEEPE010000130.1:0-3384 GCA_041191265.1 Verrucomicrobiota bacterium | reverse complement strand
GTTGGCGCGATTTGGGGCGGCGGTGGTGGGGGTGGATTTGTCGGGGGCGTTTATTGAGGCGGCGAAGGTGATGCGGGATGCGGGCAGGGTGCGGACGTTTCGGACGGAGGAGGGGGTGCGGAGGACGGCGTTGGAGTTGGAGCGTCCGTGTGAAGGGGAGGTGGCGGCGCGTGTGGAGTTTCGGCGTGGGGATGCGATGGCGTTGGAGGCGGATTTGGACGGGTTGGATGCGGTGTTGATGGCGAATTTGGTGGATCGTTTGCCGGCGCCTCGGCGTTGTTTGGCGGAGGTGGGGCGGCGGCTGCGGCCGGGTGGGGTGGTGGTGGTGACGTCTCCGTACACGTGGATGCCGGAGTATGCGCCTGAGGAGGAGTGGTTAGGTGGGGGGCGTGAGGCTGGGGCGAGCGGGGATTCGGCGCGGGAGATGGGAGAGGCTTTGGGCCGGGAGTTTCGGCTGGAGCGTCGGGTGGACGTGCCGTTTTTGATCCGGGAACACGCGCGGAAGTTTCAGTGGAGCGAGGCCGAGCTCACGGTTTGGCGAAAGGGTGCGCAGCTAGGGTGATAGGTCCTATATGACTCATATGACCTATGGGACCTATGGGACCTATGGGACGAATCTCAAGAGAGGGTCCGGTTGATGGCGCTGATGATGGCGCGGATCGAGGCGAGCTCGATGTGGGAATCCACGGCGGCGCCCCATGCTTTTTTTCCGGTTTCTGATTTCACCAGGATGTAGGCGATGGCGTTGGCTTCGGCGCCTGAGCCGAGGGAATGCTCGCGGTAGGCGGTGACTTCGACCTTGGGACCGCCTGCGGCGGCGAGGGCGCTGACGAAGGCGGCGATGGGGCCGTTTCCCTCGCCGGTGAGGTCGAGGCGGCGTCCGTTGTGGGCGACGGTGGCGCGGCACCGAAAGATTCCGCCGGTTCCGTCGGCGTGGAAGTGTTCGAGGGCGAACGGGGATTTTCGTTCGATGTATTCTTTCCAGAAAATCTCGCGCAGTTCGGTGGCGGAGACTTCGCGTCCGAGTGCGTCGACGGCGTCGTTGGCGATGGGGCCGAACTCGCGCTGCATTTCTTTGGGCAACTCGATTCCGAACTCGCTTTCGAGCAGGTAGGCGACGCCGCCTTTGCCGGACTGGCTGTTGACGCGGATGACCTCGTGGTATTCGCGGCCGAGGTCACTTGGGTCGATGGTGAGGTAGGGGATGTCCCAGATTCCTGAGCGTTGGTTGCGGGTCCATTCGGCGAGGCCTTTGCGAATGGCGTCTTGGTGGGAGCCGGAGAACGCGGTGAAGACGAGTTCGCCGGCGTAGGGGTGGCGCGGGGGGACGGTCATGCCGGTGCAGCGTTCGTAGACTTCGACGATGGCGGCGAGGTCGGAGAAGTTGAGGTTTGGGGCGATGCCGTGCATGTAGAGGTTGAGCGCGACGGTGACGATATCGAGATTACCGGTGCGTTCGCCGTTTCCGAAGAGGGTGCCTTCGACGCGGTGCGCACCGGCGAGGAGCGCAAGTTCGGTGGCGGCGGTGCCGGTGCCGCGGTCGTTATGGGTATGGAGGCTGATGATGGCGTTTTGGGGGCGGCGGAGGTGGGTGATGAACCATTCGATTTGGTCGGCGTACACGTTTGGCATGGCGACCTCGACGGTGTCGGGGAGGTTGAGAATGATTTTTTCGTCGGGGGCGGGTTGCCAGACGTCCATGACGGCTTCGCAGACTTCGAGGGCGAAATCGACTTCGGTGGCGGAGAAACTTTCTGGCGAGTACTGGAAGCGGAGGTTGGTGCCGGGGAGGAGATGTTTGCGTTCTTTCACCCAAGCGGTGCCACGGCGCGCGATTTCGACGATGTCGTGACGTTCGAGGCCGAAGACGATGCGGCGCTGGGCGGGTGAGGTGCTGTTGTAGAGGTGGATGATGGCGTTTTTTGCGCCTTTGAGGGATTCGAAGGTTCGTTGGATGAGGTCTTCGCGGGCCTGGACGAGGACTTGGATGGTGACGTCATCGGGGATGCGTCCGTCTTCGATGAGTCGGCGCATGAATGCGAACTCGGTGTTGGAAGCGGCGGGGAAGCCGACTTCGATCTCTTTGAACCCGCATTTGACGAGGGTGTCGAAGAGTTCGAGTTTTTGGGAAACGTTCATGGGGACGGCGAGGGCTTGGTTACCGTCGCGAAGGTCGACGCTGCACCAGGTGGGGGCGGCGGTGAGGGAGCGATTCGGCCACTGGCGGTTGGGCAGGTGGACCGGCGGGAAGGCGCGGTATTTCTGGTTGGGAGCCGGAATCATAGTGGGCGAGTTTCGCGTTTCACGGGAGGTTTGGCAAGAGGGGCGGGGTGGAGTGCGGGTATTCGGCTTGATTCCCTGATCGTGTTGGCTGAGCCTCATCGACTCTTTCCGAAACCAACCGAGTCCAAACGATTTTTTATGGCAGCCGCAAACGACCTCCGCAAAGGGATGTGTATCCGCTACAACGGGAATCCCGCCATCGTCCTTGAAGTTCAGCACCGCACGCCGGGGAACCTGCGCGCCTTTGTGCAGTTGATTATCCGGTATATTGGGACGGGTAAATCGGCGGATGTGCGGTTTGGTTCGACGGACAAGGTGGATTTGGTGGATGTGAACCGGTCGAAGCTGGAATTTTCGTACAAGGACCAGACGGGGTATCACTTCATGGACCCAGAGTCTTACGAAACGGTGACGTTTGATTCCGATTTCATTGGAGATGCGAAGGAGTATCTGACGGAAAACTTGGGCGTGGAGGTTTTGTATGTGGAAGGGAAGGCGGCGAATCTGGAGCTGCCTGCTTCGGTGGTGTTGAAAATTACGGAAAGCGCGGATGGCGTGCGTGGGGACAGCGCGAACAACGTGATGAAGCCGGCGACCTTGGAGACGGGGAAGGTCATTCAGGTTCCCCTGTTCATCAAGGAGGGAGAGACGGTGAAGATTGATACGCGTACTGGGGATTACATGGGGCGCGCGTAGTTTAGGGTTGGCCGTTTTTTGAGGCAGCGACGATTGTTGAAAGTCTCCTCGGGTCCGGAAGGGTCCGAGGAGATTTTTTTTTGCTGAGGGCATGGGATGGTGGGGATGGGTACCTGGGCCGTTGGCTCAGGCTAACGTGGGTGGCGCCGTAGGCGCCGAGGGAGGGGTGGGTGAGCGAGGCCCTGGGGTGGAGTTGGCTTTGGTTGAGGGGGGCGTTGGGCGTTGGGCGAGTCGTGGAGGGGCTGGGCATGGGATGGGACGCCCCTTCAGGGCTTTGGGATGGTGGGGATGGGTACCTGGGCCGTTGGCCCAGGCTAACGTGGGTGGCGCCGTTGGCGCCGGGGGAGGGTGGGCGAGCGAGGCCCCGGGGTGGAGTTGGCGTTGGTTGAGGGGGGCGTTGGGTGG
>JBEEPE010000129.1:0-6599 GCA_041191265.1 Verrucomicrobiota bacterium | reverse complement strand
GATGGGGGGATGGATGTTCCGGATCTTGGGGGGATGCAGTGGTTGTTCGCGCTTTTGGCGGGGATTTGCGTGGGAATTTCGAAGAGCGGGTTTGCGGGGGTGAGTTTGGTAACGGTGACGTTGATGGCGCAGGTGTTTGATCCGAGGGAGTCGACTGGAGCGTTGCTGCCGTTGTTAATTTTCGGTGATGTGATGGCGGTTGCGGTTTATCGGCGGCATGCGGTTTGGAGGCATGTGTTGCGGATGTTACCGCCGACGGTGGTGGGGGTGGTTGGCGGATATTTTTTGATGCGGGCTCTGCCAGGGGCGCGGTTTGGTCCGGTGCTTGGGTTGGTGGTGTTTAGCATGGTGGTGGTGCATGTGGTGGTGCGCATGCGTGGGGGTGCGGGGAAGCCTGTGCCGGATGGGCCGGTGTTTGCATGGGCGATGGGAATTTGGGGTGGTTTGGCGACGATGCTGGCGAATGCGGCGGGTCCGGTGATGGGGCTGTATTTGTTGGCGTTACGGTTGCCGAAGTATGAGTTGGTGGGGACGAGTGCGTGGTTCTTTTTGATTATCAATGTGTTCAAGGTGCCATTCAGTGCTGGGCTTGGATTGATTACGGGGTCGTCGCTGGTGTTGGATGCGCTGTTGGTGCCGTTGGTGGTGGTGGGGACCTTTCTGGGGCGGCGGATGGTTGCGCACGTGCCGCAGCACCTGTTTGAGGTGATTTTGCTGGCGTCGGCGGTGTTGGCGTCGGCGCGGTTGAGCGGGCTGATTTGAGGGGGGTGTCAGCGGCGGGTGTCGGTGCCGGAGACGAGGAGAACGATTTCGCCTTTGACGTTTTTTTTGGAGAAATGTTCGAGTAGTTGGGGTGGGGTGCCGCGGCGAAATTCTTCGAACTGTTTGGTGAGTTCGCGGGCGACGCAGAGGGGGCGTTCGGGGTCGAGTGCGGCGAGGGTTTCGAGGGAGCGGAGGAGGCGGTGCGGGGATTCGAGGAAGACGGAGGGTTCCTCGGCGGCGAGGGCGGTTTGGAGTTCGCGTTCGCGTTGTCCGCTTTTGACGGGGAGGAAGCCTCGGTATCGGAAGGGGCCGTCGACGAGTCCTGAGCCGGCGACGGCGGTGATGACGCTGGAGGCGCCTGGGAGAACGGTGTGTGGGATTTGTTCTTGGATAGCGGCTTTGAGGAGTCGCATTCCGGGGTCGGAGATGCCGGGCATTCCGGCGTCGGTGATGACGGCGATTGAGGTGCCGTTGCGGAGCTGTTGGATGAGCTCTGCGGTGCGCATGGCCTCGTTGTGTTGGTGGTAGGAGACGAGGGGTTTATCGATCCCGTGGTGTTGCAGGAGGATTCTCGAGTGCCGGGTGTCTTCTGCGGCGATGAGATCGACGGTACGGAGGGTGTCGAGAGCGCGCAGGGTGATGTCGGCGAGGTTGCCGATGGGAGTGGCGACGAGGTAGAGCACGCGGAGGGTTTACCAGCCTTCGGCGAGGGCTGACACGATTTTGGTGGCGGCCTGTTCGAGTGCGATGGGGAGGGCTTGTCGGGAGTAGTTGGGGATATCGGCGGAGCGGAGGTCTCGGCCGGGGATGAAGAAGGAGGTGGTGCCTGTGACTTTTCCTTGGCGCAGGGTTTTACCGGTTTCCTTTTGGCGAACGAGGTAAGCGATGCGAACGGAGAGGAGGTACTCGGAAGTCAGGAGGGTGTCGCGACCGCGGTTCATGGTGCCTGAGGAGACGGGGAGTCGTTCGATGGATTCGATGGTGCCTTCGAGGGTAGCGTCGGCGGTTGCGGGTGATTCGAGTTTGAAGGTACCGTCGATTTGCAGGCGTTGAGCGAGGAGGTTGGCGGGTTTGACGGAGAGGTTTGGTTCGTAGGAGTGATTTTCGAAGGGTGAGATGGCCAACGAGTGAATGTTTTTGAGTGCCTCGGGTTTTTCATTGCCGAGGCGGTATCCGACACAACCGCTTGCGAGGCAGGCGGTTGTGAGGAGGCTGAAAAGTTTGGCGACGAAGGTGTGAGAGGTCGTCATCGGTTAGTTTTTTATCGGGGCGCTCGTTCCGCTGGGTGCGGGGGGAGTGATGGGTTTGAAGAGGCTTTCCGATTGGGGCGCAGTGAGATCTGGGAGCGGCGTGAGATCTTGGTTGGAGAGGCGGAGTTTTGGCGCCGGCGCGAGCGGTTCGGGGGCGCCTTGTGGGCCTGCGAAGTCGGGGCGGGCGGAGGGGCTGAGGGCGCCTTCGCGGGTTTTTGAGGGGCCGGTAGCTGCCATTTCGGAAGTGGGGTCGAGGGCCTCTTTCAAGGCGTCTTTGCCGAGGAGTGCTTCGAGTTCTTTGAGGCGAGTTTTTGATTGTTTAGCTTCTGGGGTGTTGGGGAAGTCGCGGACGACATCTTGGTAGTAGGCAGCGGCGGCTTTGTACTTTTTGCTTTTGTCGTAGAAGAGGGCAATGTCGAGCCCGGCTTTGGCTTCGCCGGAGGAAAGACGTTTTAGGTTATCTCGAGCTTGGCCGGCTTTTTCGGAGTTTGGCGTACGGTTGACGTAGTCTTCGAAGGATTCGCGGGCTTTGAGCCACGCGTTGCGATCGTATCGACCGCCTCGAAAATCGGTCATTCGGACGTGACCGATTTGGTATTGAGCGTCATTTGCGATGGGGTCTGTGGGGTAGCGTTCCATCACGGTTTGATAGGCTACGATGGCTTCTTGTCCGCTGCCTTGGCGTTCGAGGAGAAGGCCGATGTTGTATTGGGCCCGTGCGGAGACCTTGGAGTAAGGGGCTTGTTGGATGATGCTTTCGAACATCTTTTGGGCGCGCTCGTCCGAGGTGAAGAGTTTGACGCCGAAGACGCGGCGTTTTTCTCCGTCCATGTAACGTTTTGCGATGCGGTACATGGATTCGACGGCATTTTCGAAGCGGGGACCGTTGGGGTTTTTCTTGAGGTACTCTTCGAAGCGTTCGAAGGCGTCGTCGTATTCGCCGAGGGTTTCGAGGAGGGTACCGAGCTCGAATCGGGAGGCTTCTGCTTGGGGGCTTAGCGGGGCGAATTTGATAATGGTGCGGTAGGTGTCGGCGGCTTTGCCGATTTGCTTGTTAGAAACGTAGTCTCTGGCGGCTTTGAGGGCGGCGTCGGGATTGCGTTTTCCTTTCCCGAAAAGGTCGATCAGCCAGCCTTCGCCTTCTTTGTAGGAGACGTCTGCTGCGTGTGTCACGGCGGGCAGCACGGGCAGAAGGGCAATAGAGAGGGTGGCGATCTGGGTTCTGAGGATGTGAGAAGTCATGGCAACGACGTGAGTGGAGGGGCCTGAGCGTCCCTTTTTTATTGGGAATCCTTCTCTTCTGTAGTCGGGATTCGGGGATTGCAAAATGATGAAATGCGAGGAAGTGGCGTGGGGCCTGTGTTATGTCGGTTAGCGATTAAAGATTTGCAAGAGTAGGAGGGCGACCATGGCGAGGGTAACGAGGGATCGGCCGAGGGTTCCGAGAATCATGCCGAGGAGTGCTCCCTGAGTGGCGCGCCATGCTTTTTTGGGGTCGTTGAGGGCGAGGTATTCGGCGGTGAATACGCCGAGCGGAGGGCCGATGAGGAGGCCGACGGGGCCGCCAGCGACGAGGCCGAGGAGCGCTCCTGCGAATGCGCCGAGGACGCCCCAGCGGGTGCCGCCGAACTTTTTGGCACCGATGGCACCGGTGACCGTGTCGAGAACGAGGGTGAGAATCGCGAGGAAGGTGAGGACGACGAGTAGGGTCCACGAGACGGGAGAGGTCTGTGGGAAGCTGAAACGGTGCAGGAGTGCTGCTGCGACGACGAGGGGGGGGCCTGGGAGAAGGGGGATGGGGAGAAGCGCGCCGGCGACTCCGGTGACGATGAGTGTCCAGAAGAGGGCCCAGAGTGAGTATTCGAGCCAGGGGTTCATTTGCCGAACAAGCGTTTCCAGAAGGAGGGTTTGTCGGCTGGTTTTGCTGGGGGTGTTTGGGGAGCGGAATCGTCTTCGGGTTTTTCCTCGGGGGTTGGGCTGGAGTTTTCGGCTTTGGCGATTTCGGCGAGTGCCTCGATGGCTGGAATTGCGCTGGGGGTGCGGCGGGATTTGTCTTCGAACCATTTTTTGAGGACGGCTCCGACGAGGGGAGCGGCGTGGGTGCCGCCGTGCACGGAGTTGTCGTGTGGTTCCCCTTCGAATGCGACGGCGAAGGCGATGTTGGGGCCTTCTGCGGGGGCGAAGCCGCCGAACCAGCCCACGGTGCTTTCGACGCCTTTTGCGAACCATTGGGCGGTGCCGGTTTTTCCAGCGACGGTGACACCTGGCACGGATGCGCGGGATCCGGTCCCGCTTCGGCTGGACACGACGGAGATCATGGCTTCGCGGAGGACGAGGAGGGTGGTGGGTGGAAGTTCGATTTGGTGGGTGATTCGCGGGGGGAAGGAGTGGATGACTTCGCCGGTGATGTCTTGGATTTGGGAGACGAGGCGTGAGGCGTAGATGTTGCCGCCGTTGCCGAGAGCGCCCATTGCGTGGGCCATTTGGAGGGGGGTTGCTTCGGTGTCGCCCTGACCGATGGCGACTTGTGCGTCGAGGCCGGCGTTGTAGCGCATGCGGCGTTTTTCGCGGAGGTATTCTTCGGTGGGGGCGATACCTGGGGATTCGTCGCCTAGGGGGAGTCCCGTTTTTGCGCCGAAGCCGAATTGAGTGGCGTAGTCCATGATGAGCGGGCCGCCGAGGCGCATGCCTATGCTATAGAACCAGGTGTTGCAGGATTCGGTGAGGGCTTCGACGAAGGTGAGGTCGCCGCGGTCGGTATTTTTGTGGTTTTTGAAGGCGCGGTTTCCGATTTCGAGGGCGGCGGGGCAAGGGATGCGTTCGGCGGGATCGAGTTTTCCTGAGGCGAGGCCTGCGGCTCCGACGAAGCATTTGAAGGTGGAGCCTGGGGGATAGGTGCCTTTGTAGGCTCGGGCGCGGAGGGGTTCGTCGGGGTTTTTATCGAGTTTGGCGTAATCGGTTTGCGAGATGCCGGTCACGAAGAGGGATGGATCGAGGGGGGGCCAGGAGGCCATCGCGAGGATATCGCCTGAGTTGGGGTTGATGAAAACGGCTGCGCCACGGCGGAACGATTTTGCCATGACCTCTTCGCAGATTTTTTGGAGATCAAGTTGGAGGGTGGTGACGACGTTCATCCCCGGCGTGGGCGGGTAGACGATGGTTTTCTGAGCGATGCGGCCCTCGTTGTTGAAGAGGATGTTCAGTTGGCCTGGTTTGCCAGCGAGCTGGTTTTCGTACGCGAGCTCAAGTGCGTAGCGGCCCTCGATGTCGGGAAAAAGAAACTCGTTGTTATCGACAGGAGCGTCGGGGAAACGGCCTGCGAGGCCGATGTAGCCGAGGACGTGGCCGGCGAGATGGCCGTTGGGATAGGCGCGAGCGTAGAAGGGTTGCGTCGAGAACCGGTTGTCCGCGAGGGTTTCGATTTTGGCTCGGTCGTCCTCAGAGAGGTTGAGGGCGACGATCCACGGCATGATGGCGCGGTTTCGGTAGTGTTTTGCGCCTGCTTCGACGGACAGAGGGATGGAGCGACCGAGTTTTTGTGAGAGGTCGTGGGCAGCATCGTTGATCCAGGAGTGGATGCTGTTTTTGTCCTTCAGCGCGTCTGGGTGCGGGAAATGGATGGAGAGGTTGTGGCCAATCCGATTGTTGGCGAGGGGCGAACCGTCTGCCGCAGTGATTTGTCCGCGCGGGCCGGGGACGTTGAAGTTGAGGGTGCGCGCAATTTTCTGGGTTTGCGAGGTGGGTGCTGCGGCGGGTTTGGGCGGGGCGGAGGGCGGGGATGCTGGTTCCTGCGAGTGGGCGACGGTGGACAGGAGGAGGGCGGCCAGGAAAGGGATGGGGCGTTTGAGAGGGAGGGGGATCATGGCCGCTTCAGTCGGAAGGTTAGGGGAGTTTGAAGCGCGGGTTTTGGGAGAGGAAGCGCAGGGGGTTTCCGAAGATGAGGTGGTCGATGGATGACGCGGAGTATCCGCGGCGCCGCATTTCTAGGGCGGTGTGGGGGACGGCGAGGGGGCGGCTGATGCCCCAGTCGCACGCGCAGTTCATCCAGATATTGTTGAGATGAGCGGCTTCGACGATGTCGATGGCGCGGGCGGGGCTGCATTTGGATTCGGGGTAGAGGGTGAGTCCGGCCCAGAAGCCGTGATCGAGGACTTGGCGGTAGGTGTGTTCTTCGACGTGGTCGATGATGACGCGCTCGGGTTTGACGGCAGAGTGGGCTTTCAGCACGTCGATGATGAGGTTGGTGCCTTTGAACTTATCTTCGAGATGGGGGGTGTGGACGAGGATGAGTTGGTTGTGATTGACGGCGAGTTGGATGTGTTCCTCGAGGATGAGGATTTCGTTGCGGGTATTCTTGTTGAGACCGATTTCTCCGATGCCGAGCACGTTGGGTTTTTGGAGGAACTCGGGGATGATGGAGAGGACTTCTCGGGCGAGGGAGACGTTTTCGGACTCTTTGGGGTTGATGCAGAGCCAGGAGAAATGAGGGAGCCCGAACTTGGCGGCGCGTTTGGGTTCGTAGTCGGTGAGTTGGCAGAAATAGTCGCGGAAACCTTCGACGCTGCCTCGGTCGAAGCCGGCCCAGAA
>JBEEPE010000128.1:0-3643 GCA_041191265.1 Verrucomicrobiota bacterium | reverse complement strand
TCGGGAGAAGCCTTGGCGTTTACCTCTGCGAGGATGGCGAGAGCGAGGAAGAACAGGTCACCTTGGGCGTGGGGGTCGATGTGGAGGCGTGCGCCGCCGAGGCCGCTGAAGGTGTAGGGTTCGGCGTTGAGGCCTTTGATTCCAAGGCTGTTCAGGTAGGCGGTGAAGTCTTTGGCAACCAGACCTTTCGCGCAGCAGAACTCGAAGGGAATCGGGCCGCCGATTCCGATTTCGAGACCGGCGAGTTCACCAGCGAGACCGGTGGCAACGTAGTACAGAGGGGAGTCGGCGCGCGGGATGTTGGGGGAGGTTTTCACCCATTTGAGACCGGTATCGCGCCAGGCCATGTCGCGGGTCCAACCGTCCATTTTGACGACGGACAGTTTGCATTTTGATCCCATCCAGCCCTTGTCGTTGAGCATGCGGGCGAGTTCTCCGGCGGTCATGCCGTGGACGAAGGGGACGGGGAGTTGTCCGACGAAGGAGATCCATTTTTTTTCGATCATGGGTCCTTCGACGCGGTTGCCGCCGAGAGGGTTGGGTCGGTCGAGCACGAGGAACTCGATATTGTTGTCGCCGGCGGCTTCCATGCAGCGGGCCATGGTGGAGATGTAGGTGTAGGAGCGGGAGCCGATGTCCTGCATGTCGTAGACGAGGACGTCGATGCCTTTGAGCATTTCGGGCGAGGGTTTGCGGGTGGGGCCGTAGAGGGAGTGGGCGGTGAGGCCGGTGAGGGGGTCTTTGCGGCTGGCGACGTATTTGCCGGCGAGCTCGGTTCCATCGAGCCCGTGTTCGGGGGTGTAGAGGGCGGCGAGGCGGACGCCTTTGGCTTTGTGCAGGATTTCGCGGGTCCGTTTGACGGAGGAGTCGACGCCGGTGTGGTTGGTGATGAGGCCGACGCGTTTTCCTTTGAGGTTTTGGAATCCGGACGCGGCGAGGACATCGATGCCGAGGCGGACATTGCCGGCGGCGTGGAGGGGGGTGGGGAGGGCGAGGAGCGGGAGGGAGGAGAGGAGGGAGCGGCGGGTGAGCATGGGTTTTACAGGGGGGCTTTGGAGGTTTTTGTGGGAAGGGTTTGGTCGGGTTTACGAAGGGATTTTCGAACGTGTTCGAGGAGTTCGCCGGGGGTGATGTTGAGGTGGAACGTGCCGTCTTCTACGAAGGAGATTTTACCGGTTTCCTCGCTGACGACGACGACGGCTGCGTCGGTTTCCTCGGACAATCGGATGGCGGCGCGGTGTCTGAGGCCGAAGGAGTTCGGAAGGTCTGGCCGATCGGAGACGGGGAAGAGGGTGGCGGCGGCGACGAGGGTTTCGCCGCGGAGGATGACGCCTCCGTCGTGGAGGGGAGAGTTTTTGGTGAAGATGGCGACGAGCAGTTCGCGGGAGAGTTGGGCGTCGAGACGGATCCCGGTGTCGACGAACTCTTCGAGTGAGTAGCGGCGTTCGAGGGCGATGAGGCCGCCGAGTTCTTCGCCGGCGAGGTGGGTGGCGGCGGAGGTGATTTCTTCCTCCGGCGTTGAATGGGTCATGCGGGTTTTGTGTCCGTCGGGTCCGACGGCACGGGTGCGGAAGGCGCGGCGGAGTTCTGGGGCGATGATGAGGAGCATGGCGACGACGCCGGCGTAGAGTCCGATGCGGAGGGCGTCGGCGACGGCGGTGAGGCCGGTGAAGTCGGCGAGCATGAGGCCTGCGGCGAGGGGGAGCCCCATTTTGAGGAAGCGTGCGATGTCGGTGTTGGACCGGGCGCGGCGCCAGACGACCCAGCCGATGACGCCCAGGACGACGAACTGGAGGGAGTCGCGGAGGAGGGGGACGGTGTGGGTGGATTCGGGGGTCACGGGGAGGGAAGGGGAGGGGCTTGTTTTTTGAGGTTGATGGCGTGGGCCATGAGGGTGGCGTGTCGATTGTCCCTGATTTCATGGACCCTGACGAGTCCGCACCCTTTTTCGGTGGCGTAGGCGGAGAGGGCGACGGTGGGCCAGTGGCGACCGGCGGGGGAGGGGTCGGTGGAGAAGGGTTTGAGGAAGGATTTTCTGGAGACGCCGAGGGCGAGGCGTTCTGGGGAGGGGCAGCCGGAGGGGGAGAGGAGGTGGTGGAGGTTGGCGAGGAGGGAGAGGTTGTGGTCGGCGGTTTTTCCGAAGCCGATGCCAGGGTCGAAGAGGAGTGCGTGTTGGGGGATGCCGTCGGCGGCGCAGTGGGCGGTGACGGTTTCGAAGAAGGTTCGGATTTCTGCGAGGAGGTCGGAGTAGTGCGGTTGGAGTTGCATGGTTTCCGGCACGTTTTGCATGTGCATGATGATGGCACCGGCTTGGGATTCGGCGACGGCTTCGCGCATGAGCGGGTCTTGCAGGCCGTTGACATCGTTGACGAGGTGGGCACCGGCGCGGAGTGCGGCGCGGGCGACTTCGGGTTTACGTGTGTCGATGGAGAGGGTGATGTTGGGGAGGGTGGCGAGGAGTTCGATGACGGGGATGGTGCGTCGGAGTTCTTCGTGGAGGGGGACGGGTTGGGCGCCGGGGCGTGTGGATTCGCCGCCGACGTCGATGATGTCGGCGCCGAGGGCAATCATGGTTTGGGCGTGGGCGACGGCTTCAGCGGGTTGGAGGAAGGCGCCTCCGTCGGAGAAGGAATCCGGGGTGGTGTTGAGGATTCCCATGAGGAGGGGCGGGGCGTTGGGGGGAAGCGGGAGGGCTTTTTCTTTGAGGTGCCAGAGTGAGGGCATGGGTTCGGGGTTGCCTGCGTGAAAATGTGCTGTAGGAGCGGACATCATGCAGCATGCAACTTCAGGGAATGTGTACGAGACGGAGCGGATGGTGGCGGATTATTTGTTGTTTCATTATGGGACGGCGGAGCAGGTGTCTGGGGGGAGGCCGGTGCCGATGGAGGGCGTGGGTTTTGTGGGGCGGGTGGTGAGGCTGGGATTTTTGCGGGCGGATTTGGGGGAGGGGAAGCGGGTGTTGGATTTGGGGTGTGCGGTGGGAGGGGGGAGTTTTGAGTTAGCGCGGTTTGGGGCGAAGGTTGTGGGGGTTGATGTGTCCGCGGCGTTCATTGAGGCGGCGCGGGTGATGCGTGATGCGGGGCGGGTGCGGACGTTTCGCACGGAGGAAGGATTGCGGAGGACGGTGTTGGAGGTGGAGCGTCCGTGCGAGGTGGCGGTGGCGTCGCGGGTCGAGTTTCGGCGTGGGGATGCGATGGGTTGGGCTGCGGATTTGGAGGGGTTGGATGCGGGATTGTTGGCGAAGTTGGTGGATAGGTTACCGGCACCGCGGCGTTGTTTGGCGGAGGTGGGGCGTCGGATGCGGAGCGGGGGAGTGTTGGTGGTGACGTCTCCGTATACGTGGATGGCGGAGTATGCTGCGGAGGGGGAGTGGTTTGCTGGTGGGCGTGAGACGGGGGAGTGCAGTGCCTCGGCGCGTGAGATGGGGGAGACGTTGGGGGCAGAGTTTGGGCTGGAGCGAAGGGTGGACGTGCCCTTCCTGATCCGCGAACACGCGCGAAAATTTCAGTGGAGCGAGGCGGAGATGACGGTTTGGCGGAAGAGGTGATGGGTCCTATGGGTCCTATGGGTCCTATGGGTCCTATGGGTCCTATGGGTCCTATGGGTCCTATGGGTCCTATGGGTCCTATGGGTCCTATGGGTC
>JBEEPE010000127.1:0-5225 GCA_041191265.1 Verrucomicrobiota bacterium | reverse complement strand
CGTTTTGCGGTGTTCATTTCATGGCTGAGACCGCGAAGATTGTGAATCCGGCGAAGACCGTAATTTTGCCGGATATGGACGCCGGATGTTCTCTGTCCGATTCGTGTCCGGAGAGCCGTTTGCGTGCGTATCTTGAAGCGAACGCGCATCGCAACTTTTACGTGGTGGCTTACATCAATTGCTCTGCGGGGGTGAAGGCGTTATCGGATGTGATTTGCACGTCTGGGAATGCGGTTCGGATTGTGGAGAAGGTTCCGGCGGATCGGGAGATTCTGTTCGTACCTGACGAAAATTTGGGGCAATGGGTGATTGAGAAGACGGGCAGGCCGATGGAGTTGTGGAAGGGGAATTGCCATGTTCACATGGAGTTTACGCGGGACAGTGTGGAGCGGATTCGCGCGGGTAATCCTGGGATCCCGTTGGTGGCGCATCCCGAGTGCACGCGTGCGGTGCGGTTGCTTGCGGATGAGGTGTGTTCGACGGAGCGGATGGTGGGTTGGTGCAAGGAGCATCCGGCGAATGCGTTTATTGTGGTGACCGAGTCGGGGATGTTGCACCGGCTTCGTCGAGAGATTCCGGGGAAAGAGTTCATTCCGGGACCGACGGATGCGTGTGCGTGTGCGGATTGCCGGTTCATGAAGCGGAACACGCTCGTGAAGTTGCGGGACGCGCTGGATACGTTGTCGCCGCGCATTGAGATGGCGGAGGAAGTTCGGTCACGTGCGGAGTTGCCGATTCGCCGAATGTTGGAGTGGAGTCGGTGAGGGGTTCACTCTTTTCCTTTTCGGAGGGCGGTCTGTCGGAGAAGTTCGGCGGATGAAGAAACCCGTAGTTTTGATCATTCGTGATGGGTGGGGCGACAATCCTGGTGGGCGTGAGATGGCGTCAAAGAATGGCGATGCGACGCTGCTGGCGAAGACGCCGTTTCACGAGCATCTTTATGCGACGTATCCGCAGAGTCGCCTGAGCGCAAGTGGGATGGATGTGGGTCTGCCGGAGGGGCAGATGGGGAACTCCGAGGTGGGGCACTTGAATCTTGGGGCGGGCCGGATCGTTTACCAAGATTTGACGCGGATCAATAAAGCGATTGTTGATGGGGAGTTAGCGAAGAATGCCGTGTTGCAGGACACGTTTAAGCGTGCTGCGGGTTCGCGTTTGCACCTGCTTGGGTTGGTTTCTGATGGAGGCGTTCACAGTCACCAGGAGCACTTGGTGGCGCTGGTGAATGCGGCCAAGGCGGCGGGCGTGAATGATATTATGGTTCACGCGATTTCGGACGGGCGTGACACCTCGCCAACGGGCGGGAAAGGGTATCTCACGACGGTTCAGGAGGGTTTGAAGGCGTCAGGGGCGGTGATTGCCACGGTGATTGGGCGTTATTTTGCGATGGATCGCGATTCGCGGTGGGAGCGCAACAAGCTGGCTTGGGATGCGATTGTTTTGGGGCGCGGTGAGAAGGTTTCGACGAGTGCGGCTGAGGCTGTGGAGGCGCGGTATGCGGCGGGGGAGACGGACGAGTTTTTGAAGCCGATTATTTTGGCGGCGGCGGACGAGCAGCGGATTCGGGATGGGGATGTGATTTTGTTTTTCAACTTCCGAGCGGATCGTGCGCGGCAGCTGTCGCTGGCCTTTTTGCGAGATGATTTCGTCGGGTTTGAGCGCGAGGTTCGTCCGAAGGTGCACTACGTGACGTTGACGGAGTACGACAAGACCTACGGGGTACCGGTGGTGTTTGATGCACAGTCTTTGGCGAACATTTTGGGCGAGGTCGTGAGTCAGGCTGGGTTGACGCAGTTGCGGATTGCTGAGACGGAGAAGTACCCGCACGTGACGTACTTTTTTAATGGCGGGGTGGAACGGCAATTTCCTGGGGAGGAGCGAATGATTGTTCCTTCGCCCAAGGATGTTGCGACTTACGATTTGAAGCCGCAAATGAGTGCGGTTGAGGTGACGGACAAAGTGACTGCGGCGTTGGACCGGTTTGACATGGTGATTTTGAACTTTGCAAATCCGGATATGGTTGGGCACACGGGGGTTTTGGAGGCAGGGATTCGGGCGGTGGAGACGATTGATGCGTGTGTGAAGCGGGTTGTGGAGCGCACGTTGGAGTTGGGGGGGCGGTTGCTGATTACGGCGGATCATGGGAACTGCGAGCAGATGATGAATGCGGACGGTTCTCCTCATACGGCGCATACGACGAATCTTGTGCATTTCTTGTACGTGGGTGCTGACGCGGCTTCGAAGCGTTGCCGTAACGGGATTTTGGCGGATGTTTCGCCCACGATCCTTGATTTGCTTGGCGTGGCGCAACCGAACGAGATGACAGGGCGCTCGTTGGTTGAGTCGGTGGGTTAGTTCGGGTTGTTCTTGAGGAGCGCCTCCTTCTGGGGGCGCTCCCGAGCTCGCCTCGGTTCTCGGTGGTTTGGCGGCGCCTTGGATATGCGGGAGTTCTAGAGCGCCGAGGGCTTCACGCATTTTGGCGCAACTTTTTGAGCGAACGGGTGTTCTTACATGCTGTGCCGTTGTTTTTGGAAACGCCGCATTACGAAACACCTCTTTTTTTGGCGTTTTTGTGTGTTAATGCGGTGTTTGTGAGTGCCTCTTGGAGAGGCGTTTACGGCTTCGGCACTTGAACTGCTCTTGTGACTTGTATGCCTATCCCTCTCGGAATCGTTCTTGGAAGTGTGCTCATGTTGGGCGGAGTTGGAGTGGCGGCTCCTGCCGTGGACCCCTCTAAGTCGTTTGAGGGGCGGGACACGGAGGGTAAGCCGAGTTTTCGGAGGCACGTGGTTCCGTTGATGAGCAGAATGGGGTGTAGCGGGCGTGAGTGTCATGGATCGTTCCAGGGGCGTGGCGGTTTTCAGTTGTCGTTGTTCGGGTACGATTTTGAGAAGGATCACAAAGCGATTGTGAAGGACGACAACGGGGATGAGGGGGAGGTGCGCGTGAATGGGGAGGCTCCGGAGAAGAGCCTGATTTTGACGAAGGGCGCTGCGATTGTGAGTCACAAGGGGAAGGAGCGCTTCAAGAAGGACTCGTGGGAGTACCGGATGTTGTTGAAGTGGATTAAGGATGGGGCGGCGATTGACGTGGTGGAGACGGGCGACTTTGACCGGTTGGAAGTTTTGCCGAAGGACATTGCGTTTCGGAAGGCGGGTGAAAAGGTTGCGTTGAAGGTGGTGGCGTATTGGAAAGACGGCACGGTGGAGGATGTTACGCGGTTCACTCGGTTTCGTTCTAACGATGATTCGGTGGTGACGATTGATGAGCGGGGAGTGGCGGAGTGCAAGGGGAAGGGGGATTCGCATGTTGTTGCTTTCTACGACAATGGAGTGACTCCGGTGCCGGTGGTTTTGCCGGTGTCCGACCAGGCGGGAGAGAAGTTTCCGAAGTTAGCGGCGCGGACTTCTGTGGACCGATTAATCAACGAGAAGCTGAAGGCGGTTGGGATTGTTCCGGCTGAGAAATGCACGGATGCGGAGTTTTTGCGGAGGGCTAGTCTGGATGTGACGGGCACGTTGCCAACGCCGGCGGAAGTGGAATCGTTCTTAGCGGACAAGGCGTCGGACAAGCGGGATCGCAAGGTGGACGAGTTGTTGGCGCGTCCGGGTTACGCGGCGTGGTGGGCGACGTTGCTGTCGGATTTTACGGGGAACAACCCGCGGTTGGTGAACAACAATTTGGCGGACGGGTTGCAGAACTCCGGGGGGAAGATCAGTCGGTTGTGGTACGATTGGCTGGAACGGAAGGTTCGGGACAATGTGCCGTATGACGAGATTGCGGCGGGTTTGGTGATGGCGCGCACGAAGACTTCGCCTGAACAGAGTTACGAGGAGATGGCGAAGGAGTTGAGCAGCTATTTTGCGAAGGAGAACGCGGCGGATTTTGGGCAACGGAAGGATATGCCGTGGTATTGGTTCCGCTCGAACTTGCAGAAGGCGGAGGATAAGGCGTTGGCATTTGCGCACACCTTTCTGGGGGTTCGGATTGAATGTGCCCAGTGTCACAAGCACCCGTTCGATCAGTGGACCAAGCAGGATTTCGAGCAGTTCCAGGCCTTCTTCACAGCGGTCGGGACGAAGTTGGAGGCGAAGTCGAACAAGGGGGCTGAGCCTGCGACGATGACCGCGGCATCATTGCGGAATGAGATTAGTCAGTCGGTGAAAGATCGTGTGGAGGCTGAGGAGAAGAAGCGCGCGGAGGAGGCGGCTGCGAAGGCCGCTGCGGAGGCGGCCAAGCTTGCGGAAACGAAGGCAGCTGATGCGAAGCCGGAGGGATGCGCGGTGCCGCCTGTTGGTGGGACGCCGGTTGTGGCGTCTGTTCCGGTGGTGGAGAAAAGTGAGAAGGATAAAGCGAAGGAGGTGGCGTTGAAGGCGGACAAGCTGCGTCGGTTGACGGAGACGGAGGTTGCGAAGCGTTTGGCGGAGGGGCAGGCGATTCCGTGGCGCGAGCTTTCGGCGGAGGTGAAGGCGCCCGCTACGACGAAGGTGGTGAAGCCGGTGAAAGCGGTGGCGGGGTCGAGTCGGGTGATTACGCCCAAGTTGTTGGGGGGGGGTGAAGTGGTGTTGTCGGAGTTTCCGGATGCGCGTCAGCCCTTGATGGAATGGTTGCGTTCGAAAGAGAACCCCTATTTTGCGAAGGCTTGGGTGAACCGTGTGTGGTCGAACTACTTTGGGAGAGGGATTGTGGAACCGGCGGACGATTTGAATCTTGCGAATGCTCCGTCGAACGCGCCGTTGTTCGATTATTTATCGAAAGGATTTGTGGAGAGTGGGTATGACATCAAGTGGTTGCATCGGGAGATTTTGAGGAGTGATGCGTACCAGAGGAGTTGGAAGACGAATGCGACGAACAAGTTGGATGAGAAGAATTTTTCGCATGCGTTGGTACGCCGCTTACCGGCGGAGGTGGTGCATGATGCGATTGCGATGGCGAGCGATTCGGAGGCGGCCTTGTCGGAGTATCCCGTGCGAGTCGGCGAGCGTGCGATTGGTCCGGCGGGGGGCGGGGCGCAGATCGCTCCTGGAAAGGCGAAGGGGATGGTGCCGGTGAAGAGTGTGGACGGTTACGCTTTGGGGATTTTTGGGAAGCCGCAGCGGACGACAAACTGTGATTGCGAGCGGGTGACGGATCCGACGTTGTTGCAGACCATTTATACGCGCAACGATCCGAGTATCTTACAGCGTCTGAGCGAGAAGGGCGGGCGGGCTTGGATTGAGAAGGCG
>JBEEPE010000126.1:0-14677 GCA_041191265.1 Verrucomicrobiota bacterium | reverse complement strand
ACCGATCGCACGAAACGAAGCTCGCAAACAAGGGAATCACAAGCGTCCAGCCCCACCGCGCAACCCGCACAGGCGCCACCGAGGTCTCCACCCTCACGCACTTTACATCATGACATTCCATTCCAGACACTTCTCCTAAACGACACACTTTGTCCATTCCCTAAGTCAATGCCTTACCGCATCCGCTGAGGCCTCGCTCGAGGCACGCATCCTGTTCCATGTGCGTCATGCACTCCTCCCGACGCTCCTTCCTCAAATCCACAAGCCTCGCCTCCATCGCGGCAACCTTCCCCGCCATCACCCGCAGCGCCTCACCCAACAGTCGATTCCACGTAGCAACCATCGGGGCCGACGGCATGGCGTTCGCCGACCTCAAACAAATCGGCTCACATCCAAACGTTCAGTTCGTCGGCTTCTGCGACGTCGACGCCAACCGCTTCGCGAAAGCCGATGCCGCTTTCCCCGGGGTGCGCCACTTCACCGACTACCGCGAAATGCTCGCCTCCCTCGGTGACAAAGTCGACGCCGTCTCCGTCTCCATCCCGGACCATATGCACGCTCACGCCTCCATCGAGGCCATGAAACGCGGCAAACACGTGTACTGCCAGAAACCCCTCGCCCACACGGTCTGGGAAGCCCGCCAGATGCGGCTCTACGCCAAATCATCCCGCGTCATCACCCAGATGGGGAACCAAATCCATTCCAACCTCGAATACCGCCTCGGCACCCGACTCATCCGCGAAGGCTTCATCGGCAAAATCAAAGAAGTCCACTCCTGGGCCGGCGTCACCGGAAACGAACGTAACAAGCTCCTCGCCCCCCCCGCCGAATCCCTCGCCGTCCCCGCTAACCTCAACTGGGACCTCTGGATCGGCGTCGCCGCCCTGCGCGATTACAAATCCGTCTACCATCCCTTCGTCTGGCGCGATTGGCAGGACTTCGGTTCCGGCGCCCTCGGCGACTTCGGATGCCACATCCTCGACCCCGTCTTCACCGCCCTCAACCTCAATGCCCCCACCTCCGTCTCTGCCGAAAACTCGGGCATCAACGAACATATCTGGCCCACGCTCGAAACAGTGAGGTTCCTCTTCCCCGCAAACCCACTCACAACCGGCGCCCTCCCCGTCACCTGGTACGACGGCGGCCTGAAACCCTCCAAGAAACTCGCAAAAATGCCTCCCGGTGATGACCTTCCCGCCGCCGGCTCCCTCTTCATCGGAGAAGAAGGCACCCTCATCCTCCCCCACGTCGGCATGCCAAAACTCTACCCCGCCGAGAAGTTCGCGTCCCGCCCGCTCCCCGAGGAAACCAAGCTCAGCCACTGGCACGTCTGGGTCGATGCCGCCATGAGCGGCAAACAAACCAGCGACGGCTTCCATTACGCCGGCCCCCTCAGCGAAACCGTTGCGCTCGGAAACATCGCAACCCGCTTCCCCAAGAAAACGCTGGAATGGGACCCCACCGCCCTGCGAATCACCAACCTTCCCGAGGCCAACCGCTTCATCACCAAATCCTATCGCAAGGGCTGGGAAATCGCACCCGCACCCACCGCCTAACCCCCACACAACCCGTTTCTTCGCTTCCCGCTGCGCCTTGCGGACACGTCGCAGCACCGACACGTCCGCGCCCGAGCCCCAGCGCAAACGTGCATTTCCGCGTCGACCCACACCCTCTCAGCAGTAGCCTCCCACTCACTCGGTTCGCCCATGGCCCTCTCTCCAGAACGTCTCAAATCGCTCGTCGCAATCCTCCCGGAAAACGACGTCCTCACCGCTCCACAAGACCTCCACACCTACGGGTTTGACGGAACCGCCGCACTCCACTGCTCGCCCGAAGCCGTCGTCTTTCCGCGCTCCACCCAACAGGTCGCTGACGTGCTCCGTTGGGCGTCATCCCACAAAATACCCGTCGTCACCCGAGGCTCCGGAACCGGACTCAGCGGCGGTAGCGTCCCCACCCCAGGCTCCATCGTCCTCTGCACCGTGCACATGGACCAAATCCTCGATGTCGCCCCCAACAACCTCCTTCTCCGAACCCAACCAGGAGTCATCACCCAACGCATCGACGAAGAGGCCGCCAAACACGGACTCTTCTATCCCCCAGATCCTGGCTCCCTGAAAATCAGCACCATCGGCGGCAATGTCGCCGAAAACTCCGGCGGACTCCGCGGACTCAAATACGGGGTCACACGCGACTACGTCATGGCCCTCCAAGTCGTGCTCATGGACGGAACCGTCGCCCGCTTCGGCTCAGGCTGCGTCAAAGACGTCGCCGGTTTTTCAATGAAAGATGTCTTCATCGGCTCAGAGGGACTCCTTGGAGTTGTCACCGAAATACTCCTTCGACTCATCCCTCGTCCCGCCACGCGCCGCACCATGCTGGCCTCCTTCGCACGCATGGAAGACGCCGCGGAAACCGTGTCAGGAATCATCGCTTCCCGCATCATCCCCTGCACGCTTGAGTTCCTCGATCGCAACACAATCCGCTGTGTCGAAGAGTTCGCACGCATCGGCCTGCCCCTCGATTGCGAAGCCATCCTACTCATGGAAACTGACGGCCATCCCGCTGCCGTTCAGGACGAAGCATCCGCCATGGAGCAAATAGCCCGCGCACACGGCGCCATCTCGTTCCGCACCGCACAGAACGATGCAGAAGCCGTCTCGCTCGCATCCGCACGACGCAACGCCTTCTCCGCGCTCGCCCGCATTCGTCCCACCACCATCCTCGAGGATATCACCGTGCCACGGTCTGAACTCGCGCCGATGGTCGGCTTTATCGCGCGTACCGCCCAGCGCCACAACCTGCTCGTCGGCACCTTCGGACACATGGGTGACGGCAACTTACACCCCACGTTTCTCACGGACGAAAAGAATCATGAGGAAATGGAACGCGTTCATCACGCGTTGGATGAAATCGTCCACGAGACTCTCCGACGCGGCGGCACCATCACCGGCGAACACGGCGTTGGACTCGCCAAAAAACCGTGGCTCAAGCTGCAAACCGGCGACGATAGCCTGAATCTCATGCGCCGCCTCAAGGTAGCCTTCGATCCGCTCAACCTTCTCAATCCCGGCAAAATGTTGGATTGAACCTCGAGAACCCATGGCCTCCTTGCTGACCGAAATAGACCCAAAAAAACTTCAGCAGTGCATGCACTGCGGAATGTGCCTCCCGGTCTGCCCGACTTACAACACCACGCACCGCGAAAAAAATAGCCCGCGCGGTCGCATCTCGCTCATGCGCGGAGTCGCCGAAGGCACTCTCCAACCCGCGGCAGACTTCGCGGATGAAATGTCGTACTGCCTCGGATGCCTCGCGTGCCAAACCGCTTGCCCAGCAGGCGTTGAGTACGTCGACCTCTTTGAATCCGCACGCGCCACCGCTGAACATCACGCCAGAGGTGGAAGCCTCGCTCGGCGCATCCTCCGCGCTCTAACCCTGCGCTTCCTCTTCACAAACCCCTCAACCCTTCGCTTCACAGGCGCCCTCCTCCGCTGGTTCAGGACGAGTGGTCTTCAAGACGCCATACGACGGAGTGGCCTTTTGAGATGGCTCCCGCAACGACTTCAGGATCTCGAAGCAAAAACGCCCGTCATCGCCAACCATACTGCCTCGGATCTCATCGAAGAAAACGAACGTGCAAGCGGCGGCCGATACCACGTCCTCATGCTCACCGGATGCGTGCAGGATCTCATCCACGCTGACATCCACCGCGACACGGTGGACGTTCTCCTTGCCGCAAACTGCAACGTCCACACGCCTCGGAATCAGTCCTGCTGCGGCTCACTGCACGCGCACAACGGAGACCCCAACACTGCGCGCCGACTCGCACTCTCCCTTCTGAACCGTTTCTCCGCAGACCGTTACGATGCGATTATTTCCAACGCCGGCGGTTGCGGATCCCATCTGCGACGCTTCACTGCCCTCTTTCCGCCCGACTCCCAATGGCATTCACTCGCCAAGACCTGGGACAGCAAGGTCCGCGATATCCACGAATGGTTGCATCAAATCGGATGGACTCCCCCATCCCACATCCCCAACCAAGACAAAGCAACCTACCACGACTCCTGTCACCTGTGCCATGGACAGAAGGTCACCCAACAACCGCGCCAGCTCTTGGCTAAATCCGGCGCCAACATGGTCACTCTGCCTGACTCCACGTGGTGCTGTGGAAGTGCCGGGATTTACAACCTGACACAACCCAAACAAGCGCAGGAACTTCTCGAAAAGAAAATCCACCACATCCGCACCACAGGCGCCCAAACCGTGTACACCGCCAATCCGGGATGCCACCTCCAAATTGAGTTCGGTCTCAAAGACGCCGGACTGAGTTCCATCAAAGTTCGTCACCCGATTTCACGACTCGCAGAAGTCGTCCGTTCCGCAAAGACAGGTCAACCCTGACTGTTCGGTTCAGCGATTTGCGCTACGCGGGAGATTGCGGAGCGCGTAACCAATGGCGACCTCAATCTTCTGGGGGCCACGCCCATCCCATTTCTCATCAACCGCTTCCAAGCGCCGAATCAAATCGACAACATCACGTCGCGCGTAGGGTCCACCCGCCGCCTCGCAAAAATGCGTCCGACACGCAAAAGGGCGATCCTCATAAATCTGACACTTTGCCGTCCCCTCCACCAACATCGGACAGCTCCCATCTTTCTTCACCGGAATCTCCCCCTTGCCCATGGAGCGATACGCCCGAGCCGCCACATACGCCTCACCGCGAGTTAAGTACGGCGTTTGCCCCGTTAGCTTGAATCGACAGCAATCCGTCCTTCCCTCACAAAACCGCTCAATCGGTCGCTCCTCCAACTCCGCGTAAACTGCACGAACCTCGGCAAAAAGGGCCTCTGTATCTCGTCTCTCAGGAGCAGGTCTCGACATGACTCATGTTCCCACCCCAATCCCCACCCACCAAGCACCGAGTCTGTGCGCGCCCACCACCAAAACATCGCTGAATCACAAACGACGAACTTCACCCGCACCCGACGTCATCGCTTGCGCCGCTAACCACGAGGTCGTCCACGCAGCCTGGAAGTTGAATCCGCCCGTGATGCCATCCACATCCAACACCTCCCCCGCAAAGTAGAGCCCCGAACAGCACCTACTCTCCATCGTTCGAAAATCCACATCTTTCACAGAAACCCCACCACACGTCACAAACTCCTCTTTGTTGAGAGATTTACCGACCACCTCAAACTCCATCCCCGTCAACATGCCACACAGTTCCACCGCCTCTTCCCTCCTCAGAATCGCCCAGCGAACGCCATCATCAATCCCCGCTATTCCACACAACCGAGCCCATAACCGCGACGGCACCCCAAACAACGCCGTCGAAGCCACCGATTTACCCGGCGAACGCTCCCGCTGCTCCTTGAACCCACGCATCACCGCCTCCTCCGTCAAACCCGCCACCCAGCGCACCCGCAGTGAGAAACGGTACCCCACCCTCGCCAAATCCCGTGCACCCCACGCGGACAACCGCAAGATCGCCGGCCCACTCAATCCCTGATGCGTCAATAGTGCCGGCCCACGCTCGACTAATCGCAATGACGGAACCGCCACCTCCATATCTTGCAGAGAAATGCCCGCCAACTCGCGGCTCCACTCATCTTTCAAGTGAAACGAAAACAAGGACGGCACCGGCTCCTCCATCCCGTGCCCCAGACCCGCCAGTAACGCCCGCATATTCCCAGATCGACACCCCCCCGTCGCAATCAAAACCGCATCTCCCGTCCACTCAGATCCATCCGACAACGACGCGCGCCACCGGGCCTCCCCCGACCCGTCCCCTTCGACACGAATCAATCGCTCCAGTCCGCACCGTAACTGCGTCCGAACTCCCGCCCTCCTCGCACTCTGCATCAAGCACTCGATGATCGTCTCAGACGAGTTGGTCACCGGAAACATCCTGCCATCCGCCTCCCGCTTAATCTCCACACCTCGGTCGCGAAACCACGCGAGCGTGTCCGTCGGCTGAAAACGCGAAAACGCCCCAATCAACGCCCTCTCTCCGCGCGGGTATCGCTTGCTCAACTCCCTCGGCTCAAAACACGAATGCGTCACATTACAGCGCCCCCCCCCAGAAATCCGCACCTTCGAAAGAAACTCAGACCCTTTCTCAATCAACAACACCTCAGCCCCGCGCTCAGCCGCAGCAATCGCTCCAAAAAAGCCTGCTGCGCCGCCCCCCACCACCAACACGCGTTGCGGCGCTTTCACGGTTTAATCCCACCCTTCTGTTCGATAGCAATCGCCTCCACCACAACGTTCGCCGCAGCAAATCCAAACGCACCTGTCACAAAGGACGCCGTCCCAAATCCACTCGCACAATCCAAGCGCAACGAGGCCGCCGGCTCCGGATCGCACGCCACCGAGCCGTCGCCCCACGGATAAACCGGCTTCTCCTCCGAATACACCGAGGTAACACCCGTCAGCTTTCCCCCTCCCAACTCCCACCGGAAATCGCGTCGCAATGAACGCCGCACCGCCCTCAACAAATCATCACCGCCCGAACGCCCCAAATCCCCCACCTTCACTCCAGTCCCCCACCGCTTCCCGCCCGCTCCACCAACCGTCACAACCCCAAGCCCCCGCGCATGCGCACCCGCAATCAATCGCGCCTTCTCAGAAACATCATCCATCGCGTCCACCACCCACTCTCCCGCTCCGCTCAAAAGCGCCTCCGCCGTGCGCTCCGTAAAAAACACCTGCTCCTCAATCACCTCGCATCCTGGAGAAATCAACCGCATCCGCTCCGCTACCGCACCCACCTTGGACTTTCCAATATTGCCCTCCATCGCAGGTAACTGCCGGTTGGTGTTCGTGATGCAAACATCATCCAAATCAACCAACACGACCGAACCTACACCGCTCCGCACCAAACCCTCCACCACCCACGTCCCGACCCCCCCAATCCCCACCACCGTCACACGCGACGCCGCCAACCGCTCGAGACCTGACTTCCCGTAAAGTCGCCCAATCCCCCCAAACCGCTCCACGTACCGAGCATCACGCCCAAACGCACTCTCCCTCACGTTGCATCCCCCTCCGCAAAAAAGGCCTGCATCGCCTCCTGCGTAATCGTGTAACGAACCCCGCATCGTGGACACCGAATCCGCACCGCTTCGTCCCCCTCAAAAACACCCTCCAAGTCATTCCGCGAAACTGAGCCCAAGACCGCCATCATCCGACGCGAATCGCACCCGCACTGCCACCGATACTTTCGCACCTCCAATAAACTCAACTCCTCCGAACGGTCCAAAGTGCGAACCACGTCGTCCGTCAAACCCCGCAACCAATCCTCATCACAATCCGGCTGCGCCTGAACCATCACGTAATCCTCGTCACCATGCGTGTACAAGCGCATCAACCGCTGCTCGCTGTCCCGATAAAACGTCTCCGCCGCCCGAAACGCGTCGAAGGCCTCAAAGGCCACGGAACTTCGACGCAACGGCTCGTTTGGACGAATCAGGTCGGAATAAAAAAGATTCTGCCCCAACTCCCGCACGTCTTCAGAAAAACTCTGCCCAATCAACGTCCCCTGCCGATTGTCCCCCGCGACAAACACATTCAACCGAGGCTCCTCCGAATGAATCGTCCAAGCAATCGACTCATTCCACGGCCGTGAGGCCATGTGCAAGGCCAACGCTGCCAGCGCCTCCTTAAAAAACAAATCCTCCGACGCCGCAGGCCGATGCTGAATCTGGCCCTGATGCAAATAGTAATCCACGTAGAGCCCGCTGAACTCGGCCCGCGCCAACAACGCGTTCCGCTTCCTCACAAAATACGTGCGCACCTCCAGCGAGGCCTCATCCCGATTCTCTTCCATCCCCACATCTTAACTCCCACCCTCCGCATTGGCCACTCCACACGCCCCAGCAAGGCCACCACAAACAAACTCAACCTCAGGCGCACCCGTCGCGCTGCGCCTCAACGAGCACCGAAAGCAATCGCTCCGCCCACTCACGTCGCAAATCAGCCAACCGCAAACCCTTCCCTTTACCAGGCGCAGCCATCAACAGTCCCTGACTGCTCGGATGCGGAAACGCCTCCAACGCAACTCCCTGCTCCACCGCAATCGGTTGCACCACCCCCGCCGCAATGCGCCCCATCGTCACCACCTTCACCACTCCCGCTTCCCGAGCCCGAATCAACTCGCCCCGGATACGATCCACATTCGCCGCCGATTTCACCTCCAGCGGTCGCGGCGCACGAAATCGAACCCCATCGTCCGTCGGACACATCGGATACGCATTGCTCAGCGCCGCTCCGCGAAACGTGGGAAAAAGCCCCTCACGCACAAAGCGCGTTCCATCCCAGTCCACCCACGCCTCCGCAGGCACCTCCACCAACCCCGCCTCCGCAAGCGCTCGGTACAAAGGTACCCCCGCACCATCCCCCCAAAACGGAATCCCCGATACCCCCGCGCCACGCGGTCCAGGCGCCTCTCCATACGCAATCACCCAACAGCGCCCCGTCGATGGAAAAGCCGCGGAAACCGTCAAAGCAGCAATCCTCCGCGCACGCCCCTCTTCAAACCCCGGCAAACCCGCCTCCGAATCCCCAACACTCAGCATAACCCCGACGAGCCGTGATCTCCCGCATTCACGCGCTTCAATAAATCCTCCACCTGCTGGCGAATCGCCGCAAGGTCTCGATCCTCTAATGCTCCATCTTTCAATCGATTATCGAGACGGAAACTCCGAGAAAGATTCTTCACCGCACTCTCGGCATTCCCCAACACCGCCTCGTAACAAGCGACGTTGTAAAAATAGGTCGCGTCCTGCTTCAGCACCGGCGGCCCGCTTCGCAAAAGATCCAGCGCCTCCTGAGTACGCCCGCTCTCGTGCAACGCAAAGGCCGTGTGGATGTACCCACCCTTGTACTCCGGAACCATTTGAATCAACCGACGCCCCTTCGCCGCAGCCTCGCGCATCCGACGCGCCTGAATCAACGCCATCACCCGCACCTCCAGTAAATACGGTAACGCCAACGCTTCAGGCGGCAGTTGCTGCAACTCCCGCAGCGCCTCGCGACCCATGCCCAACCCGCAGTAACCCATGACACACTCGAGCACCTTGCCTTCCGCCTCAGAAAGTTTCGGCAAACCCAGCATATCGTTGCCCGACACGCTCGCTTGCGAATCCTCCGCCGGTCTGCGCCCCGCGTTGTTCAACTCGTCCGACATCCCCTTAAGATAACAACGATTCCAACTCCGCCACACGCGAAGAAAACAACCGCAACGTGTCATCCACAGGACGCGGTGTGGACAAATCCACCCCAGCCTTCACCAACGTCGGCAGTGGGAACTCCGAACCGCCGCTCTTCAAGAACCCCAAATACCGCGCCACCGCGGGCGCCCCCTCGCGCAACACCTGATCCGACAAGCTGACCGCGGCACTCAGCCCAGTAGCGTACTTGTAAACGTAGAACGCACTGTAGAAGTGCGGAATCCGGAGACACTCCAACTCCAGCACTTCATCAATCGCAAACTCTTTCCCGAAATAGACATCCAAAAGTCCACGGTAAAGAGAACGGAACGCGTCCAACGTCAACGCCTCGCCCGCTTCCTCCGCCGCGTGAATCAACTTCTCAAACTCCGCAAACATCGTCTGCCGATAAACCGTGCCGCGAATATCGTCAATCTGTCGGCAAATCAGGTACGCACGCATCGCAGGGTCCGACGCCTTTTCCAGCAAATGATGAGTCAGTAACTCCTCGTTGAACGTGCTCGCCACTTCCGCCAAGAAAATGGGGTAGTCGTACGTCTGGTACGGCTGGTTCCGTGATGAATACCACGTGTGCATCGAATGCCCCGCCTCGTGGGCCAACGTGTACACATCGGAAAAAACGTCCTCCTTGTAGTTCATCAAAATGTACGGAGGTACCCCGAACCCGCCCGAGGAAAATGCCCCAGACCGCTTCCCCTTGTTTTCGTAACGGTCACACCAACGCCCCCGCGACAATCCCTCCTCCAACACCGAACAATACTCCGACCCCAACGGATGCAGAGCCTCCACCACCATCTTCACCGCATCATCAAACCGCGTGTGCAACCGAACACTGCCAACCAAGGGCACGTACGTGTCATAATGATGAATCTCCGATAGCCCTAAAACACGCTTCCGCAACGCATAATAGCGGTGCAGCGGATCCAGATTAGACCGTACGGACGCAATCAACTGGTCATAAACCGAAACCGGCACGTCGTCCCGAAACAACGCCGCCTCCCGAGCCGAAGGATAGTTTCGCGCCCGCGCCCGGAACACGCCTGCCTTGACCGAGGACGCCAGCGTCGATGCCACCGTGTATTTGTGGTCATCAAACTCCGCATAAAACTTTTGGAACGCCTGCGCACGCACCGTCGGATCTGGATTCACCAAGAACGAGGAAAAGGCACTCTGCGAAAGGGGACGCTTCACCCCGTCGGATAACTCCACCTCCGCAAACCGCATGTCCACATTCGTCAGCTGCGAGAACGTCTCCCCGTGCCCCGCCAACGCTGAATCCGCAAGCGCCATCAACCGCTCCTCCCCCTCGCTCAGCGTGTGTGCACGGAACCGACGAATCTTCCGAAGCGGAATCCGCCACACCGCCAACCGCTCGTCCTCAAGGTACGTTGCAAACACCTCATCAGAAATTGCCTGAATCTCCGGAGTGAAGAAGGAGGCCGCCTCGGAAATCCGAGTCAACAGGTTGGACAAGACCGCCTCCCGCGCGAGATTCCCCGCATCGGAACTGTCCTCGCTGCTCCGCAAGCCGGCATAATGCTGAAGCCGCTCCAGACGCAAAGAAATCGCCGCATCCGCATCCAACGCCTCCAACAGCGTCGATGCGGACTCTCCCATGCGCCCCTTGAACCGTTGAAACGAAAGATACTCGCCCGCAACCGCATCAAACTCGCGCTGCCACGCCTCCGCATCCGCAAAAATCGGCGAGAGATCCCAAGTGTCCGCCTGCGGCACGTCCTGACGAACCGGGATGGCGCCACCACCTCCCTCCGCAGAAAACAACGCCTGACGATGACGAGAATACGACGGGAAAATCATCTCATTAATACAGCAGCCCCACCCCAAATCGGCAACGGTAAGCCTCTAGCCCATCAGACCCCACCGAAACACGGTTCCCCTTCCCTTGCCCGCCCGCTAAGTGTTTCATGCACCCATGCTCCCCATCCTCGAACAACTCCTCTTCCTGCAGGAAAGCGACCTGTCCATCCGCAAACTCGTCGCCGAAAAGGATGCAATCCCAGCGGCCCGCGCCGCCCTCGAACGCCGCCTCGCCGCATTGGGAGGCGCCCACGAAAAAGCCCTCCAAACCGCAAAGGAAACCGAGGTGAAACGTTCGATGCTCGAGAAAGATGTCCGTTCACGCCGCGAACAAATCCAAAAGTATGAAGCGCAACGCTCGCAAACGCGCAAAAACGAAGAGTTTCAGGCCATCGGCGCTGCCATCGAAACCACTCGCGCGGACATCAGCCGCATCGAAGACCAACAACTCGAACTCATGGAAGCACTCGAATCCATGCAGCCCGAAATCGAGTCCACCCGCAACGAACTCAACGCAGCAAAAGGCGTCATCACCAAGGAAATCGCCGACCTTGACCAAAAATCCGTCAACCTCGCCGAGCGCATCGTGTCAGAAACCGCCGAGCGCGACCGCCGCACCACCGGCATCGACGAAGGCGTGCTCGACACCTACCGCCGCCTGCTCCACACCCGCGATATCGCCGTAGTCCCCCTCCAGAGCGAGTACTGCGGCGGTTGCGATATCAAGGTCGTGCCAGACGTCGCCGTTCAAACCCGAGCAAGCAAGGAGCTTGTGCAGTGCAACAAGTGCAGCCGCTTCCTCTATCCAGTCCGATAAATCTCATCTCGCACCTTCGTCTTTGTAGACTGAAGAAAAAAACATCGCGCGACGCATCAGCGCCGCGCCCCAACCCGGCGGATCATTTCCGCATCCAAAAAACTCACGCTATTCCACAGGTCCTGCGAACGGCCTCCACCATCCTCGCCTGATCCGCCTCCACGCCGGACATGACCCGCCGAACCTTCGCCCTCGCTCCAGCAGGATCCTTCACAATCTCCGAGAGAACCCGCCACAGCCCCGCGCCATCCGTCTCATCCACCTCCTGCAACCAGTCAGTACACCCGATATCTCGGTACATCTGGCCCTTACACGTATCCGTCGGCTGCCGAACATGGATGATCGGCGTCCCCTGATGCAGCGCAATCAAGGGCGAATGACACTCCAAGCTCACCACACAGGAAGCCTTCGCGTACACAGAGGCCGCTTCATCAGGTAACCAATAGGTATCCCGCCAAATCACATTGCCGCGCACCTCCGCAGGCAACGCCTGAACCAGAACGTCCCGGCCCATCTCCACTTGGTACGTCATCTCGGCACACACCATCACGCGGTTTCCCGTCTCACGCACGTAGCGAGTGATCAAGTCCCGCAACTTCGCATGATCCTTTTCCGTTGTACGGTCATTGATCTCATCCTTCTTGCGATCAACCTCCGTCGGCGTCTGTCCACGCATTCGGTGATACGGCGTGTAGCGAAGCCGAGGGATCACGCAAATAAACCGCCCCGCCTCCAACCCGTGCTCCCGTAGCCATCGTTCCCCTTTCGCATCATCCCGCATCGGCATGCCCAACTGCGCATCCGGTCCAAACTCAACTAACGGCGTTCGCACCCCCTGTGCCCGAAGGTAATCGCGCGTAATCGTATCCCGACAAAAGAAAAACGCCGCCTCATCAATCACAAACCGCAAGTCCCCTTGGAGATGATTCTTTGGCAAACGAAGCGCACGCTCGCGCAAACTCTCCAGAGTGCCGCCCTCCGGATCTCGTCCCTCCCCAAACCCTGAAACCGGATCCGTGCTCGTTCCGAAAACACCCACAGGCTTTCCCGTAGCACGGCGAAACGCTATCGCATGCTGACTTCCTGCAAACCCTGAACCCGAACCGTTTAAATACAAACTCGTCTCCGCCCACGCGCGCCCCAACTCCGGCGTTGTCGGCTTCCCATCCTTCCCCACGGACCCTTCGGCAAACCGCAGCTTGGGAAATGTGTCTTTCAAAAAATCCCGGGACCCATGCTCCAACTTCCCAGGCCACAGCGTGATTTCTAACTCCGGACAATACTTCCAGAGCAATGCAAGCGCCCCCGGCGTGTGCCCAATATCACCAATGTTCACACTCTGCCACGAACTCCTCAGGAGAACCTTCTTCGGAACACCGGCCACCGATTCCTTGCTCCGAACCCACGGCGCAAACCCGCCAGCCAACAACGAAGATATCCCCTTCAAAAAATGACGACGCAACAGCATCCGTGACCATTAACAGAGACACTTTCAAAAACCAATCCGTGGGACACCGAGCGGACTGCGATAAAATCCCCTCCTCACACTTGCCTCATTTATCTCATTGGCAGAGTGTTCTGTTCCATATCACTTCACTCAATGTCGGAAACACGCCCCCTCCAATCACGCCTGCGCTTCATCCTCACCCTCTCTGCGCTGTGCGCCCTCATGCTCACCTCCACCGCGTTAGCGACGGATAACAAACTGAAGGTCTTCATCCTCGCAGGACAGTCCAATATGCAAGGCCACGCGAAGGTTTCGACCTTCGAGCATATCGGCATGGACCCCGAAACAGCACCCATGCTCGCGGACATGATGGGGCCCGACAACAAACCCAAAATCTGCGAACGCGTGTGGATTTCCTCGATTGGATGTGCCGGCGACGACACAAAGGAACAACTCGGAAAACTTACGGCGGGTTTCGGGGCTTCACCCGACAAAATCGGACCCGAGTTTACCTTCGGCCTCACCATGGAGAAGGCGACATCAGCCCCCATCCTGATCATCAAAACGGCTTGGGGCGGAAAAAGTTTAAACACCGATTTCCGCCCCCCGAGCGCAGGTGCCTACGCATTCAACGAGGCGCAATTCGAGCAGTTCAAAAAACAGGGAAAAGACCTCGCGACGGTGAAGGCAGAAAAGGAAAAAGCCACGGGAGTTTTCTACCGTCTCATGATCGAACACGTGAAGCACGTGCTGGCCGATCTCGGACGAGTCGTGCCCACATACAACCCTGCAAATGGCTATGAAATCGCAGGTTTCGCCTGGTTCCAAGGATGGAACGATATGGTGGACAGCAGCACCTATCCAAACCGAGATAAGCAAGGCGGCTACGACGCCTACAGCTCTCTTCTTGCGCACTTCATCCGCGACGTGCGCCGCGACCTAAACGCGCCGAACCTTCCGTTTGCGATTGGTGTCCTGGGCGTCGGAGGCCCCGTCTCAGAATACGGCCCCAACGAAATGCGTTACAAATCAACCCATCAGAACTTTCGAGATGCCATGGCCGCACCCGCCAAACTTCCTGAGTTTCACGGAAACGTAACGGCAGTCCTCACCGAAAAGTACTGGGACCTCGAACTAAAATCCGCATTACGAAAAGATTCTGAGCTGAAGAACCAGACCAAAACGCAGGCGAAGGACGCGGGATGGAAACCTGCCGAGGAGAAGGCCGCTCTCGACAAGCTCCGAGCGACCAGCCTCACCGACCGCGAACGAAAAATCCTCGAGGTCGGTATCTCCAACTTCGAGTTCCACTATCTTGGTAGCGCCAAAATCCTCGGCCGCATCGGAAAAGGCCTCGCAACA
>JBEEPE010000125.1:0-11557 GCA_041191265.1 Verrucomicrobiota bacterium | reverse complement strand
GGTATCACGGTTTTCCACCTCGTGATCGACAAGGTGTTCACCGTTCTGGGCGGCTTGAGCGGTTTGATCGCCCAACCGGGAGAACATACGGAAGGCTGAGATTTCGCGACGAAGTCGATCGATGGCTCTTCGCTTCGCGATGGTGATCATCCATGCCATGGAGGAGCCCTTTTCGCGCCCATGTCGCGGCGCATGATTCCAGATTTCGACCATGGTTTCGTGGATTACCTCATCAATGACGCTGGGGTTGGACAACATCTTGCTGATGATGGATGCGAACATTGGGCGGCATCGCTGGTAGAGGTCTTTGAACGCCGATTCGTCCCGGTGTCGGACGGCTTCAAACAGCCGCTCTTCATGTCCTAGACCCTCGGGGAGGGTCACCGTTGTTTCTTGAGTGTGGTTGGTTCCCATATGATGGAAACCTGCATTTAGCAGCCGAAATGCCATGCCAAAATACAGAGGTAGGTGGGGTTTAATCTCATAAAAACGTACAAAAACCATACAAGCAATATGTTGATATGAAGCCGCTCTTGTACATTTACTGAGGGTTAAACGATCGGATTGGGAGAATTTTTGAGAAATCCGTGAGAGATGGTGGCATATGGTTCGGAAGCGATTTCCGCATGAGGTTCCTTTTGATCAACTTTTCCATCGGGCATGTTGACATTTGGCATAGGACACGCTATGTCTTTTATTGTGATTTCTCATTGGGTAAAGTTTGTCCAAGGAGGTCACTCGAGAGGCGTTGAGTCAGAAAAGGGGTGTTGGGTCGATCGATTCTTGAGCCTCGAGATGAGGAAGGCTCAGGACAGATCAGGACAGATCAGGAAAGGTTACGGAGGGTCAGGTTCAGAGGAGGGAAAAAAAGGGGGGGAAAAGGAGGAGCAAGAGGGAGCGGAAAAAAGACGGGGGCTCGGAGCTGTGGGCGGGAGAAGAAAGTAAGCCAGCAAGACAGTCGTCGAACGGGATGGGTGTGAGGCGGGGGTGGGTGGAGAAAAAACTAGTAACCAGCAGTCACCAAGAAATCAGCAATCGGAGTTATGAAAACCAACAACGAAAACATCATCGGAATGAACGGGTTGGCGCTTGGGAGCGTCGGGGTCGTGAAAAGCGAGTTCTGCGACTTGTGGTTTGGTACACATCAGACGTCTAGCGAGTCTTGCGAGTGGGATGAGGTGATGGAGGAAGAAGAGGAGGTAAAAGGGGACGAAAAATGCGAGGAGGAGGAAAAGACGAATCGAGCGAAGTTTCTCGGCGCTTCCGAGGAGCACCAACTGGCGGTGAAAATGCGGAACGGGGATAATGTTGCGTGGAATCGACTGTTTGAAGCGTTTCGTCCTCTGGCCAAGAGTACAGCTTGGCAATGTTTCACCGCTTGGAGATCTGGGTTGGAGTATGAGGACTTGGTTGCTTGGGGGTATATTGGACTAAAGGAGGGGTTGGAGCGCTTCGATCCGACTCGGGGATCACGCATTTCTTCGTTTGTGACTCCTTACATTACCAAGCGGGTTTACCGCGCGAATGCCGACTTCGGTCGACTCATTCGCATCCCAGTGAATCAAACGGAGAAGCTGACGGCGTATTACCGATTTTTGAGGGACTATGAGGCAGAGAACGGGGTTGCTCCTTCGATGGAGGCAGCCGCCGAGGCGGTGGGAGTGCGGTGTGATCGACTCGAGCACCTCGTGTCAGTAACGGGGTCGGTTAAAAGTCTTGATGAGGAGATTGGAGACTCGGGCGACGGTTGCGGGGGGACCTTCGGGGATTATCTTGGAGACTCGGAGGCAGACGTTTTTGAGGGGATTGCCAACTGCGAGACGGTATCCGCGCTCTACGATGCGATTAACGCGATGGACAAGCGAGATGCCTTCATCGTCAACAAACGATTCAACCTCGATGGGGAAGGGGTTTGCACACTTGACGCGATTGCCAACATCTTGGATCTCACGAGAGAGCGCGTTCGTCAGTTGGAGAAACGTGCGCTGGAACAACTACGGAAGGCAGTCGCCTAAAAAACCTCCTAAAAAACCGACTCAAGACGTCGGCTGAGCGTTTCTTAACCTCAGTGCAGTCGTCTGTTGAGATGAGTCTGCGATTCGCCGCGGGACTGGATTTCGTGATTCAACCGTGAAACACGGCTTCAAAATCCGCCTCTGCAGCCTTCGCCCGCACATGTCTCAGTTGGTTGGCAAGCCGAACGCGACCCAAGTGTCGCCGGATGGGGTGGCGAGTTTCCCGCCCCCTGTTGCGGTCACGACAACATACTGACGCCCACCTGCCTCGTAGATGGCGGGTGCGGCGGTGCCGGTGAAGGGGAGCTGGTGTCGCCAAAGCTCTCGGCCGTTCTCCGCCGAATAGGCTCGGAGCATTCCGTCGCGCGTTCCTGTTGCGAATACCACGCCCGAGGCGGTCACCGATGCTCCGCCGAAGTTTTCTTGTCCGGTCACCGGAATGCCTTTTGCGGTCAGCTCGCTGTATTCGCCGAAGGGAACCGACCATGCGATGCGGCCGGTATTGAGATTCATGCACACGAGGCTGCCCCAGGGTGGGGTGCAGGCTGGGTAAGCGGCTTCGTCCAGCAGCTTCTTGAAGCCCGCAAAGGTCCATGATCCCAACCCTTTGGCCGTTTGCGGATTGGCTCCGCGGTCTTTGCACAGCACGAAATCGATGAGCGGACGGAGCTGCTCTTCGGTCAGGAATGGCATGGGCGGCATGGTGGAGCGCCCGTTTTTCAGGAGTGCCCGAATCGCGGCTTCGTCGATGCGGTGGCGCGCTCCTCGAAGGGGAGGGGCATGGCCAACGCCGCGTCGGTCTGCTCCGTGGCAGGCTGCGCAGAGTTGCTGGTACGTCTGCTCGCCGGCGGTGGGCGGTTTGGCCGGTTCAGGGTCGTCATCGCGAAAGGTGGTGATGGCCCACGGGACTTCGTTGGAGGTGACGTAGAGGAAGCCCCGCGCGTCCGCTGCGGCGCCTGTCCATTCTGCCCCGCCGTGGATATTGAACATTACGGTGGGTTTGGCTTCTTCGAGGGAGGGGAACGGACCCATGTTGGCGCGTTGGAGAGTGGGTAGGACGAAAGCCCGTGCGGGGTCTTGCTTTGGTGCATCGTCCATCGTGTAGGCCTGCCGCGCGAACGGTTGTGGAAGCTCTGGCAGGGGCTGATACGGCGAGGTGACGTCGCCAGGCAGCGTCTTGCCCTCGGTTTTTGCGAGGCGGAAGTCGTAGAGCGGTTCACCGGTAACGCGATCGAGCAGGAGCGTGTTACCGAGTTTGGTGACCTGCGCAACCGCGTCGACCTTCCGGCCGTGACGCTCCACGGTCACCAGATTCGGGGGCGCGGGGATGTCCCAGTCCCAGATGTCGTGCCGGACCTCTTGAAAGTGCCACAACCGTTTGCCGGTCTTTGCGTGAAGGGCGATGACGCAGTTGGAGAAAAGATTGTCCCCCTTGTGTCCCATGCCAAAGAAGTTGGGTTTGGGTGAACCGGTTGCGACGTAGGCGATTCCACGCGATTCATCCATTGCAATGCCGCCCCAGCAGTTTGCTCCGCTCCCTGCGCCCTCCCACGTCTCGGAACCTGGCTCTCCGAGGCTGGGGCGGGTCTTGAAGCGCCAGAGTTCGCGTCCGGACCGGATATCGAAACCGAACACGTCGGAGTCGTAGCCCGCGATGACGAACACCTCTTCAAAAACCGCCCCAGCCACGGTTGTGCCGGTGGGTACCGCCACCTTGCCGCCGTCGCCAAAGCTCGTGACCGGCACCCCCGAGGCGGCATCGAGGGCGACCAACCACCCGCCGTGGCCAAACAGCAGCCGTGCCGGATGCGTTGCATCACCCGGCCAGTGGACCAGACCTCGTCGTGCGGGCGTTCCTCGTGAGTCGCCAGTGAAGGGCACGGGCGCGAATCTCCAGCGCTCGGCTCCCGTCTGTGCATCGACCGCGACGATGTGGCGGCCCGGAGTGGGGATGTACATGATGCCGTCCACAATCACGGGATTGCATTGAACATTGCCCTTCGCATCGCCGGATTTGTAGGTCCACGCCTCTTTGAGTGACGCAACGTTTGATGGAGTGATCTGGGTCAGTTCGGAAAATCGGTTTGACGTTCCACCTCCGAGCGAACGGGACCAGTTGCGTCCGGCGCCTTTTGAGGACCAGCCGTTGGTGATGGTTAGGCTGTCGGGTTTTGCGGCGGGGATGATTTTGAACGCGGGTAACTCGCTGCGCGGTATTTCCGGTGTGGCTGAGGTTTTCGGCGTTTCCGGAAGGTCGTCAAAGGACCAGAGTCCGAGGGTTTGCGCGTCGCGCTTGAGTGGTGGTGAATCGGGTGTGGTGGGGGTTCGGACGCCGGACGAAACCCTTACGTCGTCGATGATTCCGTCGCACCGGATACTGCCTTCGACGAGGGAGCCGATGGCAAGACCGCCCGGAACGGGGTTTCCCTTGAGCGGGGTGATGGGCGCTTCTTTGACGAGTTTTCCGTCGACGTACAGGCGCGCGACGGTGGGTTCGATGACAGCGGCGAGGGTGTGCCACTGATCGTCGCAGACATCGACGTTTGCGGTGATGTTTCCTCCGCGCCCGGGCATGTAGAGGCTGAGAAAACCGGACTGCATGTAGGTGTAGAGTTCCCAATGTTCGGCCGAGCTCTTCGGGTCGCACGCGACGAGGATGTTGAAACGCTGTTTTGCGTTCAGTTTTGCGCGGCATTCGATGGTGAGAGGAAGGGTGCGGTACGGCGCGCCGCCCTCGGTCAACAGTGGTCCCCTCAGTGCCTTTCCGAATGCTGGCGAGAGCGATGGGACCCCCGACACCGATTGGGGCGCGTTGGGGGCGACAGCCGCAGGGGCGTCTTTCCAGCTCCGGTAGAGCGGTTTAACGGGTGGGGTGCCTTTTTCCACTGATTGAACCACGGCGGCGAGACCGTCGAGATTGTCGAGGAGGCGGGCTTCTGCATCTTCCCCGGTGTGGTTGAGGATACCGATGGGCCCGTTGTAGCCGCTGTCGCGGACCAGTTTGGTGACGTTGACGTCTTCGGTGCCGACGGCGATGGGGAGGATTTTGCGTCCGCGTTGATCGCCATTGGGGTCCATCCCGTTGAGGTTGAGGCAGAGCAGCCAGGGTTTCATGGCGGCCAAGGCTGCGGGAAGGCGGCTGAGGTGGCTGTGTCCGTGGTGCAGGTTGTAGACGATGCCGACGTTGTCGGTACCGTGCTTAGTTTTGAGATACTCGCAGACGGCGACCATGTTTTCGGGTTCACCGCCCCAGCCGCCGTGGTTGTAGACGCCCACCTTGCAACCCAGCTTTTTGGCTTTCTCGAGCGTGGGGAGGAGCCCAGTTGCGGCAGCCTCCACTTTGGCTTCCTGGGTGTCTCCAGCGACGCGAAGCATCACCCACAGTTGCGGGTGAATCTTGTATTTTTCAAACAGACGCAGCGCGTCATCGTGGACCCCCCAGAACGCGAACATTTCGAGCCCATTCTTCTGGTAAGCAACTATTTCCCGCTCGAACTCTTGTACGTGTTCGGCTCTCCAATCGTAGGCAATTTTCCGGACCCCCATCTTTGCCACCATCGCCGCGCGGTCTTCGGGCGAACGCTTTTTGGAGTCGAACGGAACGATGCACCATGCGGCGAGATTGTCTTTGCGGAAGATGCCGCTGGACGGGAGTTGCGCCGGCGTCGGAGCTGCGGATTCCTTCCAAGTGCGATACTCGGGCTTCACGGGGTCCACGCCTTTCTCGACGCCGTGTACGACAGCTGCGAGACCGTCCAGATTGTCGAGAAGGCGGCCCTCCGCATCTTCTCCGGTATGGTTCAGAATACCGATGGGGCCTGCGTAACCGCTGTCGCGGATGATTCGGATGAGTTTGGTATCCTCTGAGCCCGCTGCCATGGGGAGGATTTTGCGTCCACGCTGATCGCCGCCGACGTCCATGCCGTTGATGTTCAGACACATTAAGTGCGGAAGCATTTGCTTCAGTAATCCTTCGAAGTTTTTGAGGTGACCGTGTCCATGGTGCAGGTTGTAGACGATGCCGACGTTGGTGAGTCCCTCTTTACGAAGGGCCTTGATGATTTCGATTTGGTTTTCGGGTTCGCCGTACCAGCCGCCGTGGTTGTAGAGACCGATTTTGAGACCGCGTTCGGCTGCGGCTTTTGCGACGGGCGTGAGGCCGCGCACCTCATCTTGGACGCGTTTCAGCTGGTCCTCTGGGCTGTCCGCTTTCACAGATCCACCTCCTTTGATGATCCAGAGCTGGGGCTTAACGCCGTGCTTTTCGAACAGGGCGAGCGTGGATTCGGCCATGGGATTCATGGCGGACGGGAACATCCATCCGGTGAGTTCGATGCCGTGCTTTTTAAGCGCGACGATTTCGCGTTCGAAGAGGGGAACGTGCTCGCTGCGGTAATCGTGGACGAATTTGCGAACGCCAATTTTCTCAAGCATAGCGGCTCGCTCCTCAGGAGAGCGTTTGGCTTTGTCGAAGGGGACGATGCACCATGCCGCAAGGTTCTCTTTTCGGAAGATGCCGGAGGTAGGAAGGGTGGAGGACGGCGCGGGCTGGGTCGCAGGTGGTGCTGCTGGAACGAGTGGGGTCAGAGCGGCAACCCAAGTCACGAGAAGCAGCGCGGCCGCGAGGGGAGGTAACGGGCGGAACATGTGGCCGATGTTGGTTCTCCGGCAGTGGAAAGTCTTGCCCCACCCCGCCATTTTTTTGTCTCGGAGCGGCAGGGTTGGGGCCGCTCCCCAGTGCGCCCCGGTCGTCGCTTTCACCCGCTCCGGCCTTCCCCCGGTTGAGAATCTCGAAAAATCTGGCGTCTCCCATGGATGCACGGGACAGCGCAGCGTTCTGCAAAAGGGCGGTCGAGGTCACGAGCGCCGGATACGGCCGCTGTGTTTCCAAGAATGCAGAAGACGGACACGGTCGCGAGGGAGCAGGTCGAGGTCGACTAGGAGCTGGATTACATGGGCGCGGAAGATTTCCTCCGAGGGCTGGGGTCCGTGCCCTCGGTCAGCTTTAAGACAAAGTCCCCTTTGGAGACACACTCGGGGATTTCAATGAGGTCGCGCAGGAGGGTGGGCATGAAGAGAGGCCTGTTCCGAGAACTCAACCCGCCAGCGGGTTCCACACCCGCCGGAAACCGAGTCCGGTAAAATCTTTTGTGTTTGCAGTGGCGAATTCCGTCACGCCCTGAGAAAGGAGGCTCAGGGCCGTGCGCACGTCGTACAAGCGACGGAAAGCGAAGCCTTCTTTGCTGGCCTCCTTCCACAGCTTCTCGTGCATCGGCAGGCTCTCCGTCGGAAATCCAATCAGCCGCCACCGGGGATGGCGGCGGTACACCTGCACAACAGCCGCAGCATCCGAGGCTCCCAGTGGCTGCTTCAAAACGGCTGGATTCCGTAGCAACCCGTAAAATTCCGACAAGATGAATTCCGAAATCGCGACTTCCTCCATCACCTGCATCGACTGCAGCCAAGCGTAGGCTGAGGCGTGTTGGGGCGAGTCCGCATTGAAGCCATGCCACAAAATGTTGGTGTCGATCGAAAGCATAGTATCAGGAAAGCGAGGCCTCCGTGGAGGTCATCTGAGCCTGCGCTTTGAGTTCGTCGTCGCTCAAACCGCGCCAACCGAGACTCCTGGGGACTGGCAGTTGCCAGTCAGGATCAGGCTCTGGGGCATACACACTCAAGGTGTACTCAATGCCCCGTCTGGCCAACTCAGCTAGGGAGATTTCTCTCGCCGCACACAGTTTCTTAGCGCGTGCAAACAGCTCGTCCGGTAGTTGGATTTGAGCTCTTACCATGACAACACGATGATGGCAGCTCAATCTGGAGTCAAAGTGTAGGCAAAAATTAGTGCTACTCGCTAGCCCCTGATCGGCTCGGCAAGACTCGGTATGAAAGGTCTAGCGCCCAAATCGTCTTGGCCGCTTTGGCCATCGCTTTTTGGCGCTTCGCAAGCGTTTCCTCGTTCCATTCCTCGATGCCAACTAACTCTTTCGAGGTCGCATATCGTGATTTGGCAGACGGCACCATCGTCGCGACCACGTATGCAGACTATCGCAAGGAAGACGTCGGCTGTTCCATCGTCAGAGTGCGCTTCAAGATGAGCGAGGTGGATGCGATGGCGGGAGGGGCCGTGAGATAAATCGGGAAACTAGGAAGAGGTTTCCAGTCAGACTTTCGCGCGTCATTCGTATCTCTCCAGAATGACCGAAGAACTGCTCGTCAAAACCCTGCTCGACGCCCGGCCGCGATTAATCGCGGGGACGTTGGCGGTGCTGCGGGATGTGCATCAGGCGGAGGATGTGTTTCAGGAGGTGATGATCAAGGCGCTGCGGATGCGGGAGAGCTTTTCGGATGAAGCGGGGCTGCTTGCCTGGGCGCGGGTTTCGATGCGGAATCTCGGGATTGATCACATTCGCCGCGTGGGGCGGCTTGATACGATTTTGAGCGAGATGGCGCTGGATGCGATTGCGCAAAGTTGGGAGGAAAATGAAGCCGCGAGCGCAAAGCTCGGTGCGTTGAGGGATTGCATCGCCGCTATGCCGCAGGAGTCGAAGCGGTTGCTGCGGCTGCGCTACGACGATGGGCGCAGCGGGCGCGATCTCGCTGCGCTGCTGCGCCGCAGCGAGGATGCGGTTTATAAGGCGCTGTCGCGGCTTCATGCGGCGTTGCGAAAGTGTGCGGAGGAACGTCTCGCCCAGATGAAGGAGGCCCGGGCATGAGTGCGATGAACGAGAACATCCCCTGGGAGCTTCTGGTGCGTTACGCAGCGGGTGAATGCGATGCGCAGGAGACTGCCGCGCTTTCTCGTCGCATCGAAACGGAGCCTACGGTGGCCGCTGCACTCGCCGAAGTGCTGCTTCAGGCCGTCCTGGTGCGGGATGATGCACAAGCTCATCCCGAGCAGCCTGCGGTTGCGGAAAACAAACCGCGCTGGCGAGCGACTGTGGTCTTGGGCACAGTGGCAGCAGGGGTGACGTTGTTGTTGTCGTTGATTTGGCTCCTGCAAAACGGCGGCGAGCGGGACATCCTCACGGTGACGCAGGTCGATGGTAGTGTGCGGTGGGCCGGCGCAGGCGGTGAGGTGCGCGACACGCTCGCGACTGGCTCCACGCTGCCCGGAGGCTCGCTGGAGACGGTTTCGGACGATGCCACGCTGGTGGTTACTTTTGCGGATGGCACCTCGCTCACTCTGCTCGGACGCACGGTGGTGACGACTTCCGATGAGGGGCAAAAAACCGTGCATTTGCGCTCGGGAAGTGTTTCCGCCGATGTGCGGCCGCAGCATCCACAGCGTCCTTTGCTCATCCACACGCCCACCGCGCTGCTGGAGGTGCTGGGCACGCGGTTCGAAGTCGATTCGGATGAGGCGAATACGCGTCTCGCGGTGAATGAAGGTCGTGTGCGTCTCACGCGCCTGATCGATGGCCGCAGCGCGGAGGTGCCCGCGCAGCATGAGGCGGTGGCATCGCTCTCGGGCGCGGAAATGCCTGTGATGCCTCGCCGCGAGCCGGAGGTGCTTTGGCGCTCTGATTTCTCCACAGGTCCAATAGGCACCCAGGGACGATGGTTGCCCGCTGGGGGTGAAAAATCGCCACGCATCGCCGCCGAACCGGCTTTCGTGCCCAAGAGCAGCCGTGGACCGGTGACGATTCATCGGGTGGGACTCACGCTGCCGTGGCGGACGCGGGCGAACATCCAGATTCGGCCTGACTCGATGGTGCGTCTGCGCGGTCACGCCACGAAGTCGGCCACGCTGGAGGTCATGCTGGCCTGCATGAAGACCGCGGGCGGTTACGCGGGGAATTGGTTCCAGCAGTGCGGCATCAGCGCGGGAGAGTGGCAGATGGAGCTGCCCGTGAGCGCCTTCCGCCACTGGCACGCCCAGGCCAAAAACGCCCCGCAAGAACCGCTCGAGCTTCGCCAGATAGCCATCTACACCATCGGCTCCGACGCTGGCCTTGAAGTCGAAAGCGTCGAGGTGCTGGGCTCGAAGTAACCGACCTTTGAAATCAAATGAAACCCATAATGCCAGTCCTTTTCGCCGTCGGAAGCCTCACACTAATCCACGCCGCCGAATTGAATCTCCCGCTGCTTCCCGCCGAAGCGAAAATCATCCAGAGCATCGCGGCCACGGAGGGCGTGGAGGTCGTCCTCGGGGCAAAGCCGGGGTTTTCGGCCAGAGGGGCCGCGGAGACACTCGTCAGCCTTGGCGTGGAGAAGGGTGACATCGCCTCGGTGACGGTTCAGTCCAAAGAGCGGGAAGCCATCGCCTTCACCGTCACGCATGACAAAGCGGGTCATGTGCTGGCCATCACGGGAAACGGTCCGTGGCTGCGGAACAGCACGTTGCGGTCATTCAAGGCGCTGCCGGAGCTGCGCATCATCCGCATGGACCACAATGGCTTCGTCGGTAGAGACCTGCGCATCGCGGAGTTCGATGGTAGCGGCTTTGACGCGCTCACGGACTCGAAGCTCGCCGACATCAAGATCGGCCTCAGCTTTTCTGACAAGGGCATGGAGCAATGCGCGAAGATTAAGTCGCTGCGCAGCTTCTCGGTGGCGCATTCGCAGGCCACGGAGGCGGGCATCTCGTTCTTCGCGGGACATGCGGGGCTGACCAGCTTTTCCATCAGCGAGATGGCAAGCAAGCGTGTGACCGAGAGGGCCTTGGGAGCCATCGCGAAGATTCCGAATCTGACGCAGGTCGGTTTCAAGGAGTGCTACGTGACCTATGCCGGTGGTCTCGCGCTGCTAGCTCCCTTGAAGGGCAAACTCACCGAAATCGACCTCAGCATGAGTCTCGCCAGCGCCGATGACTTGGCGAAACTGCAGGTGGATCATCCGCAGGCAAAAGTCATCACCTTGCCGCCATCTGAGATCGTCAAGCGTCACAAGTTCATCGCCGCCAACCTCGCCAAACAGGCTCCCCCTGAACTTGCAGGGCCTTTGAAGGCCGCTCTCGAAAGCTCCAAATGATGAAACTCCGTGTCATGAGAATCCTGGCCTTTGCCCTTTTAATCGCATCCTCCGCAAATGCAGCGGTGCCCGCTCCGGTGAGCGGCTTCATGCAGACCTACTGCATCAACTGCCACGGCGAGAAGAAGCAAAAGGGCGATTTTCGTGTCGATAAGTTACAAGTCTCCACCACCGCCGCCGACGCGGAGAACTGGCAACTCGTGCTCGACAACCTCCACCTCGGCGAAATGCCGCCGAAGGATGAAAAACAGCCATCAGCGGCGGAAATAGAGAAAATCACCACGTGGATCCAAAGCGAGCTTTCCCGGGCCACCACGGCCCTCAAGGGCGCGGGTGGCGAGGTCGTGTTGCGGCGACTGAATCGGGCAGAGTATCAAAACACCATCGCGGACCTCTTTGATGTGCATGGCGACTTCACCTCCGGCTTTCCCGAGGACATGCGGGAGCATGGTTTCGACAACAACGGCGCAGCGCTGATGCTCTCCGCCGCGCAGATGCAGGAATACATGAAGGCCGCCGAGTTCGTCCTCGCCCGCGCCATCGCGCCATCCGCACGGCCCGAGACGAAG
>JBEEPE010000124.1:0-5333 GCA_041191265.1 Verrucomicrobiota bacterium | reverse complement strand
TGTGAGCCCGGGGCATCGCCCCGGGTACGAGAACAGAAACCATTAGAGCCCTGAAGGGGCGAGATACGTTGTTGCGCCCCTACAGGGCTAGGAAACAGGGGGGGGGGCACACCTGGGGCGGTGCCCCAGGCTGACATGGGTGGCGCCGTTGGCGCCGGGGAGGGAGTGTCCCGGCTTCCCTCTGGGAAGATTTCCGGTCTCAGCCTTTCGGGGTGTGGTTAACCCAAGTTTCGCGGTTAGAAAGACCGTTTTGCTGATATGCAATGGTTTGCACAAGAAATCAGCAGGTTTTGTCCGCTACACTTTGTACCGCTTTGGACTGAGACGGTGGACTTCCGGTGCCCCAACGGGGCACCTCATGTGAGCCCGGGGCATCGCCCTGGGTACGAGACCAAAAACCATTAGAGCCCTGTAGGGGCGAGGTTCCCGATTTTCGGTTGAATCGTGCGTGGGGCGGATGGGATGGGGTAGGATGCGCCGGTGACATCGATTCATGAGCGATTTTTAACCCGGCAGGCCTCTTTGGAGGCGGAACTGGGGTTTCCGGTGTTTGTGAGCGGGTTGACGGGGCCGTTGCGGATTTTTCAGCGTGCGGGAGGGCATCGTCACTCGATCGATGATGCGTTGACGGCTTGGTACGCTTTGCAAAAAGCGCCGCTGGTGTCGGACGTTTTGGACCTCGGGACGGGGATTGGAACCGTGGGGCTGATTACTCTTTGGGGTTTGGGAACCGGAGCGACCTTGACGTGTGTGGAGGCTCAGGAGGTGAGTTTTGGACTGCTGCGGGCAAACATAGCGTGCAACGGTCTTGCGGAAAGGGTGCACGCGTTCCACGGGGATTTGCGGGCGTTTGACGCGGGGAGACGGTTTCCGTTGGTCACGGGGAGTCCGCCGTATTTTCCGCAGGGCGAGGGGACTTTACCGGACGATACTCAGAAGGCGCATGCGCGGTTTGAGCTGCGAGGGCACGTAGGGGATTACGCGGCGGCGGCGCGCCGGCATTTGGATGCGGATGGCGTGTTTGTTTTCTGTTTCCCGTTTTTGCAGAAGGAGCGTTGCCTTCGCCTCGTCGAGCGGGAGGGGTTTGGGATTGTTTCTGTGCGCGACGTGTTTCCGCGAAGGGACCGTCCTGCGCTGTTTTCGGTCTATTGCGCTCGGTTGAACTGGTCGCACCCGATGGTGGACGAGGGGGATTTTGTGGTGGCCGAGGCGGACGGGACGCTGACCGCCGAGATGCTCGCGGTTCAGGCAAGTCGCGGGTTCGGCCCGAACGGCACGAACGTAATCGAGTGAAATCGCGTGCCGTTATTCGGGCCGCCTATTCCCAAATGTCGGCCTAGGCTTGCAGCTCGATGCCGAGGAGATCCCGAAAGACTTGCTGGTACATGTCTTTTTTCATCTCAGGGACCCAGTTCATCTGAAACTCGGCGGGGGCAATCCAGCGCGCCTGCTGAAACTCAGCATGCTCGGTGTTGACGTTGACGGCGTCTTTCGGGCCGAGGAGCTCCATCAGGAAAAAGTGCTGGTCTTTGCCGTGGTGCCCTCGGACGAGCTTTGCGCCGGGGAACAGGTAGCGGTAGGGGCCTTTGCCGTCGATGATGCGGAAGTGTTCGGGTTTTAGTCCAATCTCCTCCCAGATTTCGCGGATGAGCGCGGACTCGAGACTCTCTCCGGTGTCCACTCCTCCTTGAGGAAACTGCCACGCGCCCGGCAGGCCGGTCCGTTCGCAGATGAGAACGTGGCCTTGGTCATCGACGAGGATTCCCGCCACGTTCAAGCGAATGACCAAGGAGTCGTGCATTTGTTTTGTATACCATGAATCCCGCGTGGTTCAAGACGCGGCGTGTCCGACGTCCCTGCTAAATTGGCGTGGGTCAGCGGTTTTCTGACGGGGTTTGGCGGGGTCTTTCGGGGGTATCCGACTGGGGGGCAATCAGATTGGGGAGACGTTTGACGCCCTCGCCCAGGATCTCAAAGAGACCGGCGGCTTTTTTCTTCAGAAGCTCGACGGATTCGGGGACCGCGTCGGGAAGTTTTTTAAGGTCAGGCAGGGGGATTGTCGTGGCCGACGAATCGACGAGCGATGCTTGGTCACCCTGAAGTTCGAGCGGGATCCAGTAATGGCCGTCGGCTGGGTCGCCAAAGATTTGCAGTTTAAGGTTTGGTAGGAACGAGAGCGTCGGGACCGCGACTCCGAGTCTTCCTTTGAATGCCAGAGTGTCGCGCGCGATGCGGGCATCGCCTCGGATCTTCAGGACGCGGTGCGAATCGAGTTCGAGGGCGGAGAGGGACCAGACGCCGTCGGTCCAAGCCAGACGGGCTCGGGCGGTTTCGAGTGGAACCAGGCGAAACTTTGCAGTGCCGACGAGGTGGTCGAGGGTGGAGAGAAAAGGGAACCCTTCGAGGGAGGCTTTCGCGAGGGAGACGTCGCCATGGAGGGACGGGGCGGCGTTGCTGGAAAACTCTGCGGTGAGGGACGCGTCCGCCTGTCCGTGGAGGCGGGAATGCCAGGCTTTGGGAAGGAACTCGCCGAGGGGGAGGGATTGGACTTTAACGTCGAGCTTGGTGGCGGCGGGGGATGCGGAACCGGTGATTCGAACGATGCCGCCTTGGGGAGAGTGGAGTTCCGCGTTCTTGATGTAAACGGTGCCGTCGGTTGTGGTGGAGAGATCGGCGGAGCGAAGTTGGAAGGGCGGAAGGAAGGCGAATCGGGCTTCACCGCCGGAGAGTTGGATTCGCCAGTTCAGGCCTTCTTTTTTTAACGAGAGGGTGGTGCGGTCGATGCGCAGGTCTCTCCAAACGATGGTCGCGGTGTCGGCGCGTGCGGTTTCCCAGAGGGTTTTTGAAGGAAGGAGCGAGGCCGGGAACGGGGGCGGAGCGGGAGTGGATTCGGGGGGGGACGGGGGTGTTGTGGGCGGGGCGATTTCGACTTCGAGTTTCCCGCAATGGGTGTCGGTGATTTCCCACGTTCCGGAGAGTAATTTTCGGAAGGAGAGCGTAACAGACAATCCCGAGGCGCGACCGGTTTTGAGCCAGGGGTGGCCATTGTTTTCGAGGGAGACCTTGGAGGCGAAGAGCCGCGAACCCTCGCGTTGGAGGGGGTGCGAGATGGTGGTGTTGAGTTGGAGCTTTGCGTTCCCCGCGCGCTCGAGGCGTTCGCGGAACGCGGGGCTGTCGAGGTACCGGAAGGTGGCGTCGCGGAGGGCGAGAGCAGCACCGGCGAGGCAAAGCAGCGCGATGGTGGCGCTCAGCAGGGATTTCTGGATGCGCGTCATGGGGAGAGGTGGGGCGGTGCTCGTCGACGAGGGTTACGCTATTTTTTCGCCGAAGTAAGCTGGAGCGTGAGTTCGGGAAGGGAACCTGCCGCCGCTTGGAGCGCGAGGTTTTCGAGGAGCGCGGTGTGCAGTTGGGGGGAAGCGAGGGCGAGCGCTGCGCGACGGAGCGCCCCCGCGAGTGGATTGCGGTCGGGTGTGTCGGCGGGGCCCGGATTGGCGAAGGTGAACGCGCATCCGCGCCGCGTCGAAGGCACGAACGGCTCGAGTAATCCGGCACCGCGCGAGGTCAGTGTGAGAATGGGGGCCGCCCCGTGGATGGCTGCGGTGTGGATGAGCGCGGATTCTGGGCCCGGCATTCCGAGGAGCGCGTCGGCCCCTTCCAAAAGGGAGGAGAGATGCGTGGCGGATTGATCCAGTACCTTGAGGTACGGACCATCGTGGAGCCGGTGGCGCTGAAGGTAGGCGAGCGCCCGCTCGGGGGCCGCGCTCACGAGAAGGATGCGGGCGTCGCAGAGTTGGATGGATTCCAGCCACGGCGCCGCCGCTGCGATTTCCCGAGCGTGTGGGGTGGGGTCGACTAGGACGAGAACAGGGCCCGACGGGCGAACGCGCATGCGGTGCTCCACGAGTAGCTCGGTGCGGGCCGCGCGTTTTTGCTCGCTGGAGAAGGGGGGCACCGTCTCAGGAGAGTCGCCGGAAAGGAGTGCGGGAACGACAGTGACCGCATCGCGTCGGTGCCGAATTTGGAGTTCCAAATCCGGTGCTGGGTGAAAGTTGAGCGAGCCTGCGTCGAGTCGAGGTTCCGGGAAAAGGAGGGCATCGGCTGCGAGCAGGCCCGCCTGCGTCGGATTGATTCCTCCGAAGAAGGACAGTGCGTAATCCTTGAGGAATCGGGTCGGAAGTCCGGTGAAAGGAAAGGTTTCCGGGATATCGAGTTTTGGCTGATCTAGGGAATCGAGCAGCAGCGTGGTGTGAATCGGGAGACCGGACGTGCGAACGAGAAAGGGCGCGAAGGCGAGTGGTTCACCGAGCAGGATGAGCCGGGTGATTGGCGGGATGGAGCGGCGCGCAATTTCCACGGCTGCGCGAGCGAGGATGATTCCGTAATGCGGCGCGTCCGCCGGTTCCTCGAGGCGCACGGCGAATCGAGGCGTTGGGGAATCCGCATCGACCTCGAACACATCGCACCACGAAGTAACCGTTCCGCATTCGAGTTCGAAGGTGGCGACTTCGCGGGAGACCGGGAGTTCGGGGGATGCGTGATCCGTGGGTTGCAGCACGGCCACGGGCATCCCGGCTTTCTCGAGGCGTTCGACTACGAGCGGAAGGAGGCGCTGGATTCCGGCGCTGGGTCGTTCGCTCTCAGATCGGAGCGGGGAAGCGTGGACGACAAGGGCGGACATCTCGTGGTGCGTTAAAGGATGATGTCGTCTTTGTCCGAGGCAAAGCGAGCAGGGAAAGCGGGCGGGGTTCAGGAAATGGTCTGCGTTCTGAACTGGGGATGTTCCGTGATGAGTTTTCGGAATCCCGGCTCTTCTTCCGGGGTCACATCGGACGGAGTTTGCGCGCGCGAGCGGTGCCAGCGGGCAAGCCAATCTTGCCCGAGAACCGGATGCCGTTGCACGAGGCCGAGTCGGGTTGCCGCCGGTGTGAAGGCGACGGTGGTTTCCTCTTTCGCCCCCGTGGAGCAGCCCTTCGCGACGTGGAACCCCGCGGCGAGCATCGCAGACCGAGACGCCGTAGAGCAGGTGTAGGTGAACAGTTCCGAGGGACCGTCGCCGCACGCCAACCTGAGTTTTTGGAACGTTCGCGCGGTCCACGCCTCGGGACAGGATTTCCCAGAAAACATGTCGTAGAAGATGATGTCCGGACGCGGCAAATCCGCGCTCAGGGTTTCAGGGAAGTCGCCTCGGATGAGGGTCCAAACAATGGCGCCGTTCGGTGAGGTCCAGTGTCCGTGTTTGAAGAGGGCCTGCGGTGCGCTGTGGAAGAGGTACGGAAAGTTGCTGCCGTTTCGGAGCGCGAGATCGAGCGGGTCCAAATCGTTTTCAAAACTGA
>JBEEPE010000123.1:0-10896 GCA_041191265.1 Verrucomicrobiota bacterium | reverse complement strand
CGCCATTCACAAACGCTCTGCTGAAACCAAAATCCTTCTGCTCGGAATCTTCCCTCGCGGAGCCGGTGACGCGAACAATCCAGGACGCGATAAAAACAAGGCCGTGAACGCGATCATCTCGAAGTTTCACGACGGCAACAAAATCCACTATCTCGACTTCGGCACGAAGTTCCTCGAACCCGACGGCACGCTCACCAAGGAAATCATGCCCGACCTCCTGCACCTGAACGCGAAAAGCTATCAGATCTGGGCGGACGCCATTGCCCCGAGTCTCGAAAAACTCATGAAGTAAACTGGGCGCATACGCCCTCTTTGAAAAGGGATTCCCCTCGCGCGGGGGAGTCCCTTTTCCTTTAATCACCTCATGGACCCCGCGGTCGACGCTCTCCCCCCGCTTTTCCCTTTTACCGCTATCGTCGGACTCGACACGGCAAAGCGCAGTCTCCTCTTGCACGCCGTCGATCCCCGTATCGGCGGGGTCCTGCTGTCCGGTCCGCGAGGCGCTGCAAAGACAACGCTTGCACGAGCGTTTGGTCGATTTCTCGACGCCCTCGACACAACCCCTCGACCTTGGGTTGAGGTTCCACTGGGAGCCTCCATCGAGCGCCTGACCGGTGGCACAGAACTCAAATCGCTCGTCGAGTCAGGCCGCTGGGTTGAGCAACCCGGCCTCATTGCATCCGCCAACAACGGAGCCCTCTACATCGACGAAATCAACCTGCTTTCAGACCATCTCGCGGATCTGCTCCTCGATCCCGCATCGTCGGGAAGACACCAAACCGAGCGCGATGGAACAAGCCGCGTCGCAAGTTCTCGCTTCATTCTGATTGGGAGCATGAATCCCGAGGAAGGTGAATTGCGCCCTCAACTTTCCGACCGATTCGCGCACGGAATCAACGTCACCCCGCCATCGACGACGTCCGAACGGGCCGACGCCAGTCGTCGCCGCCTCGCATTTGATGATGATCCCGCGGCATTTCTCGCAGCATGGACAGCCGAGGAATCTGCTCTCATTGAAAGCATCAACGCCGCACGCAAACTCCTTCTGAATGTCTCGATACCCGATGCTCTCCACGCAACAAATGCAGAAATCGCGGCTACGCTGAACATCGAAAGCCTGCGAGCGGGAATCGCCGCCCTGAGAACGGCCCGTGCCATCGCAGCGCTTTCCCATACGCCAACCGTTACTGCTGAACATCTCGCTGAGGCATGGACACTTTGCTCCCCTCACCGCATCGCCCCCGACCAAACGAGCAACACGCCCCCGACCAGTCCGCAAAACCGACCCCCGTCCCTCTCGAGTCACCAAGCCCCCGGAGCGCGTCCAGCGTCTCCTCCTCTTCCGCCGCTCCCTCAACCTCCCCCACTTCCCTCGGTCAAACGGACTCTTTCTGACCAAATAAACCCAGCCCGAAACACCGCTTCCAACCTCCTTCCGAAACCTCCGATTGCTTGGGTTGAGAGCGTTCTGTACTCGCTCGCTTCATCGTGGCGCCCCGGCAATCCGGGCTTTCAACTTCGGACGCTTTCAACGAACCAACGCCCCACGCCCCATGTGCTGCTCGATGCCAGTCGTTCATCGGGAACCGGATTGTTCCTGACCCGCTGCATTTCACATCTCTACGATCGTGTTGCAAAGGGACCGTACTCCCGCATCACGCTCCACCTGATCTCCGCCGGATGCATCAAGAGCTTCCTGCGCACGCCGAGAAAAAAACTTCTCTCGCTGCTGCTTACACCCACCCCAGCGCACGGGAGCAGCGCCATTGCTGACGGCCTAGCGAAGCTCCGAATGCGTGCATCGCGCCAACACACCTCAATGCCACTCGCCTGGGTGTATTCCGACGGAATCGCCTCGCCAGCACCGCATGAAACGCCGCTACAGGCGTTCCAACACGTCATTCGAATGGCGCAGCGCATCCGCCAGGCGGCCATCCCAATCCAGTGGTTTTCTCCAGCACCGATGCGCGTTACCCCGCACCTTCATGCCATCACCTCCGTCCCCGGGCTTAGCCTGATTCCTCTGGAAACATGATTCACACTTCCGGAGAACCTCCCGAGCTTCAACGCCTCCTCGGACCCGTCCTTGCCTCGGTTTCGCGATCATTCTTCCTTTCCATCCAACTGCTGCCAAACGCGATAAGATCCACCGTTTCGCTCGCTTACCTTTTCGCACGAACATCTGATTCCGTCGCGGATGCACCGGTTGCCACAGCGCAATCGGGCTCCGCACTCCTGGCGGCTTACCGCGACGACGTGGTTGCGGGAACGCTACGCGCAACCACCCAACAAGCCCTTCAGGACACCCCCACCCATCACGCTGGCGAGCGAGAACTCCTCTCCCGTGCCGCCCTGTGCTTCCACCTCCTCACCCTTCTTCCCCCCACACAACAGCATCTCGTCAAATCGGTTCTGACAAAAATCATTGCGGGCCAAATCCTTGATCGGAATCGGTTTACTGATCCATCAACCCTCCGGTTCCTGTCTCATCAATCCGAACTGGAAGAGTACACCTACCTCGTCGCTGGGTGCGTGGGCGAGTTCTGGACCGAAGTCGTCCACCTCCTTCCCGGACAGAGCCCCCCCTCATCCGCACGCCTCCAGCAGGCCCGCCTCTTCGGCCAAGCACTCCAACTCATCAACATCGTCCGCGATGTCGGAGCCGATCTCGCGATTGGCCGGTGTTACTTCCCCGCCACGGAACTCGAATCCGCAGGCATCAGCCTTGACCACACCTTCATCCGCAATCCGCGCTTTGCCCCCATCCACCGCCGGTGGGCTCACCAAGCACGCCTTTGGCTCGCGAATGCCACACGCTACGTCAACCAAACACCCCTTCTCAGACTCCGCCTAGCAGCATGGCTACCGGCCGCGCTTGGACACAGAACTCTCGATTTAATTGAGGCACAACCTGCTGTTCCTCAGCATAAAATCAAGGTCTCCCGAGCCTGCGTGTATCGCGAAATCATGGCGGGCCTCTTCCGATGCCTCTGACATGCTCGCCGAACTCTGCGAATATCTTCTAACGCCCGTTGCCGGACCTCTCCGATCCAACTTGCGCTCCGCAATTGGTATTCGCGCCCGTGCTCGCCGCTTGTCGCACGCTTGGGCGCCGCACTTGCAAAAGACGCAGCGCGTTCTCATGCACGAAATGCAGCAGTGCCAAAGGCGAGACCTAGCAATCATCCTCGGTGCAGGACTCCACCACGACATCCCAGTCGCGGCTCTCGCAGCGGCGTTCAAAACCGTTCTGCTGGTCGACATCGTCCATCCCGCCTTCTCAGCTCTCCCGCTCATGCTCCGCCGAAATGTGCATCGCATTCATTTGGACCTGAATGGACGGCTCAATCTTGATCCACGGTCAGGCCATCTCCTTGAGCAAACCCACCTCCAACTGGCACCCTCGCTCCCGTCGCTGCCCGCGTGCGATTTTCTCGCTTCGGTGAACGTCGCCTCGCAACTCGCCTTGGATGGGCCTGCGGAAACGGATGAAAGCGATTCAGAGCAGAATCCCCTCGCCCTGATTCAACGACACCTCTCGGAAATGCGCTCGCATTCTGCGGAGCGAAAAGCCCTCATCTCCGACCGTTGGATTTCCAGAACTTCCTCTGTTGAAACGGGCGAAACCACGTCCGTCGAGGATGCTCTGCACGGGGTTAATCTCCGGACGCCAGATTACGAGTGGGAGTGGAATCTCGCTCCCCTCGGTGAGATCTCTGACAGCATCAGCGTGCGTTGCACCGTCAACGCATGGACCAATACGTTTTGAACTCGCTTAGCATCAAATGGATGCGTCGAATATTTTCAAAAAGAGCTCCTCGCCCCGATGCTTGTTCTGGTCCCACTCTCCCGCTGAAGCGCCGTCAGCAGAATCCGACACGTATTTGAAACATCGAAACTTCACGCCCGCTTGCGCGCACGCCTTCGCAATCGCATAAGCCTCCATCTCAACAAGATCGACGGCGACCGAAAGCGCAGGATTGGTGACGAACTGATCGCCCGAACCGCACACCAACCCCTCGCCGCCGAACGTTATTTCCAACTCGTCCTCATAGGGAGTGTGCCCAACAGCAAAACCCAGCGGCGAACAATCCATGTCGCGCTGAACAAACCGAGTACACTCGTAGAGTCCTGCTCCAACCGTGATGCCGCCCGCCGTCCCGAAGTTCCAGATTTCCGCGGGCGAGTGCCGCTCAATCAGCCTCGCGGCCGCAATTGCCGCATTCACCTTGCCCACGCCGGTGAAATGAACCCCTTCGCGGCCTTTCAACTGCGGCGCTTCATCCTCGAGAGCAATGAGAACGAGCCGCTGCATCAGGAACAAATCAGGGAGTGAACCCTGCCCCCCTCACGCTCAATCGGCATCCGTCCGGCAAGCGCGCCAATCTCCAAAACCACAGCCAGCACCGCTTCTTGCACTTGAAACTCTCGACGTAACAACCCGTGAAGGCAGCGCAGCGTTCCCCCTGTCGCCAGCACGTCATCAACCACCATCACCCGCTTCCCGCAAATTGGCGCATCACGCTGAATGCAAATGGATCCCGAAGCGTACTCGTACTCGTAAGAACCGCAGACTGATTCCCCAGGCAGCTTCCCTGGCTTCCGCGCCAAAACAACCGGCAGTCCGAGAGCGGCACTCACCGCTCCCGCCCACAAGAATCCTCGCGCATCCACAGCGACCAGAACCTCGGCCTCCTCACTCCGAGCAATCTCCACCAATCCAGACACCGTCCATCCGAACAACTCCGGAGATTCTGTCAGACTCCCAATATCGAGAAACCGCACGCCCGGCTTAGGCCAGTCGGGAAACACCCGAAGTCGCGAGAGAACCGTTGAAGCGTCCATTTGCGTGAACTATTTTGCGTCCCGCAAGGTGGCAAGATACTCCACCAAATCAACGAGATCCTGCTGCGTGAGCGCTTGATTCAAGCCACTTGGCATCATGGACACGGGCAGCTTCTTGATCTGCTGAACATCCGTGCGCGGCACCTTCTGAAGAGCCCCGCCCGGCAAAACCAGCACCACCTCATCCTGCGTCTCACTCCGCACGATCCCCATCGCAAGTCCACCACTCCGAAGCCGAACCTCAGAGGTCTCGAAGCCCATCGAAATACCCGCGTTCGGATTGATAATCGCGTCGTACAAGGCTTCCTTCGGTAGCTTCGCTCCGATTGCACCCAACCCCGGCCCGAAATCGACGCCCTTCGCGCCAACCTTGTGGCAGGTCACGCAAGAGGATGCCGCACGCTCAAACACTTCTTTTCCGTGAGCCGCATCCCCTTTCACCTTCACCAACTCACTGACCGGCGGCAACGGCTTGCCTCCCAGTGCCCCCGCCTGAGGGAACTGCTTGGCAATCTCCTCCTTCAGCGAAGCGTATTGCACCATCGCCAGTGCCGATGCTGCCACTCCACGCAGTTCCGAGGGAAACGCACCGCCCTTTGCCGTGTTCACCAACGCCTCGGCACCAGCCTGCGTCCGAGCCAACGCACGAATCGCCGCAGAACGCCTCTCAGGCGTGCCCTCCGCCTTAACCTCACCCGTAAGCAGATCCACCGCCTTCGCTAACCCGCTGTCTCCCAGCATTCCAAAAATGCCCTCTACCGTTTCGCCCTTCGCCCCTTTAATTGCCGACTGAATCTGAGAAAAGCCTCCCGCATCCTTCACGAGCATCCGAATCGCATCCATGGCTTCCGGTGCCGGCCTCAACTGCAACGCAGCCTCGAGCAACTCAGCTGCCCGGTTTCCAACTCCTACCGCGCCAACCATATCGACATACGCAGCGCGCCCCTTCGTCCGCGCCAGAGCCCCCTCCAACGCCGACACCACAGCAGGAGCATCTTTCGCCGACGTGCGAACCAGTCGCTGCAGCGCCTCGACCACCACCGCCACATCCGTGGAGTCTTTTGCCAAGGTTAGCAACGCATCCGTGCGCTCCGGCGAATCCGGAACGAAATCAAACGAGCGCAAATACCGCTGCTCCTGAGGACTTCGCAAAATGAGCTTTGCGAGTAATGGCGCAACCTTCGGCGTCCGTAACCGCCACACAATGTCGTGCCCCGCCGCAGTATCCCACTGCCCTTTCACCTCGGTAAACCAAGCGTCAAAGCAGGAGTCATCAATCCCGCGCGCACCAATCCCAAGCGCCTCCAAATACCACCGGTCACTCCCATCGTGCTGAACAGCCAGTTTCGCCCACATGGGCTCCACCTTCTTCGCATGATGCAAGGAAACCGCCAACTGCCTCCGCACCGCCGGATCCGCATGCCCAACCAAACGGCCAACCAATCCCGGCATATTTTCAAGGACTGACGTATCCAACTCGCCGGACGTTGCGAGCATGGTCGCAAGCCGAATCCCCGCAATCACCACGTCCGAATCCTTGTCCTGTAGCGCTGCCGCGAGTGCCATATTCGCCTGTTTCGGCACCCGCGCCAAAAGCGCCAGCGCGCGCGCACGCATCCGCGGGGCATTCGACTCGAACATCCCCTTCAACGCAGGCACCGCCTTATCCCCCATGGCCGCAAGCGCGCGATAGGCAATGTGCTGCGTCGCTTTATTTGGCGAACGCAATGCCGCCACTGCTCCCTCGGGAGTGGATACATCCACCTTGGGCACACTGAGTTTTGCCCCCTTGGACGCCACACGATAAATCCTACCACGCAACGCGTTCACCTCGTTGTCCGCCATCGCATGCCCACCAACCCCAGCGTCGTACCAATCCGCCACAAACAGTGAACCGTCCGGATAAATCGCCACATCCGACGGCCGATACCAACTGTCAGAGGACGTTAGAATCTCGACCATTTCCGCACTAAAACCCGCCCCTTGCTTCCGCACCGGATAGGCTCGGACAACCCGCGGACCAGCATCGCAATGAATAATCTGATTCTCAAACCTCTGCCCGAGCGCAGATCCCTCGTTAACCAACAGTCCCGTCGGTGATCCCGCCCCTGTCTGCAGCAGGTTCGGAATCGTCCCCGGATCGTTCTGGTGCCAATGCCGCAAAGGAATGTCTTTCTCGATATTGGGCCGCTTCGTTTGCCAAGCCGCTCCCGTCAGCTCGTCGGAGTAACCGAAACTCCCATGCTCCATCACATAGTTAATCCGGACCCCCTTGTTCCCATCATCGTCGTTATCGCTCTGCCACAGATTCCCAAACGAGTCGGGCGCTGCCTCGTAGTTGTTCCGAAAATTGTTCCCGAGCGTCTCGAAGTTCGTCAACTGACCATCCCGGTAGTCCGCACGAAACACCATCCCCTGCTGATACGGTTTCCGCGTCGCCTCAATCACGTTCCCCGTCAGATCAGTGATCGGTTCGCTATTCTCTTTCACATCGTCCAGCGAGATAGCGCCGTGCAATGGAACATTGAGCAACTTGCCCGTTGGACGCCGGTAATGCGAACCCGTGTTCCCAAAGTTGAAGTACAGCCTCCCGTCCGTTCCATGCACAAACGAGTGAAACGAGTGATCATGCTGACGCCCCGCCGTCCCCGTTAGGAGGAGCCGGCGTTGGTCCGCTTTTCCATCCCCATCCGTGTCGCGCAAAACAAAGACATTCGGCGCCACCGAAACAATCACCTCATCTCCAAACACCGCAATTCCCAGCGCCGAATCAATGCTGGGATCCTGATAAAAAACCGTCGCCTTATCCGCCCGCCCGTCTCCATCCGTATCCTCCAACGTCATCACGCGATCCCCTTCCGGACGAATCGGAGGATTCGCCCACTTTCGATAGTTCGCAGCCTCCGTAATCCACACTCGCCCACGCGCATCGACATCCATTGCCGTGGGATTTTGGACCATCGGCTCCGCCGCGAACAAAGACACCTCCAAACCCTCGGCAACCGTCATTTTGGAAAGCGATTGCAACGCTGCTTCGACCCCGTAGTTCTCCGGTGCCTTCGACCTGTCCTGCGCCACACACAACGATGCTAGAGCCATCACGCCTAACCCAGCTTTCAACACATTCATTCTGTCCATGGATTCAAAAAAAAGGAGCGGCTCCTTCGAGGGCCGCTCCAGGTTTCAATTCATTGTTAACGGCCTACCTTGAACTCATTTCTTAGGCTGCCCCTTGGGATCGAGGTTAGCCTGCATGTCCGCTTCCGTGACACTCGAAACCACACCCGCAGCAGGCACTTCCGCGCGCGCCGTCCAAACAATCGCGTTACAAACCAGTTTACGCTGGTCGTCATTTGCCCAACCCGCATGGAAATGTCCGCCGGTGAAACCGAAACCGCGCCCGCCATCTTCACGCTCAACCACCCACGCAACATGCTGTGGCTGTTTCAGTTCAAGCACCGCTCGCGCCTGGTCAGGATTCCCTGCATGCGGCCCCTCCCCCCGCTTGGTCGTGGACTCCGGCGGCAGGTCACTCAAAACGGGAGTCACCCCCTTCATGCCATCGCGGAAACGCATATGGTAGTACCATTCATCATTGGTGCTGAATGGCTTCACCCCATTCGAAACCGCATGCTTGGGCAGAGATTTGAAATCAGCCGTCCAATGCGGGTTCACCGACCAGTACTGCTCGAAATATCCGCCCAGCCATTGCTTGAATTCCTCCGCGCCACGGCCCTTTGACCCCCGCACCGCAGGAACCTCCTGCTTAACCGGTTGGCCGTCCGGCCCAGTCTGAGCCTCAGGCCACCCGACCTTCTCGTAAGCCGGTTCAACCGCGTAATGTAAACACACAAATCCGCAACCACGCTTCATCTGGGCCCCCAACTGAGCCAACCGCTCGCCCTGAACCGCCGGATGTCCCCCACCACCATCCGAATAAATCAAAATCGTGTCCGCCTTGCCCAACTCCTCTTCCGACGGCCATTCCCCGCTCAGCTTGAAGCTCACCTCCACGAGGTCAGCCGCCCCCTGCTGCAAGCTCTTCGTCAATAACTGCACGCCCGCATTGTGCTCGTGCTGACCCGGCCCGTGCGAAGGCCGCCCCGCAATCATCAACACTTTCTTCTTCGCCGCCGCAGCTCGCGCGTCAGGACCTGAAAATAACACCGACACACCCGCGGCAAGCACCGCGCCGGCAAACATCACTTTTTTCATTTTTGAATCACTGGGGTTGAACGAAAAGGGCCGCCCGTCTCACAAAACGGACGGCCCACGCTAAGAGCAGACGGCGTTCCTCACCCTCATCACAACAGGGTTCCGAAACGCCCAGACAATGCTACTTCAGGGGATTCAGCACGATGTCTTTGTACTGCACCGCCATCGGCGGTCCGCCATGAATCTGCAGCGCGAGAATCCCCTTCTTCGCCGCTTTCGCCTCGTGCTCATCAACCAAATCAATGGTCTGCTTTCCATTGATGAACTGCTGGATGTGGTTCCCCTTCGCAATGATGAGGTAGTCGTTCCACTCACCCGTCGGCTTAATCGCCGCCTTGATTTCAGCGTCCTCGCCCACCGACCCCACCACCTCAATCTTCGCCTTGTTTGCGTCAGCAGCGTCCGCCTTGATCACCGACTTGGAACCCCGCTTCGCCAAAATACCACGCCCGCGCTCCTCGTAGTTGATTCCCGTGTAACCATTTCCTGCGTCGCAGTCGGCTTGGTACCCAGAGACGATTGGCCCATCCACGCCGTCCTCCACGTGTTTGCTGCGGAACTGGATTCCCGAGTTCCCCGCATTCGAAATAAACCGGTACTTCAATCGCAGCTCAAAATCCCCGACTTCGCCGCCCGTCCACACCAAAAAGCTATTGTGCTTGAGCAACCCGCGCTTCGGATTTTCGGGGTCGGGTAGCGTCTCGCCATGGATCGCGCCATCTTTGACCGACCAGAGGCGGTCGAGTCCCTTCCATCCGCTGAGGTCATTGCCGTTGAACAGGTTCTGCTCTTGAGCGGAAGCGGAAACCGCCATCCCCAAAGAGAGCGCCATCAAGAATGCTTTCATCGTTGTTTTCATTGTTCTGGGTGTTTTTCTTGGACGTTTTTAAGGCCTCACCGGCCCGAAGGTTCCACCACGTGACGAACCATCGCGATTCATCACCGGAAACTCGCCCGATTCTTAGCCACCCCTCCCGATGCGCAAGCGTTAGCGCAAAGTTTCCGAACCTCAGGACATCACATCCGCTTCGCCTTGCACCTGAGCAAATCGTCGGACGCTTCCCCAGAACCAATCACGCCGACCAGAGCCCAGCTCAATCTCACGGCACAGAAACGAGAGAGCGCCCCCGCAAAATGGAGCAATCCAAGTCTTGTGCCGCCCGCCTCACGGCTCACAGGTTGCTTGAAGGCACTGACAACCCCGCCCTCAAAAATGTCCCCTCGCCAAATCTTGTCCGTCGCCGCCGTCCTGACCCTGCTCATTCCGTCAACACTCCAAGCGACGTCAGTTCCCTCCGTCCCACCCTCAGCAACGGCACTTTTTGACGGCAAATCCACCGCAGGATGGGACATCCTGCCCGGCTCGGTCTGGACCATGAAAGACGGCGTCCTCACGGGCGGCAACGGACAGCAAAAGATTCCCTACAACGACTTCATCTGCACCACCTCCAGCCACTCCAACTTCATTCTTCAGCTTAAAATCAAACTCACCGGAAACCCTGCAACCGGGCTGATTAACTCCGGCGTCCAAATCCGTTCAAAACGGGTCCCCAGCAGCCACGAAGTCTCAGGTTATCAATGCGACTTCGGCGAACCAAACTGGTACGGTGCCATCTATGACGAAAGCCGACGGAATCGCGTCGTTGCAAAGTCCGACATCGAAAAACTGCGTCCCGTCCTCAAACCCAATGACTGGAACGATTATGTCATCAAAGCGGACGGACCACGCATTCAAACATGGATCAATGGAGTGCAGGCCTCCGACTACACAGAACCCGAAAAAGACATCGCTTCCGATGGCGTCATCGGCGTTCAAGTTCACAGCGGTGGAAACGC
>JBEEPE010000122.1:0-3406 GCA_041191265.1 Verrucomicrobiota bacterium | reverse complement strand
ACACATTTGCTTACACCCAAAAAAGCATCATCCGACGAACTGAATCGCTCATGCGCGATTACTATCAGCACGCCAGAAACATCTACAACCTCACGGAACTGATGTCGGAACGTATGTCCGTGCTGCCAAAGCGCATCCCGAAACGAACGCGTCTCCTCCGACTCTTCGGCATCAAACGCAGAACCAAACGCGAGACGTTTGACGGACTCTACAGCGAAGAAGGCGAACTGTGCGCCGAGTCACGCGCCATCTATACACAAGACCCCGCACGCCTGATGCGAACCTTCCAAACCGCTCAAAAGCGTGGAGAACCCTTGAGCGCGGAACTGAAACACCTGATTCGTCGGCGTATCCATCTGGTCGACCGCGCCTTCCAATACGGCAAAACCCAGCGCGAAATCTTTCTCGAACTGCTCTCACGCAAGGGCGAGGTAGGTCACGTGCTTCGATCAATGCACGAAGTCGATCTCCTCGGAAAGTACATCCCAGAGTTCGGCGAACTCACCTGCCTCGTGCAGCATGAGTTTTTCCACCGGTACACCGCTGACGAACACACGCTCGTGTGTATCGAGAAACTCGATGAACTCATCGACACCGATCAACCCCGCCTTCGGGAATACAAAAACCTGTTCCAACGCCTCGAAGACCCCACGGTTCTCTACCTCGCCATCCTCCTCCACGACACCGGCAAATCCGCAAACTCGCGCAACCATTCAGACCAGAGCGCCATCGCCGCTCAACGCGTGGCGGCCCGCCTCCAACTAACCTCGCCCCAACGCAAACGCCTCATCTTCCTCGTCGACCACCACATCACCCTCTCACACACCGCCCAACGACGAAATCTCGAAGACCCTTCCACCATCGCCGAGTTCGCGGAACTCGTGGGAAGCCAAACCAACCTCGATAACCTCATGCTCCTGACACTCGTCGACGGTCAGGGCATCGGCGAAGAAACGTGGTCCGACTGGAAAGAATCCCTCGTCTGGCAGCTTTACCGAGGCGCGAGCCTTTACCTCGCCGACAACGAAGCCTTTTACAAAAACCGTCGCATCGAACGGGATACCATCATCGAGTCGGTCGCGAAAATTCTTCCGCCTGATTTCGTTGAAGAAATAGATGCCCACTTCCAGTCGATGCCAGAGCGCTACCTGCTGGCCTACACACCGGCACAAATCGCGGACCACATTCGTCTGTTCCGCGACTTCCTATCCCAACGGGAAGCCTTTGCTCCCCACTCTCCCGAAGGCGCGCGGGTCGACTGGATCGCGAAGGAAGACCCTCGAGCGGCCGGACACTCCATTCACGCGTTTGGCTTCAGTTGCCGTTGGATCGCGCACCCTAACAAGGGACACTCCGAGTTCTGGTTCTGCGGTTGGGACCGTCACCAACTCCTCTCGAAAATCGCGGGCTCTCTTTCCGCTGCGGGCCTCAACATCCTAGGGGCAGACGCTTTCACCCGAGGCGATAGCTTGGTACTCGACATTTTCCGGGTCTGCGATGCCGATTTGCAGGCGGTGACCAATGCGAAAAGTATCGCGAAAGCGTCTGAAACGCTGAAGTTTGCGCTCGATGTGGAGTCGTTTGATTTCCAAGCAATCTTAGAGAAATCGTTCACCAAACGGGGCTTCCAACTCTCCGACGAGGTCGAGTTTCCAACGCGAATCGTCATCGATACGAGTTCTCACCCAGCCTACACGATTATCGACCTCCAGACACCCGACCGACTCGGGTTGTTGCATGTGGTACTGGATTCCATCAGCCGCCTAGACCTTGAGATTGCGCTCTCGAGGATTGCCACGGAGAAAGGCGCTGCCATCGATACCTTCTATTTGACCGACAAATCCGGCGAAAAAGTGATTTCGGATGAGAGTCTCCGCACGCTCCGGGACGCCATCCTCAACGCGATTGAATCGCTGAAGCCTGTCCCGACGCTGACGTGATCTTGGAGGATGCCGAATGGGCGGTCGTGTTGCCTCAACCAAAAAAGACACCGGAGAGAAAAATAACAGGCCCCTCTGACCCGCCTCGATAGCCAGGCGGGAGTGGCGTGGGATTTTGCTTCAAAACGGACCTCCAGAAGGAGCCCGGAGGGCGACTGGAGGAGGGCCGTTTTGAAGTCGCGTTTTCTGCCGCTACGCCGCCGCATCCACGGGGGCGCGCCGGAGTCGAAGCACTCCTCTCAGCTTGCGTTCAATCGCTCGCTTTATCTCAAACGGATTGAGTGCCGCTTTCACGCGCTCAAGACCTTCGATCTTCTTTGGATCTGCCTGCCCCGATGCCTTGAGCCTCTCAAAAGGTGTCGCCGGCGTGTCATATACACGCTTCTTGCGGCTTCCCTCTACCTCCGTTCGAATGTGTTTCATCGCCGGACAGAAGAAGTTCCGGAACTGACTCCACTCCTGCGCATAAAGTGCATTCAACCGCTCCGCCTGGGCGGGATCCCCCAGGCGTCCGTAACCCACTAGTTGTCTCACATGCGTCCAGTTCTTCTGCTCGACCCGCGCGTTGTCGTTCTTGTGATAGGGGCGCGAGCGGGTGAACGCCACGGGCTTGGACCGTTTGAGAAAATAATCCGCCAGATGCCAGTTAAGGAATTCCCCACCGTTGTCGCTATCAAATCCAAGAATGGGAAAAGCAAGTGCCTTCTCGATCTCCGCAATCCTCTGCCTTACATTGTGTTGCCCCCTGTTCCAAACCGCTCTTGTCTCCGTCCACTGGGTGTGCACGTCCGTCACCGTCAAGCTCCAGCAGAAGTCTCCCTCCATCGACTCTCCGCAGTGAGCCACCGTGTCGGCCTCCACCCATCCCGGCCCCTGAACATCCCAGTGCTCGGTGCGCACGGGGATCTCCTTGCGCAGCAGTGTCCCCGGCCGGGTACCGCAACGGTTTCGTTTTCCGAGGCTCACGCGGCAGGGCGCAAGCAACCGGTCAATGGTTGCTGCGCTCAGGCACTCCAGCTTGCTCCGTAAGCATTCATCCAAACGCCCATATTCCTGCTCGTAGTGCGGCAACCACACCCCAATAGCCGACTTCAACCGTTTGCCGCAGGGCTGTTCGGCTGCCAGCCATATCTCCTTGAGAACCCTACGCTCAGCCTCCCCGTAAATAGGCTTCGAGCCACCGCGCTGTTGTCCACAACCAGCTATCGGACGTTTTCCGCTCAAGACTTTCATCGCGTATTTGCGATCGTACCCGCAAAGTGCGGTTACTTCGTCCAGCAGTCGGCTCCTGCCTTCCTTTCCTCGACGGCTGTACCGTTCCCGGGCCTCTTTCAGCACTTCTTGACGACTCTTTTGACTCATTTTTAAAGGCACCTCCCCACGGTGTCCTTTTCATTGAGGCAACGTATCCTTTTGCTACCTGTCTGAGACTCCCGCTCGGTGTCTTTTCATTTGAGTCAATTCGC
>JBEEPE010000121.1:0-5888 GCA_041191265.1 Verrucomicrobiota bacterium | reverse complement strand
ACTGGTTTCTACGAGGTTGGATTTTTTGCCGTTAGCGTCTTCGATTTCGATCAGCGCGACCAGAGCAGCGGTTCCGCCTTGGTTGCGTGCTTGGATGACGATTTCGTTTTTGCCGGAGACGAGGAGCTTTTTGACGTCGACCGTGGTGGGTTGCTGCCAGTCGGGATTCTCTCCGGCGGGTTTGCCGTTGATGAGGGCTTTTGCGCCGTTGTCGCAGGTGAACTTTAGGGTGGCGGATTTCAGATTTGCAGGAGCCTCAAATGAGGTTCGGAAGTCAGCCTGCTCATTGTTTTCGGCATTTTTTTTGGTCCAGATCCAGACGGGATCAGCCATGGCGGTGAGGGGCGAAGTGCCGAGCAATGCCAGCGGGAGGAGTGGGAGGATTCGTTTCATTTTCTGGTGTTCAATGGAGGGTTGTTCCGCAGGGAGCGACCGCTCCGAGGCAGGGAAACTTAGTGGAAAATCGAATCGGATAAAGCACCGATGGGAATCGGTTCTTATCCTTCGTTCCGGAGGTTGAGCGTTTGGCTGCGAACGGTTTTACCTGGGACCCACTGGCTTGGAACGAGGGTGGCAACCGGCTTGGTTGGGACGCCCACCAATCCGTTGTGAATCATCGATACCACGAGGTCGACGGCAGCCTCGCCGACAAGGTCATTTCGTTGGTCCATGCCTGCCCAGTCGGGGTGGTCTTGGCGCCACTCGTATTGAATGAGTCCGATATCGTGTGGAGCTGATAATCCAATCGTGGTTAACCACTTGGCGGTCTCATGGTAGAGGGTGAACAGGACGTCTGGACGATGTTTTTCCATCCAGCCACGGAAGAGGCCGGGTTCGCGGCGTGCAGCCTCGATTTTGGTGAAGGGCGGGATGGGTCGTTCGCGGCTGCGGTGGAGGCGTTCGCCGATGAGGAATCCTGCGGTGAAGCGTCCTTCGATGAGGGCGTCGATGACAGGGTCGAGGATGAGGCCGGGTCTGCGGTAGCCGAGGTTCCACGCCTGTTCGTACGCTTGGAGTGCGAGGGCGTACTGATCGGAGCCGGCAAAGGAGAGTTGGGGTTGGCGGACACGGACACCGGTGACTGCTGCGGGGATTTCGTTCCAGAGTTGCCGCATGGCGGGTGGGAGTTTGTTGTCGTGGAGGAGTCCGACAACGACGGCTCCACGGATGCCGCGCGCGCGGAGGATCGATGCGAGGCGCTGGCCGGTCATCTGGGGCGTGTGGAGCCAGAACTCGTCGAGGGAATAGCCGAGTTCGAGGGCGCGTCTCTGGATGCCGCGCACATAGACAGGAACGGTGGGGTGTTGGGTGGTTGCGTGCGGGTTTTCGTTGGCGTTAAGGAGTGCGAGGGTGGGGGTGAACTGGGTCGAGCCCGTTCGACGGAGCTGGGCCATGAGTTCTCCTACGGCGGCGTTGCGTTGGTAGCCGAGTTGCGCGGCGGCTGCTTCCACGAGTGCGCGGGTGGCGGGAGGGATTCGGGGACTGTTCCGGAGGGCGAGGCTGACGGTATTTTTTGAAACGCCGGCGAGTTCCGCGACTTGGGACATGGAAGGGCGGGACATCTCGTATTACAGTCAAACGATGGTCTGCGATGCAAGCAAGGGCGGGCTTGGTCATTTTTCCAAGTGTTCAGTCGGCCCAGCGCACGATGCGGATTTGGGTTTTGGCTGTTTCACAAAGAAACCTGTTTGTTATGAGTTACTTCCCAGACGTTCCTGTCATCAAATACGAGGGTCCCCAGTCCGATAATCCGTTCGCGTTCCGTCACTACCGAGCCGATGAGGTGGTGGGAGATCGAACGATGTTCGATCATCTCCGGTTTGGAGCGGCCTATTGGCATGTGATGCGGAACGGTCTCTCAGATCCGTTTGGTGCGCCGACGGCCTTGATGCCGTGGGACGACGGTTCGGAGTCGCTGCAAAACGCGTGGAATCGGGTGCCGGTGTTTTTCGAGTTTTTGGAGAAGTCGACCATTCCGTTCTACTGCTTTCATGACCGGGATGTGGCTCCGGAAGGGTCTACTTGGGCGGAGACGCACAAGAACCTGGAGAAGGTGGTGGACGCGTTGGAGGTGCAGCAAAAGAACACGGGGAAACGGCTGCTTTGGGGGACAGCGTGCTTGTTTGCTCATCCGCGGTATGCGCAGGGCGCGGGCACGTCACCGTCGGCGGATGTCTTCGCGTATGCGGCTTCTCAGGTGAAGCACGCGCTGGAGGCAACGCATCGGTTGGGTGGGTTGGGATACGTGTTCTGGGGCGGACGCGAGGGGTATGCTACGTTGTTGAACACCAACATGAAGCGTGAGCTTGATCATCTAGCGGCGCTGCTGCACATGGCGGTGGATCACGCAAAGAAGATTGGGTTCACCGGTCAGTTTTATATTGAGCCGAAGCCGCGCGAGCCTTCGACGCATCAGTACGACTCGGATGCTGCGGCGTGCTTGAACTTCCTCCGCGAGTACGGATTAAAGGACCACTTCAAACTTAACCTCGAGACGAACCACGCGACGCTCGCTGGACACTCGATGGAGCATGAGATGGAGGTTGCGATTGCGGCGGGAGCTCTGGGTTCGGTTGATGCGAATCGTGGAGATACGTTGTTGGGTTGGGATACGGATCAGTTCCCAACCGATTTGTATCTGACGACCAACATCATGTTGCGAATCCTCAAGATGGGCGGATTTACCACGGGCGGTTTGAACTTTGATGCAAAACGCCGTCGTGAGTCGCACCGTCCGGAGGATCTTTTCCACGCCCACATCGGGGGGATGGACGCATTTGCGTTCGGACTGAAGGCGGCGCACCGGATTGTTCAGAGCGGACGGATGGACGGTTTTGTGAAAAGCCGTTACGCCAGCTTTGATCATGGGATGGGAGCGAAGGTCGAGGCTCGGTCGACCTCGTTGGACGAGTTGGATGCCTACGCGCAATCGATTGCGGCTCCGGTTCTGGAAAGCGGTCGCCAAGAGATGCTGGAGAACCTGTTCAATGCGCAGGTAATCGGCTGATTTTGATGACACTTGAAAAGGCCGTCCGGCGCAAAACCGGGCGGCCTTTTTGTTTTGTCGAGACGGCTGAGATTGCGCCGGAGGAGGAGGTCTTTTCGGTTCTGCTACCGCGGCGATGGTGTGCCGTTGGGCGGGGATGGGCGTTCGAGTTCTTCGATGTGGATGTCATCGAGGAGCAGGGAGGCGAAGGCGATGAAGTTGACGGATTCTTTGGCGCAATCGGCGTTTTTCATGGTTTGCGAGAGGGTCTGTTTACCGTCGATCCAGAGGGTCCACTGGGTGCCGACGCTTTCGACCACAAACTGATGCCATGCGCCGAGTTTGAAGGGGTGGTGGTCCTTGCAGTTGATACCGGGGATTTCGAACGCCCAGAGGGGTTTGAAGATATCGGCTGGGCCATGGCTTTTCCGGACGTTTTTTGGGTGGTTTTCGTCGTAGGTGAAGTCTCTTTCGCTGATGGAGATGCAGGAGTCAGTCTGATTTTTGGGCGGCCGAGTGTTGACGTCTCCAATGTGCCAGACGGGGATGCCGGTTTTGACGGGAGGGAATGCAGCGTTGATGAGCATCGAGAGGCGCGCGTTTTCGTCGAGGAACCGGACCTTGTAGGAGACGCGGACGTCGTGCGCTTTGAACTTGGGGTCGATGGATTTTCCGTGAGCTTTCCCGGGGTGTTTGGAGTGGTCGTAGATGCAGAGAAGTGCTCCGTCTTTGAGTTCCCAAGTTTCAGGGATATTCCAGTCGGTGAGGTTGAACTTGGATCGGTCGATTGCGGTGGATGAGAAGTCCTCTTGTACGAGGGTGGTGCCTTTTCTTGCGCTTTGAGCGGTGGCGGTGGGGAGCAGAGGACCGCCGAGCGCGGCGACAACGAGGAGGGTACGGAGAGAGGGGTTCATTCGAGGGGGATGTCTGCAGGTGGCTATTTCATTAGCTTCAGACTGGAGTCCCAGAAGGATTCGAGGGCGTGAGTGTTGGCGGTTGAAGGCGAGGCATCGCGGAGAATGGCGCATGCGGCCCGAAGGGTTATCCAGCTCCTCCAGTGGGTGGGGGCTCCGACGTTCAGGGGAGGCGATGGTCAGCGGGCCCCTTTCGCCGATATTGGAGCGTTCGGTGAACCGAGTGGGCGTCTTCAGTTCAGGCGTTTCATCCGGTTGATGTCGGGCTCTTTTTGGGAGGGTGTCGGCGTCTGGGGGGGGCGACGTTTTTTGGCGAATCGGACGATGATTCCGCCGAGGGCGAGGAAAGGGGCGATGACCAGCAAGCGGTGTTTATTGGGGAGGGGGGCGAGCGCCACACCCGCAACAAGGGCCATCAGGACGAAGAACAGGGTCGCCCGTGCGATCCATGAACGGATGCCGGCTGAACCCGCGCGGAGGAGCATCTTAACGAGGCTCCATCCGGCGTAAGCGACGAGGAGGGCAATGACAACGTAGCCGATGGCCATGCGCTCCTTAAGTGTTCTCCGGGGTGGAGTGAGGCGGGGGGAAATGTGGCCTAGTTCGAGAGGCCGAAGGCGTCGTGGGCGAGTCGGGCGGCTTCTTGGATTTTTGACTCCTCGATGATGACCGCGGTTTTGATTTCGCTAGTCGAGATCATTTGAATGTTGATGCCGCCTTGGTGCATGGCTTCAAACAGTTTCGCCGCGACGCCGGAGTGCGAACGCATTCCGATTCCCACAATCGACAGTTTCGCGATTCCGTCCTGCGAATGAACTCCGGTGGAGCCGAGTTCACGCACGACCGGTTCGAGGGCCGCTTGCACTTTCGGGAGTTCATCCTTGGAAAGTGTGAAGGAAATGTCCGTCGTGCCGCCGACGCTGACGTTTTGAACAATCATGTCGATGACGAGGTTTGCCGAGTCGACTGCGGCAAAAATCTTCGCAGCGCTTCCGGGTTGGTCGGGTACCTGGCTGATGGTGACCTTGGCTTGATTTTTCTCGATGCTCACGCCGCGGACGACGACCGCCTCCATACTGTTTGTTTCTTCTTTCACGATGGTTCCCGGATTGTTGTTGAAACTCGATCTGACCTCGAAGACGACGCCGAACTTTTTGGCGAACTCGACAGACCGCGACTGCATGACTTTGGAGCCGCTCGATGCCATTTCGAGCATCTCGTCGTAAGAGATTTCATCCAGCTTCTTCGCGGTGGGAACGACGCGCGGGTCACAGGTGTAAACCCCGTCGACGTCGGTGAAAATCTGGCAGAGGTCGGCTTTGACGGCTGCTGCAATCGCGATGGCGGTTAGATCGGAGCCGCCGCGACCCAAAGTCGTAATGGTGCCGTCCTGCGTTTCACCTTGGAACCCTGCGATGATGACGATGTTGCCTTCGTCGAGGAGTTCGTGAACGCGGTCAGGGGTGATGTTGGAAATCTTTGCCTTGGTGTGAACGTCGCTCGTAACGATTCCGGCTTGGGCGCCAGTCAGGGAAACCGCCTTCTTGCCCAAGCCATTAATGGCCATAGCGGTCAAAGCAATCGTGGTTTGTTCACCGGTGGCTAAAAGAACGTCCATCTCACGCTCGGAGGGGCTTTTGGAAACCTCCTTTGCGAGTTTAATCAAACCATCGGTGACACCGCTCATGGCCGAAACAACGGCGACGACTTGATTGCCTTCGGATTGGGTCTGGATGAGACGCCGCGCGACGTTGAGGATGCGTTCAGGGGTGCCAACGGAAGTGCCACCGTATTTCTGTACAATCAAAGCCATGGGAACCGTGGATGGTTTTCGAGAGGGCGTGGGGTGTCAATCGCGGCGTGCAATGAGGGAACAGGAGGGGGAGAGGGGCACACGAAGACGCGAAGGCACTAAGGGGGAGGGGAGAGGAGAGAGAAGATAGGGGAGGGGCGGCTTGCGGGATTGAGGGGCGCTGCGTGGGGCGTGG
>JBEEPE010000120.1:0-10362 GCA_041191265.1 Verrucomicrobiota bacterium | reverse complement strand
CGGGCGGTATCGCGGATGGGTTCGCCGCGTCCGAGTTGGATGTCGGTTGCGGAAAGGAACATGACATCTCCGCCGAGTTCGCGGACGCCGACTTCGAAGGAGACGCGGGTTCGGGTGGAGGATTTGCTGAAAATGAGTGCCCAGCACTGGCCGGTGAGGGGTTTTTCGTCATGGTGACCGCGGGTGGCCTTCATGACCTCAGCGAGTTCGAGGACCTGATAAATCTGGTCCCGGTCCATGGCTTCGATGGAGAGGAGGTTTCTCATGGGATTCGGGTGGTTGGGCGTTCCGAGGCGGTGATGCGGGGTCAGTTCCGTGGTTGGATCGAATCGAGCACGGAGGCGGTGATGCGGGTGGCCTCGTCGATTTCCTCGCGGGTCACGTTGAGGGCGGGCAGCCAGCGAATGGTTGCTGGGGCGGAGGGAACGGTGAGCAGGCCGGCGTCCTGCAACTTTTCCACTACCGCGACGGCGGGGAGTTTCCCGGGTGGCAGTGTGAGGTATTTGCCGAGGTGTTCCGTGTTGAGTTCGATGCCCACGAGGAGGCCGTGTCCGCGCACCTCTTTGATGAGGGGGTGGTTGAGAGCGCGGAGTTGGGAGAGGATGTAACTGCCTTGGCTGCTTGCGTTTTCGAGGAGATGTTCGTCTTCGATGATGGAGAGGACTTCGAGCGCGCCGCGGCTGACGAACGGGGTTCCTCCGAAGGTGGTGCCGTGGGAGCCTGGACCGAGCAGGTTACAGAGCGGGATGCGATCTCCCGAGCGGAGGGTGATTTCGCGGTCAGAGATCCAGACTGCGCCGATGGGCAATCCCCCGCCGAGCCCTTTTGCCCAAGAGACGGCGTCGGGTTTGAGGTCTGGGGCGGCTTGCTCCCAACCGTGCCAGTGGCCGGTGCGGCCGAAGCCGGCTTGCACCTCGTCGATGAGTAGGAGGAGGTTGCGTTGTTTCGCGAGGCGCGCTGCGCCGTGGAGAAACTCCGCGGAAGCTGCGCGGATTCCGCTCTCGCCTTGGATGGCTTCGGTGAGGATTGCCGCGGCTGAGGGGTCACTTTTGACCGATTCTTGGAGGGCTTGCAGATCGTTGAACGGGATGTTTTTGAATCCCTGTGCGAGCGGTTCGAACCCGTGGCGGACCTTTTCCTGTCCGGTGGCGGCGATACCAGCGAGGGTTCGTCCGTGGAACGAGTTCAGCATCGAGATGATGGTGAACTTTGGGGTCGGGGTAGTGTCTTGATCACCAACGGGGGTGGGGAGTGAGTCGGAAAACCCGAGTGCCTGATTGCCGAACTTTCTCGCGAGTTTGTAGAGTGCTTCGTTGGCTTCTGCACCGGAGTTGCAGAAGAAGACTTTGCCGTGACCTCCCATGAGGCGAACGATTCGCTCGGCCAAAAGTGCTTGTGGGCGAGAGAGGTAAAGATTTGAGACGTGCAGTAGGGTCTGCGCTTGCTCGGTGATGGCCGCGACGATTTTCGGGTGGGAGTGTCCCACGGAGGTGACGGCGATTCCGCTTCCGAAATCGAGGTAGCGTTTGCCGTTTTCATCCCAGACTTCGCGTCCGGCTCCACGATGGAAACGCAGGTCGAAACGCCCGTAGGTGGGCACGACATAACGGTCGAACAGATCGCGGGTGGAGGTGGTTCCTGACATGGCGAAGACGATTTCGGGGAAACGGTTGATGATACGTTGCGGCTGGGTGGTGAAAAGCAAAAGGTCTGTTGCGGAGGCGTTGCTACGGGGTGTCGGGCGGTGGGGGTGTTTCAGGTGTGAGGTGAGGTCTAACGACCAGACGTGCAGCGTGGGACGATGGATGAGCAGAGCGCATGAGTGGATTTATTCCGGCACACGGCGGGTACGAGGAACTGATGTCCTTTCGGAAGGCGCGGGTCGTCTATGACGGCACGGTGCGTTTTTGCGAACGGTTCTTCGGCAGACGAGATCGCACGGTCGGCCAGATGGTGCAGGCGGCGAGGTCTGGGAAACAAAATATCCTCGAAGGGTGCATGGCTAGCGGTACTTCCAAGGAGATGGAGATCAAGCTAATCAACGTGGCGCGCGCGAGCTTGGAGGAGTTGCTGGAGGATTACCGCGACTTTTTGCGCACGCGTGGCGAGCCCATCTGGGAGAAGCGGTCGCGCGAGGCGCTGTTTGTGAGAAAAATCGGGGCGAGAAGCGATGTGTCGTATGAGTCGTATAGGACCTATGTGGACAGCCGGTCTTCGGCGGTGGTGGCGAATATCCTGATCTGTGTCATCCACCAGACCAACTACCTCCTTGACCGGCAACTGCGTGCGCTGGAGAGAGCTTTTCTCGAGGAGGGGGGGCTGCGCGAACGGATGAGCCGCGCTCGGATCGAATCTCGGCGCAGTCAGCAGCGAGCGTGGGAGTGACGGGGCACTGAGGGTGGGGATTCTCGGAAAATCACGGGAGGGAGGATGGGTCGTAGGGGACCTATGGGGGAGACTGAGGGAGATGGGTCGTATGGGTCGTAGGGGACCTATGGGGGAGGCTGAGGGTGGGGCTGAGGGAGGGGCTGGGGTGGGGAGGGTGTGGTTGCTGCTTTTGGGGATGGGGTCTCCCATGAAAACTTTGTTTGCATCTCTGCTGGTGTGGTCGGTGTCGGTGATGGCTCAGACCCCGTACGGAAACCTTCCCGAGGCGAAAGCGCCGTATCACCGGGTGCGGTATGAGGCGTCAGATCGACCGGGAGAACTGATTTTTCCGGTGAGCTATACGGTTTGGGTTCCGCCGGGCGTCAAGGCGTTGCGCGGGGTGATTGTCCACCAACACGGGTGCGGAGAAGGCTCATGCAAGTCGGGGCAAACGGGAGCCTATGATTTGCACTGGCAGGCGCTCGCGAAGAAGCACGATTGCGCGTTGCTGAGTCCGTCTTACGAGCAACCAGAGAAGGCCAACTGCCAGATGTGGTGTGATCCGCGCAATGGCTCCGATGCGGCGTTTCAGCGAGCATTGAAGGAGTTGGGGGCCATGTCGGGGCATCCTGAAATGGGATCGGTGCCGTGGGCGTTGTGGGGGCACAGCGGCGGTGGACATTGGGCTGGGGGCATGGTGTTGCTGCATCCGGATCGCGTTGCGGCGGCGTGGTTAAGGTCGGGAGTGCCGATGGTGAAGGACGTGGAGGGTAAGCCGAAGGCGTACGAGATTCCTGAGGCGTCGCTGAAAGTGCCGGTGATGTGCAACTTGGGCACGAAGGAGGGAGTGACGGTGAAGGAGGGACGGTTTGCGGGGGTGTGGACGGGGGTGGAAACGTTTTTTGGAGAGATGCGGTCGCGCGGCGCGTTGGTGGGCGTCTCTGCGGACCCGTTGACGAGTCATGAATGCGGAAACCAGCGGTATTTGGCGGTGCCATGGTTTGATGCGTGTTTAGGTGCGCGACTACCGGTGGCGGGAGGCGGGGCGTTGAGGGAGGTTGGCGCGGGCTTTTCTTGGGTGGCGCCTTTGTACGTCGGAACGGGGGAAGTGGTCGAAGCGGTGGAGGCAGCAAAGTTTTCGGGAGATGTGAAGCGAAGTGTTTGGTTGCCTGGAGAATCCGTGGCGCGGATGTGGGGGAGATACGTTCGAGACACGGCGATTGGCGATAGCACGCCGCCGCCTGCTCCTCGAAATCTGCGGGTGGACGGGGCGCAGTTGAGTTGGGAGGCGGACGCGGATTTAGAGAGTGGGCTCGCTGGGTTTGTGATCGAGCGAGATGGAGCGTTTTTGGCGAATGTCCCAGAGCAGGCGAAGAACCCGTTTGGGAGACCGCTTTTCCAGAACCTTCAATATAGCGACACTCCCTCGAATCCGTTGGTGCAGATGCAGTTTACGGATCCCAAGCCGGAGGCTGGGCGCAAGCATCAGTACCGAGTGATTGCGGTGAATACCGTGGGACTGCGTTCCAAGTGAGCGCTCCCAACAGATTTCGCTGCGCTGGTGGCGAATGCCAGAGCTGAAAAGGAGAACTTTACGGAGCGATTTCTTTTCGAGCTTTGGCGAGTGTTTCTGCGACAGATACTTCTTTGCCGTTGTTGAGTTTACTTTCTTCTGAGGCGGCCATGAAGGCGTAGATTTCTTGGGTCTCCTCGGGGGTGACGGGGGGGAGTCCGGTTTTGAAAAAGTCGACAATCGCGGCAAGCAGGGGGTCGTATCCTTCGTAGGCGCCGAGGGTTTTATCTCCTTGGGCGGTTTGAGCGACTCCGCCGTAGCCTTTGCGGTCTTTCCCATTTTCTTGGCGGAAGATGCCGATTCGGGAGTTCTTCCAAACGCCTTTGACCACGACTTTTCCGTCCGCATCGACGGAGCGTTGTACGGTTTGGCAGCCGGGGCCCATTGCGGTGAACAGGCTTTCGCAGCCGTGAATGCCGTACCAGAAAAGTTCCGGATGAGTCGGTTCGAGGTTCACGGGGCTAAAGGTTTCGACGGACTTTACTTGTCCGAATGCGCCGTTGCGCGTGTCTTGCGTGGAGCGTCCGTAACGCAGGGAGGATGAGCTGAACACGGGGACTTTTGCTTTTTCGGCTTCAGCGAAAATGCGGATGACGTCGGCGAGGGAGGCGGCGACGGGTTTATCGATGAAGACGGGTTTGCGTGCGTGGAGGACGGGCCGGATTTGTTCGAGGTGGACTCGTCCGTCGTTGGATTCGAGGAGGATGGCGTCGACTTTGCGGAGGAGCGTTTCGATGGAATCGACGATTTCGACGTCGAGAGCTTTGATTTTCTCGGTGTATTCGGGGACGCGTTTCGTGCTGCTTTCGATGTCCTTACTGCCTTGGGGGTAGGCGGCGACGACGCGCACACCTTCGAAGCGTGGTTTGTCGGCGGGATTTTTGGGTCCGCGATTGAGGGTCTGGGTGAATGCGATGGAGTGGGAGGTATCGAGTCCGATGATGCCGACACGAATCTCTTTTGGGGGTGGGGTGGGTGAGGATTGCGCGTTGGCGGGCAGGGCTGCGGCGATGAGGAGTGCGAGGGATGCTGCGAGGGGGGAAATCGCTTTCATGCTTGGTTGAGAGCGCCTTCTGTTCCGCCGAATGGGGGGCGCGGGGACCGGGTGGGTGATTGGGACAAAAAAGACGCCACCGTGGGGACGGTGGCGTCTGACTGGTGAGCGTTTGCTCAGTTGGCGGTTACGCCTTTATTTGCAGCAGGTTTTGCAATCGCTCTTTTTGCATTTCGCGCAGGTCTCGCAGGACTTGCAGCATTTGCTGCAGGACTTGTCGGATTCCGGTGCGGCTGCGAATGCCGACCCGAGAGTCAGGGCGGCGAGCGTTATTGCTGTGATGAAGGTTTTCATATTTTCCGTATCTTGAAGTTTCGCTGGATTTTGATGGATTCCAGCACGTTCCATATCGGTTTTAAGTGAGGGTTCGCGGGGGAGCGTTTGGGGCGCAACAGGTGTGGAGGGTTACGGAAAGGTCGCGTCGGAGCGGTTGGGGCGACGGTGCTTGGGCGAGTTGGTGAACGGGATGGGGAGAAGAGGCGAAGAGTGGATTGGGGAACTCGTGCGGTGGGGCGAGGTGATCGGTCGGGGTCGAGGAGGGATGGGCGGGAACCGAGGTATCTTCCTTTGCGAGGTAGGAGGAACCTGAGCAGCAGGGCGACGCGTGGTTTTCAGGTGGCGACGGCTGGGAATCGTGGTGGGGAGCTTTTTGGGTGAGCGCGCAGCAGGTTGGCGATTTGTCTACGACGTTGAAGCAGCAGACTTTTAGGAGCGGGATAGCGGCCCAGAGGAGCACGCTCGCGAGGAGCAGGTGCAGGCGTGGGCGCGAGTTCATGGGGCTGGTGACAGCTTGGGGTGCGCCATTGTTCAAAGGGTTGGGAGATTTTTGGAGCGTCCGGACCGACGGATTGCGCGATGCAGTGGAGGAAGGAGGTGGATGCATGCGGATTGAGATGGTGGTGACGCAAAGGACGATGATGGGTGAGCTTGGAGGGGGAGTGCGGCGTTTGGCAGCGGATCTGTGTGGGCGGGGACATGAGGCTGGGGTTGCGGTGTTGGGGCGCCGTTTGGCAGGGACGCGCGGGGAGGTTTCCTTGGGACGGATTGCGGGTGAGGGAGGGGTCTTGCACTTTCATTTGGAGTCGAGGCGCCGGTTGGTGGGGTGTTTTCGTGCGTTGGGGCGACTTCGGGTGCCTGCGGTTTTCACATTTCATGAGCCGTGGGTGAAGGGTTCGGCGGGGCATGCGCCGGGGTGGTGGATTACGGAATGGGCGGCGCGTTGGGCGGGGTATCGTGGAGGATTTGGGGTTTCTGGGGGTGTGGTGATGACGGCGTCCCATCCGTGGGGTGGGTATTGGTTTCCGCAGCGGGAGTGGACTTCGCCGATGCTGGATGGGGCGGGGGATTTGACGGGGGAGCGGGTGTGTGGGAGTGGCCGGACGGTGGTGTTGCTGGTGGGGTCAGGGGTGACGGGGCTAGAGGGTTGGGTTCGGGGGTTTGAGTGGGAGGTTCGGCGGCGGGTGCCGGGTGGGAGGGTGGTGTTGGTTGCGGGGGATTTGTATGGGGCGGTTGGGGGGGCGGTACCGGATTGGAAGCGGGTGCCGAAAGGGGCGGTGTTGGCGTTGATGCGGAGGAGTCGGGTGATTTGTTGTGTGGGTTGGGGGAATGGTTCGGCGGAACCGTTCCGTGATGCGGCGTCGGTGGGGTTGCCGATGGTGGCGGAGGAGGGGACGATGGCGCGGTGGTGGTTACGGGCGGGAACGGCGGGGTTGATTGTTGGGAGGGAGCGGATGGCGGAGGCGGTGGTGCGGTTGTGTTTGGATGACGGGATGTGGCGTTATCTTTCGACGGAGACGATGCGGATGCATGCGGAAGGGACGCGTTGGGATGCGGCGCGATGGTTTGAGCGGGTGTATCGGCGGGTTTTACGGCAGCGGGGTGAGGGGGCCTCAGCGGGATTTCGTTTGCTTGGAATTCGCGGGGGAGGCGGTTAACTGGCGGGATGAGAAACGTGGGAAAAGGAAGGATGCGGGGCGTGCCCGGGCTGGTTGTGTTCGTTGCGATGCTCCTAGGGGAGGTGCGCGGGGATGCGGGGGGGGGCAAGAGGGCGGGTGAGGGGGTTCCGGTGAGGACGGATTTTGGGGTGGTACCGGCGATGGCGAAGGTGGAGGGGGAGTTGAGTTTGGAGAAGGCGGTGGAGATTGCGTTGCGTCAGAACCCCGATGTGGCGCGGGCGTTGAAAGACATTCAGCGGGCGCAGGGTCAGATTGTGGAGGCGCGTGCGGATGCGTTGCCTCGGGTGGCGATGACGGCGAGTTTTGATTACACGGACCCTGAGCTACGGTTTTCGTCTTTGGCGCCTGGGGCGAGTGTTTTGGGAGGCTTTAACCGAGCGAGCAACAGTTTGATTCATTATCAGAACAAGCAGTGGCGGGTGGAGCTGGGGGTGCGTCAGAACGTGTATTCGGGGGGGCGGATTACGGCGCAGCGGGAGGTGGCACGGATTGCGCGGGATGAGGCGTATTACGCGTTGCGAGCGACGATTGATCGGACGATTTCTGCGGTGCGGGTGATGTATTCGCGGGTTTTGGCGGCGCGCGCGATGGTGGAAGTTTCGGAGGAAGCGGTACGGTTGGCTGACGAGCAGTTGTCGAATGCGACGAGTCGTTTCAATGCGGGGACGGTGCCGAGGTTCAACGTGTTGCGGGCGGAGGTGGAGGTGGCGAATGTGAAACCGGCGCTGATTCGGTCGAAGAATGAGTACCTGATTTTGCGGCTGGAGTTGGCGAAGTTGCTGGGATTAACGCCTTCGATGGATGGGGGTGCGTTGTTGAGGTGTTCGGGGGAGCTGCCGGATGTTTCGGGTGCGCCGGATCTTTCGGCAGCGGTGCAGTTGGCGAGGGCGCGCCGGCCGGATTTGAAGCAGCAGCGGGAACGGATTTTGTCGGAGAAGGAGAGCATCAAGGTGGCGTTGGCGGGGAAGAAGCCGACTGTGGAGGTGAATGGCGGGCTGCGGATGCAGCGGGATGCGTGGGATATTGATACCGAGATTCACGGTTGGTTTTTTGGGGTGACGGGTCAGTGGAACTTGTTTGACGGGATGCTTTCGGACGGACGGGCGGCGCAGGCGCGTGCGCGGATGGATAGTGCGCGGATTGCGTATGACGATTTGGTGCGTCAGGCGGAGTTGGAGGTTCAGAAGGCGTATGCGGATATGCAGCAGGCGCGGGAGACGGTGACGTCGCAGAAGAAGAATGTGGAGCAGGCGTTGGAGGCGTTGCGGTTGGCGAAGGAGCGGTTGTCGGCGGGGGCGGGGACGCAGTTGGAGGTGTTGGATGCGCAGGTTGCGTTGACGCGGGCGAGGACGAATGAGTTGCAGGGGCGGAGTGATTTTGCGCGGGCGCAGGCGGAGTTTGATCGGGCGACGGCGGCGGATACGGTTTTTGATGATGGGTTTAAGGATCCGTTGGCGGTTTTGGAGAAGAAGGTTTTGTCGGCGAATGTGCCGTTGCGGTCGGAGGTTCCGAAGTTGGCGCCGGTTCCGGGGTCTGGCGGGGGGAAGTAGGGGCGTCTTTTGCGAGGGGGGTCTAGCGATGGATTTGCATAACTCGCGTTGGGAGGAGGATGGGGTGGCGGGGATGGAGCGGTGTCGCGAGTTTTCGGGGGCGGCGTTTGGGGTGACCCACGGATTTATTCCTCGGGTGGCTGCGGTGGATGTGACGGGATTGGAGCGGGAGGAGGCGATTCGTGTTTTGGAGCCGCATCATCACCGGTTGCTGGCGACGGACGGGCATTCGGGGAAGGAGTTAATTTTGTGCGAGCAGGTGCATGGGAATCGGGTTGCTACGGTTCGGGGTGGATTTGGAGTGGGGGGGGATTTTCATCAGGGTGCGGATGGGTTGGTGACGGATGATCCGCGGTTGGTGCTGGGTATTTACGTGGCGGATTGTTGCGCGGTGTATTTGGCGGATCCGTATGCGCGGGTGGTGGCGTTGTGTCACTCGGGGAAGAAGGGGACCGAGCTTGGGATTGTGAAGGAGGCGGTTGGGTTGATGCGGAATGCGTTTGGTTGCAAGGTTTACAACCTAGTTGCGGCGCTGGGGCCTTGCATTCGTCCGCCGCATTACGAGGTGGATTTTGCGGCGGAGATTCGGCGACAACTCTCGGCGGCGGGGGTGCCCTACATTTTTGATCCGGGGGTTTGCACGGCAGCCCGTGCCTCGCGGTACTACTCTTACCGCACGGAGAAAGGAAAAACCGGACGGATGTTGGCGTTTATCGGTCTGGCTTGAAGGGGCGGGTTTACGGTTTTGGTTCCGGCGGTTTCGGTGGGGGTGAATCGGCGGATTTTTCGGGATTGGCGAGTTTGTTGAACTCGAGGGTCAGAGCGTTGAGTTTTTTTGCAACAGAGTCGCGTTCAGCGGCGAGGGTTTTGATGGTTTCGTTGGCGGCGGTGATGGAGGTGCTGGCTTTGGCGAGGGCGTCTTGCTGTTCTTTGAGGGCGGCGTTTTGTTTCAGGATGCTATCCTTCATTTTTTGCGCGGCTTCGAGGACTTCCTCGTGCTGAGTTTTGGCGACTGAGCTGGTGCGAAGCTCGGAGAGGGAGCCGGTGAGGCGCAGGATTTCGGCGTCTGCGGCTTTGGCGCGTGTTGAGGTGTCGTCGAGTTCTTTGCGGACGGAGGCGATTTCTGCCTGTTGGCGTCGGGTGAGGTCTCGGAAGTCATCCTCGCGTTTCCATTGCCAAGCGCATAGGCCGCAGAGGCTGAGGAGGAGGAGGAGGAGGATGGAGAGGGGGACTGGCCGGGTCATTGCGGGTCGGCGGGTTTGACGTTGAAGCCGATTTTGGTGACGCCGCAGCGGCGGATGTAGTCTAGGACGGCGACCATGGCGCCATGGGGGGTGGCGGAGTCGCCGCTGAGGTAGACCGGGAGGTCTTTATTGAGGGCGAGTTTTTCGCGGAGCAGTTTTTCGAGTTGGTCGAGGGTGACGGGTTGTTTTTCGAAGAAGACTTGTCCGGCGGCGTTGACGGCGAGGCTGAGGGAGTCGGGTTTGAGGTTGGTTTGAGCGGAGGCGGCTGAGGGGAGGTTAACGCCGACGGTGCGCTGTTTGGTCATGGTGAGGCTGACCATCATGAAGCTTGCGAGGAGGAAGAACATGATGTCGATGAGCGGCACGATTTCGAGGCGCGCCTTTTTGTGGGGGAGGGGCGAGACGAGCTTCATTTCTTTTGGGCGGTGAAGACCTCGACGTTATTGGCGGCGGTTTCGATATCGTGTTGGAGGGAGGCGACTTTTGAGTGGAACCAGTTGTAGGGGATGAGGGTGATGATGGCGATGCCGAGTCCGAATGCGGTGGCGATGAGGGCTTCGCCGATGCCGCCGGTGACTTTTTCGACGGCGAGTTCGGATCCGCCGATGCTGGAGAAGCT
>JBEEPE010000119.1:0-6782 GCA_041191265.1 Verrucomicrobiota bacterium | reverse complement strand
ACGAAGCTCATTGCATGGCTGAAGTTCTTTTTGTCCTTTTTGCGGGCCCTGTTTTCCTTCGGCATCCCCCACTATCCGCTCATCCAGACAGCTAAACCGTGAGTTTTTCAGGACCGACTATTTCACCCCAGTACACGTCCAAAACCCCCACCCCCATCACCGCTTCAACTGACCGTCCGACAACCGCACCACCCCGTCCAACCCCTCACAACGCCCACGCACCTCCACCACCTGCCCCTTCCCCAACCGCAACACCGCCCCGTCCGGCACCGTTACCGCAATCCCACCCGCCACTCCCGCCGTCTCCGCACGCACCCGCGTCCCCTCCACCATCCCCACCTCCACAAACCGCCCCTCCCCCCCAGCCAAAACCAACGACGCTTTCCCCCCCTCCTTGCCATCACGAAACGACACCACCCGACCGCGCACCAGCAACTTTCGCCCGCGATACGCCGTGTCCGCCCGCTCCGCATTCGCCGCATACGCCCCCGCCACCTCCTCCGCCGTCACCACCTCCCCCTCCCCACTCCGCATCTCCGGCAAATACGCCTGCTGAATCCGGCGAATCTCGTCCCGAACCCGCACCGCATCATCCAACTTGCCCCCCACCGTTAACGCCCGCTTCAACTCCACCATCCGAGGTAACGCATTGTTAACCGCCTGCACCACCAGCCGCTGCTGATTCTGCAAATACTGATCCTGAAACGCCCGCAACTGCTTCGGCTCCTCCACCAAGTTCGACTCCGCCAACGCCCGCTCCTCCTGCAACCGCGCCCGCTCCCGACGTACCGCCAACGCTCCCTCCAAATCCGCAGCCTTCTGATACCCCACCTGCAACTCCGACAAACCCGCCTCATATTTCGACACCACATCACTGCGAACATCCCGAATCAACTTCTCCAAGTTCGTCACCTCCATTCCCAACAACGGCTCCGCCGCAGAACGCGCATCCGTCACCCCCTGCCCAATCGCCAAATCCAGCCCGCACATCCCCGCCAACACCACCAACACCCCAATTCTCCGTCCAAAAAACAAACGTCGCATCCCCAAATCACACTGCCTCACCCAAAAGCAATCAACCGCAAACTCCCTGCCCACCCCACCACCTCAACCCGCTTCTTCCCACGGCCTTGCCTCAAGCACCCGATCACGGAAATCCGCCACGTGCTGCGGCAAAAATCGCCCCATCCGACGCACCACATACACCGAATCACGCCCCACCAACGACGAAACATCCCGCCAACCCAACCGCTCCCCATCACCTCGCTCCAAATCCCGTAACAACAACGGACTAATCGACGTCAGCGCCACACCCAACCCCATCCGTACGTACCCCGCCAAAACCAACGCATTCGCACTCTCAATCACCGCCTTCACCTCGCCCACCCCCGCCGCCGCAAAGCAATGATCCACCCGCAACCGCGAGTTCGTGCTCGGATTCGGTAACAATAGCGGATGCTCCGATAACCCCCGAAAATCGATCGTTTTCCGCCGACCCAACGCATGCCCATCCGGGTACATCACCACAAACGGGTAATCCAACCAGTGATGGTACTCGCAGTTCGCCAAACGCGGCACCTCATCCGCCAATCCCAAAATCGCCACATCCGCCTCCCCCTCCAATAACAACGGAAACACCTCCCGCGACGGACGCTCCAAAAAACTCAACCGAACCTCCGGAAAATCCCGCCGATACCGCGCCACCACCATCCGCAACTCGTTCGATAACAACGACGGCGTCGTCGCAATCACCACCCGCTTCTCCCGCTGCCCTGACCGATTCCCAAACCGCTCCCGAATCTGATCAAACCCCTCCACCAACGGCGCAACCATCCGCACCATCTCCTCCGCCTCCGACGTCAACCGAACCCCCTTCCCCGACTGCACCACCAACTCCAACTCAAACTCATCCTCCAACGCTCGAATCTGCTGCCAAACCGACGGAATCGATAACCCCAACCGCTCCGCCGCATCCGTGAAACTCCCCGTCTCCGCCACCTCCATCAGCGCACGCAACTGACGAAACCGGACCTCTTTGAAATATCTGCGAACCTCCGACACGCTTTTAGGATAAAGCTAAACATTTCAGCGTCCATTCACTTTTCTCTCACTGATCGCTCCGAGAACTCACCCCCGCTCATTCCAGCGCAAGAACTGCTCCCTCACCCCCCATGCGCCCCGGCATCCTCCTGTCCGCCCTCCTCGCGGCCCTCCTCCCACTCAGCCTCACCGCAGCTACTCCCCCCAAAAAAAGCGCGCCCGTCAGAAAAGCGGCACCCTCCAAACCGACAGCCAAACCGCCCGCAAAACCCGCCTCCCCCACAGCCAAACCCACTCCGAACGTCGGGTTCGATCTCCTCATCAAAAATGGCTCCCTCATCGACGGTACCGGAACTCCCGCCCGGCGCGCCGATATCGCCGTCAAAGACGGAAAAATCGCCGCCATCGGATCCCTCGACGCACCAGCCACAGATTCCATCGACGCCGAAAATCTCACGGTCGCCCCAGGCTTCATCGACGTGCACACCCACGCTGAAAATGAAGTCAAAGGCGCCGTCGGCGGCGACGACATCCTCTCCATCCCCGATGCAGAAAACTTCGTTCGCATGGGCGTCACCTCCATCATCACCGGAAACTGCGGGCTCTCCTCCTCCCAAATCCGCACCTTCCTCGACGCCGTAGACACCACCCACCCCGCCATCAACGTCGGAACCCTCGCCGGACACAACACCCTCCGCGAATCCGCCATGGGCGGCATCCTCCGTCGCCCCCCAACCCCCGAAGAGCAAGAACGCATGCGCTCCCTCCTCGATGAAGCCATGCAGGCCGGCGCGTTCGGACTCAGCACCGGTCTCATCTACGTCCCCGGTTCGTTCTCCACCACAGACGAACTCGTCGACCTCGCGAGAACCGCAGCCGAACGCGGCGGCATCTACGCCTCCCACATGCGCTACGAAACCACCCGCATCTTTGAAGCCCTCGACGAAGTCATCCGCATCGCCCGCGAAGCCGGCATCCGCGCCCAAGTTTCGCACCTCAAACTCAGCGGGCCCTCCGCCTGGGGCAAAGCCCCCGAGGTGCTCGCAAAACTGAACGCCGCCCGCTCAGAAGGACTCCAAATCACCCACGATTGCTACGCCTACACCTACTCCAGCACCGGACTCGCCCAGCTCATCCCCGACGCAGCGCGCGAAGGCGGACGCGATGCCTTCCGAACCCGTATCGCCCATCCTGAGCAGCGAGCAGCAATCATTGCGGAAATGGCTGAAATGCGAAAGCGTTGGGGCCGAACAGACTACACCTACGCCACGGTCGCCCGCTACGACACGAACCCCTCCCTCCAAGGAAAAACCATCGCTGACGCCGCACGCCAAACACTCGGCTCCGACACGCTCGACGCACAAATCGAACTCCTCTTCCAAATCGAAGCCAACGGCGGCGGAAGCGGAGTTTTTCAAAACATGAATCAGCCCGACATGGTGGCCTTCCTATCCCACCCCATGACCATGATCGCCAGCGATGGTAGCCCTCGCCGACTCGGCGAAGCCATGCCCCACCCACGCAGCTTCGGCAATAATGCGCGAGTACTCGCACAACACGTCCGCGGCAACGGAACCCTCCTCCTCGAAGAAGCCATTCGCAAAATGACTAGCCTGCCTGCTGACACCTTCCGGATTCAAAACCGCGGACGAATCGAAGTCGGCGCCATCGCAGACCTCGTGATTTTTGATCCAAACACCGTGACGGATCGTTCCGAAGTCGGCGACCCCCACCACCTCAGCGAAGGATTTACCACCGTCCTCGTGAACGGCGTCCCCGTGCTTCGCGACGGAAAAATGACCGGTCAACGCCCCGGAAAATCCCTTCGCCGAGAAACCCCTTCTCGGTAACCGGCACACCATCCGCTCACAGTTCGAACGTGAACCTCCGTCGCCGATCCTTCTTCCGACGCGTCTTCTGTTCGAGCGCCGCACTCTCGCTGAACCTCCTCAGAACACCAACCGAAGCATCTGAACCCCAGAAACCCGCGACGGAGACGGATACACGAAATATCCTGATGCTCGGAGATTTCGGAAGCCACGACGCATCCCAAAAAGAAGTGGCCTCCGCCATGACCCGCTATGTGGTTGAGTCAAAACTCACCCCAGATTGGCTCATCCTGCTTGGAGACAACTTTTACAACGACTTCGGCCCCCTCGAACGCCTACCCAAGGCTCGGTGGACCGACGGCTTCGAGCAAATGTACCCCGCCAAGACCTTTCCCGGCCCCTGCCCAGCGGTCCTCGGTAATCACGATTACTTGGACTGGATCGACGGGCCAGAGAGTCAACTTGCATACGCAAAATCGGCAGACACTCGGTGGCACCTTCCGTCAAAATGGTACCGTAAAGATCTCGGGAACCTCGCAACCTTCCTCTTCATCGACACAAACACGCGCGCCATCAACAGCTCAGGATTCGGTTTCTCCAATCACGAATCGCGTCGCTTTCATCTCGACGACGCCGAAGAGGCAGCGCAGTGGAGGTGGCTCCGCGAGCAACTCGCCTCAACTCGCGGAAAATTCACCTGCGTCGTTGGACACCACCCCGTTTTCTCCAACGGAATGCACGGAGACCATCCCGACCTCATCGCAACACTCGCTCCACTCCTGAGAAAGCACCGAGTTCACTTCTACTTCTCCGCCCACGATCACGATTTGCAACACCTCGAACTCGAATCCCTTCCGACCAGCTTCATCCTCTCCGGCGGCGGCGGCGCCCATCAACGCCCCTTCGCACGCGAACGCCACAACGCCCCGTTCTTTCGCAGCGTCCTCGGATTTTCCCACCTGTCACTCACCCCCTCGCGCTGCACCCTCCGCCACATCGATTCCAACGGCAAACTTCTGCACGCCATGGAAAAACGGACCGATCACTCTTGGAAACTACTCGTTTAACACCGCACTCCCGCACAACAAAATCGCCGACTCACACCACCGAGCCCGACCAACCGAGCTTGCTCCGCAACCGACCGTAAAAATCCGATTCCCGAGGAAACGCCAAACGCAACGTGCGGTCCGCTCGACTAGCCACCAACAAATCACCCTCCCCAAGCATCAACGGCTCCCGCCCGTCCAACGCCACTGCCATCCCAGCCTCCTGCACCAGCGGACGGATCAAAATCTCACGCCGATCCTCCACCACCAGACTCCGACTCATCAACACGTGCGGACAAATCGGCGTAACCACCATCACCGCTGCTTCCGGTGATAAAATCGGCCCGCCCGCACTCATCGAATACGCCGTCGAACCCGTCGGAGTAGAAATAATCAACCCGTCCGCCGTGTACTCACTCACCACGTGCCCCCCAATCGACAACTCCAACCGAATCACCCGCGAATGATCCCCACGAAACACCACCACATCATTCAACGCCGTACCATCAAACCGAACCACCCCCTCTCGAATCACCCGAAGTCGAACCAAGGCCCGTTCACTCACCCGATACCCCCCACCCACCACCGCAGCCGCCGCAGCCTCCAGATCATTCGCACCAAACCCCCCCAGAAAACCCCAAGTCCCCAAATTAACCCCCCAAAGCAGCGGCGCAGCCTCCCCCAACGCGTGCACCAATCCCAACATCGTCCCGTCACCCCCCAACACCATCACCGCATCCACCCCGCCCAAAACCTGATGCAGTAACCCCGCCCCACTCTCCCCAACACACTCCGCAGACGCATCATCGTACACCACCTCAGCCCCCATTCCCCGCAAACAACGAGCAACCTCCCCCGCCGCCGCCGGAACCGCCGTCTTTCCTGAGTTCAAATAAACCGCCACGCGCATCACCGCCAACCTCACGCAAAAACCCAACCAAACGCAACTCCACATCCTGCGACTGAGATTCCTTCGCAACAAGCGCCTTGATACTGCGTCTCAAAACGTCGAACATCAACGCCCTCGGCTCACCCCGAAGGATACCCATGGCTAACCCCGTCCCACTCAGCTCCCTGAAACCCGGCGACGCCGCCACCATCACCCGCTTCACCCTCAGTCAGGAAATCCGTCAGCGCCTCCTCGAACTCGGCCTCACCGAAGGAACCCCCTGCGAAATCCGACGATTCGCCCCCCTCGGAGACCCCCTCGAAATCCGCGTCAGAAACTACAACCTCTCCCTCCGAAAAGCCGAAGCAGACGGTATCCTCGTCACCCCCGCCGAGGCGCTCTAAACCCCATCGCCCTCGTGCCATCCGACGCCCCAGCCGCCCAAACTGCCTTCCCGTCCTCCGAAGTCTGGAGACGCGTCGCCGTCATCGGAAACCCAAACTGCGGAAAAACATCCCTCTTCAACGCCCTCACCGGACTCCGCCAAAAAGTCGGCAACTACCCCGGCGTCACCGTCGAAAAAAAAGAAGGCACCTTCTACGGCTCCCACGGCGAACTCATGCGCCTGCTCGACCTCCCAGGTTGCTATAGCCTCCAAGCCCGCTCCCCCGACGAAGCCATCGCCCGAGATGTCCTGTTCGGACGAGTCCCCGGCGAAACCATCCCCGACGTCGCCGTCATCGTCCTCGACGCCTCCAACCTCGATCGCAATCTCTACCTGCTCAGCCAAGTCCTCGAACTCGGCATCCCCTCCGTCGTCGTTCTCAACATGATCGACGCCTCCGAAAAAGCCGGACTGCGCGTCGATCGCGAAAAACTCGAACTCCTCCTCGGCGTCCCCGTCCTCACCACCGTCGCAAACCGTAACACCGGAATCATCGCCCTCCGCCAAGCCCTCTCCCGCGCCATCCTCCCGCG
>JBEEPE010000118.1:0-6808 GCA_041191265.1 Verrucomicrobiota bacterium | reverse complement strand
CCGAACGACTCCGCCCATCAACCAGACTCGATGTTTCTTGGCAATCCGTGCCAAGAATGCCGTCGTCTCCCCCGCGTCAGACTCTGCAACCATCGGCAGATTAAAACTAAACCCGACATCGAACATTTCGGGCAACACAACGAGCGCCCCAGGATCCGGATCAGCCCGAGAAATCAAAGCCTCCACCCGCGCGTGATTTCGAGGCCTTTCCTCCCACGCGATATCGTGCTGAACGCAGTAAATCCGCCTGCTCCCCCTCATCACGCTCGCGCAGAAATCCGAATTCGTGAGGCTGACTCCCGCGCTCGATCACGCGCCTCCTCCGGCGTTTCGCCCGTTGCCACCGCAACCGCGAGGCGCCGCTTGCCCGTAACCTCCGGTTTTCCAAACAAACGCACCTGACTCTCCTCCACCGCAAGCGCCTCCGCCACACCTGATACCACCGGAACCCCTTCCATCTCACCCAGCAACGCCACGCTGTGCGCCGGACGCCACAACCGAATCACCGGCACCGCCAACCCCAAAATCGCGCGCGCGTGCAACGCAAACTCCGACAACGACTGACTCCCCAACGTCACCAACCCCGTATCGTGCGGACGCGGACTCACCTCGCTGAAAATCACCTCGTCACCACACACAAAACATTCAACGCCAAACAAACCCCATCCCCCAAGATTGGCGACCACTCGCTTGGCAATATCTTGCGCACGATCCCAAGCAACGGAAGACATCGGACACGGCTGCCAACTCTCACGGTAGTCTCCGTCGATCTGCACGTGTCCAACCGGAGGACAACATTGAATCCCGTTCACCGACGAAACCGTCAACACCGTGATCTCATAATCAAACCGAACAAACCCCTCGACGATGCAGCGTCCCGCCCCAGCGCGTGACCCCTCCTGAGCGTACCGCCACGCCTCGGCCATCGCCGCCTCTTCCCTCACCAAGCTCTGCCCCTTTCCACTGGAAGACATCAACGGTTTCAGCACACAGGGAAAACCGAGCGCACGCCCCGCCTCGAGAGCCGACGCCTCCGAATCCACAAACCGGTAAGGCGACGTCGGCAGTCCTAGTTCCTCCGCCACCAAGCGTCGGATTCCCTCGCGATTCATCGTAAGCCTCGCAGCGCGCGCAGTCGGAACCACCCGCTGTCCCGCTGCTTCAAGCTCCACCAACACATCCGTCGCAATCGCCTCAATCTCAGGCACCACAAGATCCGGTTTCTCCAGCAAAATCACCTCGCGAAGCCGATCTCCGTCGAGCATCGAAAACACATGTGACCGATGCGCCACCTGCATCGCAGGCGCATTCGCGTAGCGGTCGCACGCAATCACCTCGCACCCCAACCGCTGCAACTCAATCACCACCTCTTTACCCAACTCGCCAGACCCAAGGAGCAAAACACGCGTGGACAAAGGACTCAGCGGAGGATGAAACGTACCAGGTTGAAACATAGGGTCAGAATAAGCGTTTGGAGTCGTCTGGGGGTCCAACCCAGAGTGTGTCCCGAGGTGCCTACCGCCTTCAAGGAGTCTCGCCAGACACCCTCCCTCCGTAACCCGTACCCCCTGCAAAAGACATTCACCGCGAATCCATTCCCGAACGTCCGACATCCCGCTATTCTGTACCGCGTGGATTCCGTGCTCCCCATCGTCTCAACCATCTTAGCCATCGCAGCCCTGCTCACCGCAGCTCTCTCCCTCGGTGCTTACCTCCTCGGACGAAAGCACGGACAGATCTCCGCGCAATCCAACCCCTCCGATGCCCTCGTCGCAGAGTTGCGCCAACGCCACGCCACCCTCGAAACCAGACTCGCCGCCGAATCCGCCGCCAAAGAACAGTCCCTCCAACACGCCGCCGCCGCCGAGTCCGCGCGGAACGCCATCACGGACCAACTCAGAACCGAACGCGAAACCCAATCCCTCGCCCTCGCGGATCTTCGACAACGACACGCTCAGGATTTGGCCGCACTCCGCGAATCGTTCGCTCACATGGGAACGGAAGTCCTTCGCGGAATGACCCCTGACGTCACCAAAGAAGTCGCGGCAAAGGTGGAACCTCTTCTCGCTCAGGTCCAACAAGCCCTCACCAACTACCAGTCCTCGCTGCAAACCAACCTCAACACCCAACAAAGCGCCCTCGCACAGGTTCGCACTCAAATGGAAGAGATGAGCCGCACCACCGCCGCGCTCGCCTCCAGCACCAACGACTTCACCGCCGTCCTCAAATCCTCCCAACACCGTGGCCGCTGGGGCGAACAAACCCTCCGCCGCGTGGTCGAAGCCGCCGGATTAAGCCCCCACTGCGACTTCCAAGAACAGGCCGCACATGACGATCTCCGGCCCGACCTGCTCATTCGGCTCCCTTCCAAACGCTGCATCATCATCGATTCAAAAGTTCCCGAGCTCGATGCAGCACTCGCCACCAACAACACCCCCAACCGATCCGAACTCATCCGCGATCACGCCGAAAAACTGCGCCGCACCATCAAGTCGCTCGCCGAAAAAAACTACCCCTCCAACCTCACCCGCGACGGAGTCACCGCCTTCGAAAAAGTGATCCTCTTCCTCCCAGCAGAGTCGCTTCTCAGCACAGCGCTGGAAGGGAACAATGATCTCGTCCTCGACGCTGCCAAAGAAGGAGTCCTGCTCGCCACCCCAGCAACCCTCATCGGCTTCCTCGCCGCGATCAACCTCTCGTGGCAACAACATCAACAAGCCGAAAACGCCCAAACCATCGCGCACGCGGCTGTCGAACTCTTCAACCGCGTCGCCAAGTTCACTGATCACCTCGCAAAACTCCGAAAGGCGCTCCACGACACCAACAGCCACTTCAACAACCTAACCTCCAGCTTCAACGCCAGAGTCCGGCCTCAAGGCGAGCGCCTCAAAACCCTCGGAGGAGCCGACCCCCAAAAAGAGCTCCCCGAAATCCCGCCCGTCGAATCCGCCTTCGATCCAATCCCCCCCTCCGCTTAAACTCACGCTCTCCCCCCCCCGCGAATGAAACCAAACATCTCCCTCTCCAGACTCGCCCTCTGCGCAAGCCTCCTCACCCTCGCGCCGCTCGCCGCTGACGAGATCGTCCTCAACGAAACCACCCAACTCCCCATGCACCACAGCATCGGGTGGGTCCGCAGCAACTCGCCCGGCAACGCCGATGCCGGATGGAACGGTTTGCTCGACGAAGCGAAATGGGGAACCCCTTCGCCCCAACAAGTCGTCACCCGCATCTGGAGTTGGAAGCCCACCGACTCCCAATGGCATGAGCTGGTGAAACAAAAGGATTCCGCCCCCTCCGAAGAAGTGAAATTCGATCTCTGGATTCCCGATGGAGTAAAAACCGTGCGCGGAATCGTGGCCATCTCCGGCCACGGTAGCGGTGACCCCCTCTTCAAACGGGCCGACCTCCGCGCCGTCGCATCCGAACTCGGACTCGCACTCTTCAAGTTTGTCGGAAACCCCGTGCAACGCGGCTTCTGGCCTCGATCCCTCCTGCTCGACCGCCTCACCGCATTCGGCGAAAAATGCGCCCATCCCGAGCTCAAACACGCACCTCTCTTTCTGTACGGACACTCCAACGGCACAGGTTTCTCCGCCCTCTTTGCCGCAGCCGAAAAGAATCGAGTCTGGGGATGGGTTTCCATGCGCCCAGGAGTCACCTTCCAAGTCGCGCAACCCGATGCCGCGCTCGTACCCGGTCTGGTGATTTTCGGAGAAGACGACCACTTCCTAGCCCGACCGTCCCGCGCTGAAAATCTGGCGGTGATTCCGCACCTCCGCCGCAGTCACCACGTTCGGTGGGCCTTCGCCGTCGAACCCAAAACAGGACATGGTCCCGGCGAAAAGACGTGGCCGCTCGTTCTCTCCTTCCTCCGCCACTCCTTCGCCGCCCGCGTCCCCTCCGATCAATCTCCTGCAACCGGGCCGATCAAACTGAACATTCCCGACGAACCCACAGGTCACATCGGCCAGTCATGGGACTCAGAACAAGGCGGTTACCAAATGCTAGACGTAACCCCTTTCGAAAAAACTGCCGAAGAGAAGCGGGCGACCTCATCATGGCTTTTGAATGCCGCCTTCGCGAAAGACTGGCAGACCTTCCAAGCCACCGGAGCCATCAAGCCTTAACCGAGACCTGTCGGGGACTCGCCAGAATCTCCCTCGGCGCCCCGAAACACTCCCCTCTGACGCAGCGGCAAGGCGTCTGCTCTCCTCCCACCCAGAATGCTCCGGCTCCCCCTCGTCTGGTTCCTCATCCAGTCCCTCTGCCTCGCCCTCTCCCCCGAACTGCGCCCGCTCCTCGACTCCCACTGCGTCGAGTGCCACGGACCCGATCTGCAAAAGGGAAAACTTCGCCTCGATGGCGAAATCCCCTTCCCCACCTGGGTCAAAATCCACGACCGCATCGAGTCCGGTGAAATGCCCCCCGCCAAGGCAGACCAACCCGCACAAGCCGTCCGAACCTCCGCGCTCAAATCCCTCCGCAATGCTCTCCACCAAGGCTCCCTCGCCAAGCAACAGTCCGAAGGCCGAACCCCCCTCCGTCGCCTCAACACCACCCAATACGAAGAAACCCTGCGCCACCTGATCGGCCCGCACATCAAAGTCAAAGACCTCCTCCCAGAAGAAAACTCCGCCGGAGGATTCGACCACATCGCCCATCTCCTCGACCTCTCCTCCACCCACCTCCTCCAGTACCAAGAGGCCGCCGAACGCGCGATCACCTCCACCATCCCCAAACACCCGCACCTGCCCCTCAAAGAACGTCGCTCCGGACGCGAAATCACCCAAAAAGGTAACAACTTCCAACAAACCCTCACCCGAAGCTGCTACCTGAAAGACGACTCCCTCGTCGTCTTCAGCAAACTCCCACGCTACGGACTCGTCTGCACCCCAAACGTCCAAGGTGCAGGCCGTTACCGCATCCGAATGTCCGCCTGCGCCGTCGGCAACGAGAAAGTCCCAGTGCCCGTCTCCTTCTGCACCATCGACCGAGGACGCGAACCGCCCGTTGTCAAAGACATGTTCGATTTCCCCCACGGCCCGCCGACCCTCATCGAAACGGAAATCGATCTCGACGCCGGCGAGGCGTTCGTCGTTCAACTCCAACTGAACTGGGACATTCGCGGCACAAAAAAAACCGTCGAAGAACACACCGGTCCCGGCTTCCTCATCGAATGGCTCGAAATAGAGGGCCCCATCGATCCGTTCCCCTCGCCCGCGTACCGCACCCTATTCGGGAACGCCGAACTCGTGCCCCGCTCCGTCGCCAAAGCCCGCGCCGAAGGTCGCAAATCTCAGGACTGGAGCAACCGCACCAACATCTACCAGTGGCTCAACGATCCGCTCGAACCCGTGAGTACCACCCCAAAAGAAGACGCCGAACGCCTCCTTCGAGCGTTCATCCCCCGCGCGTTCCGTCGCGACGTCAGCGAAACCGAAATCAAACCGTTCATCGAAAAAGTCCACGCCCGCCTCGACGCCGGCGAAAGCTTCGTGAACGCCATGACGCTCGGCTACAAGAACATCCTCACCGCTCCACCCTTCCTCTTCTTCCTCGAAAGCCCAGGCCCACTCAATCGCAACCAACTCGCAAACCGGCTCGCGTACTTCCTCACCACCCTGCCCCCCGACGAAACCCTCCTCGCAGCGGACCTCTCCAACCCCGAAGAACTGCGCAAACAAACCGCCCGCCTCCTCGCCTCACCAAACATCCGCGGTTTCATCGAAAACTTCACCGGGCAATGGCTCGAACTCCGCAAAATCGACGCCACCATTCCCGACCCCAACCTCTACGGCGATTTCGACGGAACCCTCCTCTGGGCAATGCCCGAAGAAACCCGCCGCTTCGTCGCAGACATTCTGCAAAACAACCGCAGCGTCACCGAGTTCGTCCACTCCGACTGGACCTTCTCCAGTCGGCGGCTCGCTGCCCATTACGGAATCTTGAACGCGTTTGAGATGGCACCACCCGCACAAAAATTAACCGGGCGTTTCCCCTGCTCCCTCCCTCAAACCGAGTTCCGAAGAGTGAGTTTGCCTTCGGACGCTCACCGAGGCGGCGTCATGACTCAAGGGAGCGTGCTCAAGGTAACAGCCGACGGAACAACCACTTCACCCGTGCTTCGCGGCAAGTGGGTGCTCGAACATCTTATTGGCAAAACCCCGCCGCCCCCGCCGCCCGATGTTCCAGCCATCGAACCCGACATCCGTGGCGCCACAACCATCCGCCAACAACTCGACAAGCATCGCACCCTCGCCGCATGCAACACGTGTCACCAACACATCGACCCTCCCGGATTCGCCCTCGAATCGTTTGATCCCATCGGAGGCTTCCGCCAGTTCTACCGCGCTTCCGTTAAAACCAAGGCCGGCACCGTCGACATTCCCGCCTACACCGGACGTCCCGTTTACCGAGGACCCGACGTCGAAATCGGCGGCGTAACCGCAGACGGAAAAGCGTTTGCAGACGTCGATGAGTACAAACGAATCCTCCTGTCAGACCCCGACCAAATCACTCGGAACCTCTTGCAAAAACTGCTCACCTACGCCACCGGTGCAGAACCCCAGTTCGCTGACCGTGAACTCATCGAGCAAATGCTCACTCGATCCGCCAAACAGGGCCGCGGCTTCCAAACTCTGATCCACGAAGTGGTTCAGAGCCGCGCCTTCAAAAACAAGTAACCGCCAACACCCATGCCTCGAACCCCCATCGCCCGCCGCACCTTCCTCCGCACGTCCGGAATCGCGATCGCGCTGCCCTTCCTCGACGCCATGCGCCCCCTCTCGCAGGCCGCCACACAGAG
>JBEEPE010000117.1:0-7578 GCA_041191265.1 Verrucomicrobiota bacterium | reverse complement strand
ATGATCGTCCGATGTGGTTGGATGTGATGATGGAGTTGTCGTACTTGGCGTTTCTGACGGACACGACGCGGGTGATTTCGTTTGAGTGGTCGAGAGAGGCGGGCGGTTTTGGTGGGGGCGGAGAGAATCACCATGAGTTGTCGCACCATGGCGGGGATGCGGAGATGTTGAAACGGTTGGCTGCGATTGATCGCTTTCATTTGGGCCGGCTGGCGCGGTTTATGGACTTTTTGAAGGCGACGGAGGAGCCGGGTGGGGGGCGGATGTTGGATCGGACGGTGATTGTTTATGGGTCGGGGATGAATAGCGGTAAGGGTGGGGAGCATTCGCCGAAGAACCTGCCGTTGCTGGTAGCGGGGGGGCGAGCGTTGGGAATGAAGTTGGGAACGCACCTGGCGCACGATCCGAAGAATCATCCACCGATGGCGAACGTGTTGTTGTCAGTGGCGCAGCGCACAGGGGTCGAGGTGGAGCGTTTCTCCGATGCGACGGGTACGCTGACCGGTCTGGTTTAGGGAGAGGACAGACTGGATGCTTTAATTCGCGTGAGATGATGGGTTTGTTGACCTATCAAACAGAGGTTCAAAACTATGGTAACAGTCAGAGTGAATCGGGGTCGGGTCGAGGAGTTCGAGAACGGTTCGATGAAGCGGTCGTTTGGGAGTAACATCGTGTTTGCTGCGACGGACGGTGAGACGGTTGTGGCTGTCACCAAGGCAGGGCGCGTGGAGGAGTATGTGAAGGGCTCGATGCGCCGGAGTTTTGGATCTAAGGCGGTGAGTGCTCAGGTCTCGGGCGATACGGTTGCGGTTCAGACATCGAGTGGTCGGACGGAGGAGTACGTAAAGGGATCTCTCAGGCGGTCCTACTGATGTTCTAGGTGGTGGGTTGTTGAGTGTCGGGGTTGGGCCTCTCTGAGGCAGTTTCGCCCGAAAGGCATGTTTTTTGCGTTTTAGAGGTTATGCGCCCGTTAGGCTCAATGGCGGTTGGCTGGGCTTGGCTCGCGGTTTGGATTTTCTCTGTCGGTTCCTTGAGAGGGACGGAGGATTCGCGGCGCGAGGAGAGGGTGCGTTTTTTTGAAACCAAGATCCGGCCGGTTTTGGTGGAGCGCTGCGAGGGGTGTCATTCGGGGGAGGCGGAGGGCAAAGGGAAGCTGAAGGCAGGGCTGTATCTTGACTCGCGAAAAGGCCTTCTTGAGGGAGGGGACAGTGGTCCGGCCGTCGTGCCGGGGAAGCCTTCGGAGAGCCTTCTCCTGAAAGCGATGCGGCACGAGAGTAAGGACATCGCGATGCCTCCGAAGGAACCGATGCTGCCGAAGTCGGTGCTGGACGATTTTGCGCGCTGGATTGCTGACGGGGCGGAGGACCCTCGGGAAAACTCGTCCCATAAGGTGGCGAAACGGCGGGGCCTCCCGCTCGAGGAGGGGCGCGCGTTTTGGTCGATGCGGGCTCCGCAGCGTCCGCCGCTTCCAGCGGTTCGCGGGGAGGGATGGGTGCGCGGTGCGGTGGATCGATTCATTCTTGCGGGTTTGGAGCGGGAGGGGATTCGTCCGTCCGGTGATGCTTCACCGGAAGTGGTGCTGCGCCGTCTGCATCTTGATTTGACGGGATTGCCTCCGTCTGCGGAGGAGGTTGCGAGTTTTCGGTTAGAAGATGCTGCGGCGGTGGTGGATCGGTTGTTGGGGAGTCCGCATTTTGGGGAGCGATGGGGACGGCATTGGCTGGATGTGGCGCGGTATGCGGACAGCAACGGGAAAGATCGCAACGTGGTTTTCCATCATGCGTGGCGGTATCGGGATTACGTGTTTGATGCGTTTGCGGCGGACAAACCGTTTGACGTTTTTTTGCGTGAGCAGGTGGCGGGGGACTTGATGGCGGATCGTGATCCGTCGCGGCGGGACGAGTTGCTGGTGGCGTCCGGTTTTCTGGCATTGGGTTCGAAGGCGTACGAGGAGACGAAGCCGGAAGTTTTCCGGATGGATGTGATTGATGAGCAGATTGAGGTATTGGGGCGTGGCGTGTTGGGACTTTCGGTGGCGTGTGCGCGGTGTCATGACCACAAGTTTGAGGCGATTCCGACGGCGGATTACTACGCGTTGGCGGGGATTTTACGCAGTTCGCAGCCGTTGTACGGGTACGGTCCGCGCGGGATTAAAGCGACGGCATTTCATCACACGGAGTTGCATGCGTTGGGTGGGGAGGGTCGGGCGTTGGGGGTGGCGGGGTTGGATTATTTGAAGCGGTTGGACGATTTGACGTTGCGGATGCACGTTGCGCGGTCGGATCGGTATCGGGTTCAGCGGCGAGTGCCTGATGCGAAGCGGGTGGTGGAGAAGGCGGTGGGTGAGGAGCGGGTGGAGGCGGAGTGTGTGTTAGCGGGGTTGGAGGCAGAGATTGCGGATTGGCATGTGCGGGTTGCTGCGTTGGAGGCGGAGGTGACGGCGTTGCAGGATGCGGCGCCTCCGATGCCGGGCTGGGCGATGGGGATGCGGGACCGGTCCAAGGTGGAGGATTGCCGGATTCATGTGCGTGGGGAGACGACATTGTTAGGCGAGAGTGTTCCGAGGGGCTTTTTGCGGGTGGTGCATGTGCCGGGAGCGGTTTCGCCGGGAGCGGAGGGCAGTGGGAGGATGGAGCTTGCTGCGTGGTTAACGGATCGGTCCAACCCGTTGACGGCGCGGGTGTATGTCAATCGGGTGTGGCGTCATTTGTTTGGGAGGGGGTTGGTCACGACGTTGGACGATTTCGGGGTGACGGGCGCTGCGCCATCGCATCCGGAGTTGTTGGATTATTTGGCGGTGGAGTTTATGGAAGGGGGGTGGTCGACGAAGCGGTTGGTGCGTTCGCTGGTGCTTTCGCGGGTGTACGGGTTGGATTCGCGGGGTGCGGACGGGATGCGTGAGCGTGATCCGGACAATCGGTGGTTTGGCCGGATGCGTCCGCGGATGATGGATGCGGAGGTTTTGCACGACAGTATCTTGAGCGCCTCGGGTGAGTTGGATCGGAACCGACCGACGGAATCATTTTTTGCGCGATTTCATCCGTATCGCGATGCGGAGTTGTCTTCGTTTAAGCCGTTTGTGACACGGGGTGAGATGGTGACGACGCATCGTGCGGCGTATTTGCCGGTGATTCGGGGAGTGCTACCGGAGGCGCTGGAGTTGTTTGATTTTGCGCCACCGGACCGACCGGTTGCGGAGCGAACGGAGAGCGTGGTTCCGACGCAGGCGTTGTATTTGATGAATCATCCTCGGGTGGGGAAGTTTGCGGAGTTGGCGGCTCAGCGTTCTGCGGAGGAGGGGCGCTCTGGGGAGGGGCGGGTGGCGTGGCTATTTCGGACGGTTTTGGGCAGGAACCCTCGTGAGGACGAGGTGGCGCGGGTTCTCGCGTTTGTTGCGGAGGCGGAAGATGTGCAGGGCGGCGAGGCGCGATGGGCTGATGCGGCGCACATGCTGTTTGGTTCTGTGGAGCATCGGTTGGTTCGTTGATTGCTTTGGGAGAGTGAGATGCAAACCACATTTTCCAGACGCGAGGTGTTGCGACGGGTTCCAGCGGGGTTTGGCTATCTGGCGTTTGCGGGTTTGGCGGCGAAGGAAGCGATGGCGGGGGGCGGCGTATCGTCTGTTGCGCTCCCGCATTATGTGGCGCGGGCGCGGCGAGTGATTTTTTTGTGCATGCGCGGGGGACCGTCGCAGATGGAGACGTTTGATCCGAAGCCGGAGCTTACGAAGCGTCAGGGCGAGGTTTGGAAGAACAAGGCGATGAAGCTATTCGGATCGCGCTGGAGTTTTTCGAAGCATGGGCGGAGTGGTTTGGATGTGGTGGAGCTTTTACCTGAGACGGCGAAGCAGGCTGACAAGCTTTGCGTGTTGAGAGGGATGCAAACGGATAATGAGAACCATGCTCAGGCGTTGGAGCAGATGCACACGGGGAGTTTTCAGTTTGTGCGTCCGTCGTTAGGAGCGTGGACGGTTTACGGTTTGGGGACGGAGAACCGAAACTTGCCGGGGTTCATTTCGATCAACCCGCTGACGGCTTTAGGTGGGACTCGGTACTACTCGAACGCGTTTCTTCCGGCGTCCTGTTCAGCGACGATGCTGGGCAACGCGAATATGCCGGGTGCGCCATTGGCGGTGGGGGATTTGACGAACACGCAGCGGTCGAGGGATGCGCAGCGTCGGAGACTGGATTTGATGCAGTCGGTTAATCGAGGGGTAGCGGATGGGTTGGATGATGACCGAGTGGAGGGGTTGATTGGTTCGTACGAGTTGGCGTTTCGGATGCAGGACGAGATGCCGGAGGTGATGGATTTGTCTCGGGAATCGAAGGCGACGTTGGCGTTGTACGGGGCGGACCGTTCACCGACGGAAACGTTTGGTAAGCAGTGCTTAATGGCGCGGCGTTTTGCGGAGGCGGGGGTACGGTTTATTGAGATTAGCCACTTGGAGTGGGATTTACACGGCTCGCTGGGTGCGGGGATGGTTCGAAACTGCGGCCAGATTGATCGGCCGATTGCGGGGTTGCTTCAGGATTTGGAGCAGCGCGGGATGTTGGATGAGACGTTGGTGGTGTGGGGGGGCGAGTTTGGTCGGACGCCGGACGATGCGACGACGGATGGGCGCGGGCACAACAATAAGGGGTACACGATGTGGTTAGCGGGCGGTGGGGTGCGTGGGGGGAGCGTGCATGGCGCGACGGACGAGTTGGGGCATGAGGCGGTGGAAGGGCAGGTTCACATTCATGACCTGCATGCGACGATTTTGCATTTGCTCGGGTTGGATCACGAGCGGTTGACGTATCGTCACGGGGGGCGGGATTACCGATTGACGGATGTGAAGGGCAATGTGGTGAAAGCGGTTTTGGCGTGAGAGTTTTGGCGGATAGAAATGGTTTCGTGAGAAAGGCAACAACCTACAGAAAGGCTTTTTATGAGTTTCAGTGTTCTTGATTTGATTACGTTGCTGATTGTTTTGGCGGCGGTGTTTTTGTTTGTGAACACCAAGTTTTTGAAGCTTCCGTCAACGATTGGATTGATGGTGATGGCGGTGGCGTTGTCGTTGGTGGTGGCTGGGCTGGGATTGGTTTCGCCATCGTTGCACGCTTATGCGGAGGCGTTGTTCACGCAGTACAAGTTTTCGGATGTGTTGTTCAACGTGATGCTGAGTTTCATGTTGTTCGCGGGTGCGATGGAGATGGATTTGCGAACGTTGGGACAGGAGAAGTGGACGGTTTTTATTTTGGCGATTGTGGGGACGCTGATTTCGACCTTTGCGGTGGGTTTTGGTCTGTACTACCTGATGCCGTTGATTGGGTTCCCTGTGGATTTCATTTACTGCCTGCTGTTTGGGGCGCTGATTTCGCCGACGGATCCGATTGCGGTTTTGGCGATGATCAAGCATTCAACGGTTTCGAAGAATCTGCAGATGCAGATTGCTGGGGAGTCGTTGTTTAACGACGGGGTGGGCGTCGTGGTGTTTTTGACGGTGCTTCAGGTTGCGGTGAATGGGGTGGAGAACTTCAGTGCGTCGCAGACGGCAATGTTATTTGGGCGCGAGGTGGTTGGCGGGATTCTTTTTGGCGGTGCGCTGGGTTGGGTGGGGCTGAAAATCTTGCAGTACATCGACAATGCGTACACGGAGATTGAGGTATTGGTGACCTTGGGAATGGCATTGGGGTGCAGTATCTTAGCTTCGCGATTGCACGTGTCAGGGCCGCTCGCGGTCGTGACGATGGGGTTGTTTATCAGTCACGAGGGGGTTGGGGAGAAGCAGGCGGATGCGACGGGGGAGTACGTGCACAAGTTTTGGGGACTGATCGATGAGACGATGAATGCGATTTTGTTCATCCTCATTGGGCTTCAGTCCATCATGGTGAAGTGGAACCGTGAGTTTATCGCGGTGGCGGGGTTGGCGATTGTGGTGGTGTTGGCAGCGCGGTGGGTGGGCGTGGTTTTACCGATTGGAGCGATGCGTTTGCGTCGTCGGTTTCCGGCGTACACCGTGCGGATTCTGACCTGGAGCGGGTTGCGGGGCGGAATATCGGTGGCGCTGTCGCTCTCTTTGGGAGAGTTGCTTGGTGACAAAGTGGACGCCCGAATTGTTGGAATGATGACGGTGATGACCTACTCGGTGGTGCTTTTCTCGGTGGTAGTCCAGGGGCTGACGGTGAAGCGGTTATTTGACCGATTCACCGAGGCCGAGGCCGGTGCGCTGAAGGAGTAGTTGGCGGGGAAGGCGCGAGTTTGCGCTCTCCTCCGTTCAAAGTCCGCGTTTGCGGGAGTTGATGATTGGGCTGGTTTGAAGCGTCAACGTTGGCGGGAAGGGCCCTCGTTGATGGGTTGACTGGGGACCGTTGCGGGTTTGGCGGCTTTCTTTTGCTGGAGATGGCCGCCTGTTGCGCAGAGGCTGCCGCACTGGTGAATCTTACCCATACGCTGGAGGATACGTTTGATGATTGGGTCCTGTTCTGAATCGCCGAGATCCGTGAACTCGATGGTGTGGTAGTCCCGCTTTCCAAGCCGCATCCACGGCGAGTCGGATAATCTGTGGTGTTGAACGAGGACCACTTTGGTGTGTCCCGAAGGGCCCTTCGTTTCTACGCGCTCGGGGAGTTCGAGCGTTTTTGACCAAACGACCGTGATGGATTGTCCATCGACCTCGCCTTCGTAGCGGAGAGCGTCTGGTTTGGATGGTTGATCCGTAGGCTTGAGTTTCTCAAGAAGCTTGGGTGAAACAACATGGGCGATGCGCGACCATTCGGCAGGTGTTTTTGAGAGTGCAAGGTCACGCGGTGAATACTCAACAGCCCTGCGCTCTGGATGAAAGAGGCGACGATAGGTTACGGATTGATCTGCATTCAAAATCCATTCTTCGCCATCGGGTGAGCCCAGTTCCGAGGTTTCAACCGATTGTTGATCGCGGAAAAGTCTCCAGCGGCGCGACTGCGTTGCATCTGCTTCTGACGAATAGGAGGTTTCGAACTCGGCAGCGATGTCTGGAGCAGCGACGAGTGGCTGAGGGAAGAAGTTTAAGGCAAGGGTCGTGAGGAGAAATGCGTAACGAATCACAGGTCAGGAAATGCAAGAAGCCGGAGTCCCGACAGGGGGGACTCCGGCGCTGGTGTTGTTTTTAGTTTGCTGCCTTCAGCTTCAGCGCGTCGGCCATGATCCAAAAGATCATGCTTTGTTCCAGTGATCCGCGGAATAGGTGGGCGTTTGGTCCCTTTGCCCAGATTCCAACGTCTTCACCGGCGTGGGTTTCCGAGTTGAGAGGAACGGTTGCTTCCTGCTGGAAGTTCATGCTGTCGGTCGCATCCTTGCCACCGGCTAGGAGGTCTGGTCGAGTGGCGCCGTTGTCATATGCGGCGGGGATGTGCGGGTAGACTTTGATTCCAGCCTGCTGTGCCACGACTGACTTGTCGGATTTTGAGTAGGATTTACCGGTATAGCCAGGGCCGTTCGCATAGCCGAGGGTGGTATACGGCAAACCGAGAAGGTCGAGTGAGATGGCCCCCGTTTCATCTTTGACGATTCCCATGATGTCGTTTCCGCGTACGGGATAACCAGCCATGGTGAAGACGT
>JBEEPE010000116.1:0-11352 GCA_041191265.1 Verrucomicrobiota bacterium | reverse complement strand
TGGAAGAGGTGACAGGGCGGGGGATCAAGGGGGCAGATTGGTGGGGGTGGGAGGATTCCGGCGGGGATTTTGTTTCCTCTTCTTTAGCACGACGAAGGCCATGTGCGGCTTGGATGGGCGGAGTCGTGAGTTTGACGTGCGACGATTCTCTTCCTGCTGGAGTTCCGGAGTTTGTCCTGTGAGTCTACGGGGAATCATGAAAACCAACCTGACCGCTTCGGCGGCAACCATCCTCACCGCTTCGGTGATTTCTTTGACGTCCATGACTGGCTGTGACAAGCCGGCGGAGAAGCCTGCGGAAAAGGCTGCAGCGCCTGCGGCTCAGACGGCGGCTCCTGCGGAAAAGGCCGATGCCGCGCCTCAGCCTCGCGTGGAAGTGGTCCCTGCGAAGCCAGATGCGGCTCCAACACCGGCGCCTGCGTCCGAGAAGGCTCCTGGCGCGAAGCCAGAGGGGGATGCGAAGGAGCCGACGGCGGCCGCGGAGATGAAGTTGCCGGACGTGGTGGCGGATGTGGAAGGGGAGCCTTTGCCGAAGGGTGAGTTGGAGACGGCGTTGAAGAATGCGGTGCGCACGCAGGGGATGGATTTGTCGGTATTGGACAAAATGCCGGCTGCGCAGCGTGCTCAGACGTACAAGATGGTGTTGGACGGGTTGATTTTGGAGCGGTTGGTTGCGAAGCGTTCAGCGAAAATCGAGGTCAAGGACGAGGAGGTTGAGGAGCGGTTGATGCAGATTAAGAAGGGCTACCCGGATGAGGAGGCGTTCAAGAAGCAGGTGGAATCGAGCGGGTATACGTTGGACCGCGTGGTGAAGGACGTTCGTTCGTCGATTCAGCAGCAGCGCTGGATTGAGGAGCAGAAGAAGGGCGGGGTCGCGAAGGTGACGGACGCGGATGCGGAGGAGTTTTACAAAGGGAATCCGGAGCAGTTTAAGCAACCGGAGATGGTGAAGGCTTCGCACATTTTGGTGAAGTTGGGTGAGCAGACGAAGGAGGAGGATGTGGCGGTGAAAGAGAAGATTGCGAAGGAGTTGCTCGACCGGGTGAAGGGTGGGGAGGATTTTGCGAAGTTGGCGTTGGAGATGTCGGAGGATCCTTCGGCGAAGCAGAACAAGGGGGACCTAGATTTCTTCACGAAAGAGCAGATGGTGCCTGAGTTTTCGAAGGCGGCGTTTGAGGCGAAATCGGGCGACATTGTTGGTCCGGTGAAGACCCAGTTTGGTTTCCACATCATCAAAGTGACGGATCGTAAAGAGGCCTCGGTGATGAGTTTGGAAGAGGTGAAACCTCGGTTGGTTTCGTTTCTTGAGAACCGGAAGTCGGACGAGTTTGTGCGCAAGATGTTGAAGGAACTCCGCGAGAAGGCGGAGGTGAAGATTCACCTTCAGTAAGAGGTGAGGGCGGGGACTGACGGAGTTGCTCTGTTGGTTTAGCGGGGTGAGAGAAAGGGAGGCTGATTGGGCCTCCCTTTTTTCGTGGGGGCCCGAAGAGGGAGGGGAGAAGAGGGGGCACACGAAGACACGAAGGCGCGAAGGGGGGAGGGGAAAAGAGGAAGGGGGGATTATGGGGGGACGTGGAAGGAGTTGCGTGTGGACTTGTCGTCGAACATCGCTGTGGCGGAGCGCCTTTATTTGATTTCCCCTTCGTGGCTTTGTGTCTTCGTGTGAGACACATCCCCTGAGGCTGGTATCGCAGGGGATGGTTGGAGTTATTCTGACTTTGCGCGCTTTGGCCGAGTGGTCGCGGCCTTGGGCTTTGCTTTTGCGCCAGACTTGGGGGCGCGTTCCTCGAACTCAAATACGACCTTTCCGGTCGGCTCAAGTTTTAGGAAGGCCGAGAAGCGTTTCCCTTTTTTGGAGATGAAGCCGCGGAGGAGGTCGGTTTTACCGGTGGCGCACAGCTTGTTGAGTTGTTCTGGGGAGACGGCTTGCTGAAGGATGACTTTGCCTGTTCGGAAAGTGCATTCCTTGGCAGGAGAGCGGTCGCAGAGGTAGTTGTTGGTGTTCTCGACCACGCGTCCTTGTTTGCATGCGGGGCAGGTTGCGAGCGTTGGCAGAGACGCGAGGCTTTCTGCCGAGTTGGCAGATTCGTCTTCTTCGAAGTCGAACTTTTGTTTCCAGCCTGATCCCTCGTTAATGAGGACGTTCGCTGCGAAAGCTCTTCCGAGTTTGGATCGGAAGCCCTCGATCGGGCCCACTTTCCCATTTTGGAGGAGGCGCACGACCTCGTCGCGTTCCATTTCACGTCCTGCCATCGTTTTCCAGATGGTGAGCTTGCAGCTTTGGCACTCGAAGAACCGGAATGTTTCACGGAACGGCGTTGCTTGGCAGCGTGGACAGGGAACATCGAGTGGGGTGAAGAGGCCTGAGACTTCTTTGCCCATGTTGGCCCGAACCTTTTCGACGAGGTCGCAGGTGAGGCGCTTGATTTCTCCGAGAAACGCGGGGCGCGACAGTTGACCGCGCTCCATTTGCTTGAGTCGAAACTCCCATTCGCCGGTCAGTTCAGGCTTACACAGTGCCTCAGCGTGAATGTCTCGGAGGAGAGTGATAAGAGAGATTCCTTTCGCCGTTGCGTAAAGGTCTCGTCCTTGGCGGAGGATGTAGCCTTCGGTGAGGAGGCCCTCGATGATTTGCGCACGGGTGGCCGGAGTGCCGAGACCGCGTTCGCTCATGGCCTCTCGCAGTTCTTCGTCCTCAACGAGCTTTCCGGCACCTTCCATGGCGGAAAGCAGTGTTGCTTCGTTGTAACGGGCGGGCGGGCGGGTTTCGAGAGATCGGACTTCGATGGAGTCCGTTCGGACGCGTTCGCCTTGTGAGACGGGGCAGAGATTGGAATCGGACTCTTCTTCGCCGTCGGCTCGTTCGGTCTGGGATTGTTTGCCGTAGACCTGCATCCAACCGGGATCGACGATGACTTTCCCGTCAGTTTTAAAGGCATGTCCCTCGACCCGAGTGATTCGGGTGGTAACCTCGAACTGAGCGGCTGGGAAGAAGACTGCGATGAAGCGTTGCGAGACGAGGTTGAAGATTTTGAACTCCCGTTCGTCGAGGCTTTTTGCTGCGGTGCCGGTGGGAACAATCGCAAAGTGGTCGCTAACTTTTGCGTTATTAAAGATGCGCTTGTTGGGGCGGACCCATCCGGAGGACAGCGCTTTGCGAGCGTGGGGTGCGAGCAGGGGGCTGTCGATGGATTCGAGAACGCGTCGTGCCGTTGAGAGATGGTCTTCTGGAAGGTAGCGAGAATCGGTTCGTGGGTAGGTGAGTACCTTGTGCTTTTCGTAGAGAGCCTGAGCGATTTGAAGCGTCATCCGAGCGGGGAACCCAAAGCGTTGGTTGGCCTCGCGTTGGAGGGTGGTTAAGTCGTAGAGCAGCGGCGCGATTTGCGTGGTTGGCTTTTTCTCTTCCTCAACCGCTCCTGGTTTGCCCTCGCAGGCAGTTCGGATGGATTCCGCTTTCTGGGCGTCCCAGAGGCGTTCAGCTTTTGCGTCCTCCTCGCCTTTTCCTTTGGAGAAGGATTCGTCGAACCAGCGTCCGGCGTAGGTGCCGGCTTGGGCTTCGAATGTGGCGTGGATTTCGAAGTAGGGTTTCGCTTTGAACGCGCGAATTTTTTCTTCTCGTTCGACGAGGATGGCAAGGGTGGGGGTTTGGACGCGTCCGGCCGTTGTTTTGTGGAAACCGCCTTCTGCAGAGTTAAACGCGGTCAGGGCGCGGGTGCTGTTGATTCCGACGAGCCAATCTGCTTCGGCGCGGCTGAGGGCTGCGTCGGCGAGCGGTTGGAGCTCTTGGTCAGAGCGGAGTCGTTCGAAGGCGGTTCGGATGGCGTCGGGCGTCATCGACTGGAGCCAGAGTCGACGGAGCGGTTTTTGGGTTCCTGAGGCGCGGATGATGTTCCGGAAGATGAGTTCGCCTTCCCGTCCGGCGTCGCATGCGTTGATGATATCTGCGACGTCTTTACGTTTGAGGAGGGATTTGAGGGTGGTGAGGCGGGACGCGTTTTTCTCGATGGGTTCAAGGTCGAACGCGTCTGGAGTGAAGGGAAGGTTTTCGATTTTCCATTTCCCGCGGGTGGGTTCCGATCCGGCTGGCGGGCGAAGTTCGAGGAGGTGACCGACGGCGGAGGAGACGACGTAGGAGTCGTTCTCGAAGAAGTCGCCTTTGCGTTCAAGTTTGCCGAGCGCTTTGGCGATGTCTTGAGCGACGCTGGGTTTCTCTGCGATGACGAGGGTTTTTGCCATGGTCTGCGGTGGCCGTTTCGGGTTCGTGAGGGGGGTGAGAGGCGGGAAGGTGCGCGGAAGTTCGGAATCTTGCAACCTATGAATTTCGGTGGGTGACAGTGTTTGGTGGGAGTGATTCGTCGTGAGGAAGTGTTTTGTTGGGGGTTGGCGGGGTTTGTGAGGTGGGGTGGCGGGCTTGAATCGGCACGGGGTACGGGTACGGTTTCGGGATGGACCTTCTTGAGCGTGACGCATTGGAAGGGCTTTTTCGTCTCGCGGTATTTATTTCTGGCGATGAGGCGAGGGCCTTGACGCTTTGTCGTCGGATTTTGCTTCAGTTGGAGCCGACGATTTCGATTGCTCGGAAGCAGGAGCACCGGTTGACGGTTGCGGCGCGGGGGTTGATTGGAGAGTTTTTGTCTGACGGTTGGCGGGAGGAGGTTGCGGAGGATTATTTGGATCCGTTGGAGGGTGAGCGTCCGGAGTTTGACGCGTCTTGGTTAACGATTTTGCCGCGCAGGGAGCGGGCGGTTTTGGGGGTTGTGTATGCGTTACCACGGGCGGGGATGGTGGCTTGGATGGATGCGACGGGATTTGTGGAGAGCACTTTTTTGAGCCATGTGTGGCGTGGGATGCGGGCGTTGTTGAAGCGGAAGGGGGTGACGTGTCCGGAGACGGATGAGGATTTGGTGTGGATGGGTGTGGCGGGTTGTGAGGGGGTGGCTGCGAGACGGGTTCGGAGCGCGTTGCGTTTTGCGGGGGAGATGGAGGGGGGGCGCGAGTGGGTTGAGGCGTTTGAGGGGTTGCGGAGCGAGTTGCGTGGCTGGGTAGAAGGGGTGCGTTTACCGGAGGAGCCTGAGGACGAGTTGCCGGAGGTGGTGATGGAAGGGGAGGTGGCCGATTTGGCGGCGTTGTTGGAGGGACGTCGTCGACGTGAGAATCGGACGCTTTGGATGTTGTTATTTTTGGTGGTTGGGATGGCGACGGGTTTGTTCTTTTGGTTGCGGAAAACCGATGCGTACCGGGAGTACGAAGAGCAATCGCTTCTGTTGGCTCGCGTCGCGCGAGGTGTGGCGGCGCCATCGATTGAGCCCGTTACGGGGAATTTTGGGGAGATGGCGGACTGGCTGCTCTTGAACGGCCTTGATGGGGCGGCTTTTTCGGGGTGGGACGATAAAACCGCTGTGGTTGGAAGGCGGAAGGCGACGGCGTCGGGGGTGGAGTTCGTGATTTTAGCTCTGCAACGTCCGGAGGGGATGGTGTTGATTAGTCGTCGGCCGCGCGGGGCTGAGGTTGAGGCGGATCCTGTGGGGACGGGATGGCATTTCTTTCGAGATGCAGACTGGAAGGCGGCGTGGATAGCGAGTGAGGATCGCGTGATGACGGTGGTTTGGCGTGCGCGGCCTTCGGTGGACGAGGCGTGGAGTCGAGTTTTGAGGTGAAGTGTGTCGGGTTGAAACGGGTTGCGAGTGGGGTTGGTCTCGCTTGGAATGGTCCGGTCTTATTTATGCGTTCCTCAAAACTCTTTTTACCTTTGGCAGCGGCGCTGGTTGTTGGTGAGACGTCCTGTGTGTCCGCGCGGTTTCAGCAGGAATGGGCGTCGCCGCAGGTCAGCAAGGCGCCAGTTCGCATTTCGGGAAACTGGAGTGGGTTGTGGTGGAGCGAAGGGCCGTCGGGGCATTCGGGTCCGTTGCGCGCTGTGGTGCGGGTTTCCTCGGAGGGCGAGCGGAGTTTGCGTCAGCGAAAAGGAGCGAAGATGGATTTGGTTTTCGACGCAGGATTTGGTGGGTGGCAAACGTTGTTTTTGACGGTGCACAAGGGGTATGACTCTCAGATGACTCTGACGCCTGCAGGCGATCATTATGACGTGGAAGGGCGTCAGGTTTTGTCGGGGTTGGGAGGCGGCGAATATCGCTATTCTGGGGGGATTTACGGGGATCGCTTCGAGTTACGCTACGAATCGGCGTACGACACGGGGACTTTTTACTTGGAGCGGGTGAAGTGAGCGGTTTTCTGTCGGGGTGTTCTGTGGGGTTTGTGGGGACTGGGGTGATGGGGCGTAGTATGGCGGGGCACCTGATTGACGCGGGGTATCGCGTACGGTTTCACACGCGGACTCGGGAGAAGGGGCGAGTTTTGGAGGAGCGAGGGGCGGTTTGGTGCGAGGATTTGGCGGAGGTGGCTTCCGGCGTATCGGCGGTGATATCGATGGTGGGATATCCTTCGGATGTGGAGGCGACGTATCTTGGCGCGGGCGGTTTGATCAGCCACGCAGCGGAGGGGACGGTTCTGGTGGATATGACGACGTCGTGTCCGTCGTTGGCTGAGCGCATTGCGGAGGTTGGGATGCGGCGGGGGATTCGGGTGCTGGATGCTCCGGTATCCGGCGGGGATTTGGGGGCGCGCGAGGCTAGGTTGGTGATCATGGCGGGCGGGGATTGTTCGGGGTTTGAGGAGGTTTTGCCCCTGTTTCAGCGGATGGGTAAGACGATTGAGCATTTGGGCGGGCCGGGAGCGGGTCAGCGCTGCAAGATGGCGAATCAGGTTGCGGTGGCGGTTGGGATGGTTGCTTGGGTAGAGGCGTTGGTGTTGGCGGAGGTGGGTGGGCTGGACCCTGCAAAGGTGCAGGGTTTGCTTTCGGGGGGGGCAGCGGGGAGTTGGGCGTTTTCGCAACTTGCGCCGCGAGCGTTATCTGGAGATTTCGCGCCTGGATTCTTTGTAAAGCATTTGGTGAAGGACATCGGGATTGCCCTCGAGTTTGCCGCGGCGCGGCGAGTGCAGATGCCGGGATTGGAGACGGCGGGGCGTCTTTACCAAGCGTTGGAAGGGGGCGGATTCGGCGAGTGCGGGACGCAGGCACTTTATCGGTTTTTGCGCGAAAAAGCGGGGCTGTAGGGGCGGGTCCGCTTCTGTGTCACAAAGCAGGGGCGACTTGCCGGGGTTTATCGGGGCGGGTTAGCTTGCATCCATGAGACTTTTAGTGACAGGCGGGGCGGGCTTTATCGGATCGCACGTGGTGGATTCGCGCTTGGCTCAGGGGGATGACGTGACGGTCTTGGATGATTTCAACGACTTTTATTCGCCTGAAATCAAAGAGCAGAACTTGGTTGGAGTGGGGGCGGACATACGGATTGTACGCGGCGATATCCGAGATGCCGCGTTGGTCGAGCGTGTGTTTGAGGAGGGGCGGTTTGACGCAGTGGTTCATCTGGCGGCGAGGGCGGGGGTTCGTCCGTCTCTCAAGGATCCCCGTCTGTATGTGGACACCAATATTGTGGGGACATTGAACGTGCTGGAGGCGGCTCGGAAGACGGGGGTTGGAAGGGTGGTGAATGCGTCAAGTTCATCAGTTTACGGGGTGTTACGGACGGCACCCTTTCGGGAGGACATGGCGTTGACGCGGACGATTTCGCCGTATGCCGCTACGAAGTTGGCTGGCGAGCAGCTTTGCTCGAACTATTCGCATCTGTACGGCATTCGGACTATCAGCCTACGTTTTTTCACGGTGTACGGGCCGAGGCAGCGCCCTGACTTGGCGATTCACGGGTTCAGTCGACGGATTTGGGAGGGCAGACCGATTAAGCAGTTTGGGGACGGTTCGACTCGTCGGGATTACACGTACATTGACGATATTGTTCAGGGGATTAACGGGGCGATTTCGTATGAGGGGGAGCGGTGTGACGTTTTTAACCTTGGCGAGAGCCAGACGACGACGTTGAGCGAGTTGATTGGATTGATTGAAAAGGCGCTGGGGAAAAAGGCGTTGATTGAGGTTTTGCCGGAGCAGCCTGGCGATGTGCCTTTGACCTACGCGGACATTTCGAAGGCGAGGCAGGCGTTGGGGTATTGTCCCTCGGTGTGCGTGGAGCACGGGATTCCACGGTTTGCGGAGTGGTTTTTATCGGTGGCTGGGGAGGTGAAAGCGTGAGTGCGGCGGGTTTTGAAGTGTATCCGGTGGATGTGGTGGAGTTGTGTTCGGCGCTGGTGCGAATTCCGAGTGTGAATCCGGCTGACAATCCTGGGACGGATCAGGTGGGGGAGGAGCGGTGTGCGCGTTGGATTGGCGACTGGTTACGGGTGCGTTTTCCGGAGAGTTTGGTTCGGCTGGACGAGTTGTTGCCGGGGCGACCGAACGTGGTGGCTCGATTGAACGGTGAGCGTCTTGGGGGGCGTCGGGTACTGTTTGCTCCACACACGGACACGGTGAGTGTGGTGGGGATGACGATTGATCCTTTTGGTGGGGAGGTTCGGGATGGTCGGGTGTGGGGGCGAGGGGCGAGTGATACGAAGGGGCCGATGGCAGCGATGCTGGCGGGTTTATTTGCTGCGCGCGACGTTCTGGAGCAGCTGGATTTTGAGGTGTGGTTTGCGGGATTGGCTGGTGAGGAGGCGGGTCAACATGGGTCTCGGGCACTGGCTGCGGAGCGGCGGTTTGATTTGGTGATTGCGGCTGAGCCTACGGGGCTCGATGCGGTTTGTTATCATAAGGGTTGCGCGCATTTACGGGTTAGGACGCATGGCCGAGCCGTGCATGCGGCGAATCCGGCGTTGGGAGAGAACGCGATTATTAAAATGGGGGTGGTGATGGAGCGCATTCGGTTGGAGGTTCAGCCGTGGGTGGAATCGCATGTGGATTCGCGCTTGGGCGCTTCGACGCTGAGTGTCGGGACGATTTCCGGGGGGAGCAAAGTGAACATTGTGCCGGATTCGTGCGAGATGTGTTTGGACGTGCGTTTTGCGCCGGCGCTGGGAGCGGATTTTTTGGAGGAGCTGAAGGCGCGGTTGCGCGGGTCGGACTCGGGGGTTGAGATTGATTTATCGGTTGGCGCGCCTTTGGACACCGATCCGGGGCATCCGTTTGTGCAAGCGTTTCTCGATATTGGGAGCCGCGTGGTTGGTGCGCCGTGGTACTGTGACGCGTCAGTTTTTGCGGCTGCGGGAAGTCCGAGCATTGCGATGGGTTGCGGTTCGATTGATCAGGCGCACACGAAGGATGAGTTTATTGCGTTGGAGGATTTGCGGGCTGGGGCTCGTCACTTTGAGAGTTGGCTTCGAGCGCTTGCGGGGTAGACGGCTGAGGAGTAGTTGTGCGGGATGGTACCTGTATGGTTTAAGACGGCGGGGTTGTTGACCTTGGCGAACGTTTTTATGTCGTTTGCTTGGTATGCCCACCTCAAGGAGTTGTCGGGGCGGCCTTGGTTTGTAGCGGCGGCGTTGAGCTGGATGGTCGCGGGGATTGAGTACGCGTTTCAGGTGCCGGCGAACCGGATTGGTGCGACGGTATACTCTGTGGCGCAGTTGAAAATCATGCAGGAAGCCTTGAGCTTGTTGGTGTTCGTCCCGTTTTCGGTGATGTATCTGCAACAGCCGCTGAAGCTTGATTATTTGTGGGCAGGACTCTGTGTGTTGGGCGCAGTGTATTTTATGTTCCGCTCCTGATTCCCCTTGATTTTCCGAGCGTGAGGAGTACCGTCCCAAGTCCCGCTTGCGAGTGATGGACTTTTCAATCGCGAGTGTCGTCCGAGGGGGCGGCTTTACGGGTCGGTAGCTCAATGGTAGAGCAGCGCCCTTTTAAGGCGTTGGTTGCGAGTTCGAGTCTCGCCCGACCCACTTTTGTTTGATTGGGTCTACGGGGCTGGGCCAATCGGTCTCTCTACTTATGGTCTCTATTCGGTGGTGTGGTTGCGATCGAGAGTCCGGTAGCTGATTGCTTCGTGGAGGTGGTCTCCGGCAATTTGTGTAGCGCCGTCGAGGTCTGCAATCGTTCGTGCCACGCGAAGGATACGGTCGTACGCGCGGGCGCTGAGTTTAAGCGATTGCATGGCCTCTTGGAGAAGGGCTGAGGAGGCATCGTCCAACTGACAGTGCTGACGAATGAGACGGGAGGTCATTCGTGCATTGTTCCGGCATGAACCTCGAAAACGCGTTTGCTGTGTCTCTCGGCAGGTTGCGATGCGATGGCGGACGGCTGCGCTCGCCTCTCCGTCGGTGCCGCCCGCCATTTCTCGGAACGTGACGGCCGGCACTTCGATTTGGATGTCGATTCGATCGAGGAGCGGTCCGGAAATGCGCTGGCGATAGCGTTGGATTTGGGCGGTGCTGCAGCTGCAGGTCCGGTTTGGGTCGCCGAAATATCCGCAGGGACAGGGGTTGAGGGCGGCGACCAGCATGAAATCGGCGGGAAACGTCATCGTCCCTGCGGCGCGCGTGATGGTCACGGTTCCGTCCTCCAGCGGTTGACGGAGGACCTCAAGCGTGGGGCGTTTGAACTCGGGTAACTCGTCGAGAAACAGAACGCCGTTATGCGCGAGGCTCACCTCGCCAGGGGATGGAATTGCGGAGCCACCGAGAAGGCCGGCGTCGGAGATGGTGTGGTGGGGGGATCGAAAGGGGCGGGTGGAAATGACCGATGCTGATTTTCCGAGAAGGAGTCCGCACGTGCTGTGGATGCGAGTGGTTTCGATGGCTTCGTCCAGTGACATGGGTGGGATGAGACCGGGGATGCGCTTTGCGAGCATGGATTTGCCGCAACCAGGGGATCCCATGAGAAGGAGATTGTGTCCGCCGCTGACGGCGACCTCCATGGCGCGCCGTGCGAGGTGTTGGCCGCGGATATCGGATAGGTCAGGAACTACGGCGGAGGCGGCTTCGGCGAGGAGTTCGTTGGGGTTGGACCGAAAGACCGGAATGGGGTGATTGCCTCGGAGGAAGTCGACGGTCTCACGGAGACTGGAGACGGGAAAGATGTCGAGGCCTTGGACAAGGCTGGCTTCACGGGCGTTTTCTCGTGGGAGAATCAGCGCGCGGAGGCCGCGCTGGCGCGCTTCGAGTGCGATGGGGAGAGCGCCTTTGACGGGGCGCACGGTGCCGTCGAGGGCGAGCTCGCCCGCGATGCAGTAATCGTGCAGGTCCTGTGGCGTATTTCGGGCAGCGAGGAGGGTCATCCCAACGGCGATGGGCAGGTCGAACGCGGGACCCTCTTTTCGGACATCGGCAGGCGCTAGATTGACGGTGATTCGTCCGACGGGCCAGCGCAGGAGGGAGTTGGAGATGGCGGTCGTGACGCGGTCGCGGCTTTCGCGGATGGCGGTGTCTGGGAGTCCCACCACCACGATGGCTGAGTTTCCCTTATGTGCG
>JBEEPE010000115.1:0-5583 GCA_041191265.1 Verrucomicrobiota bacterium | reverse complement strand
TCATGTATTTGAAGCCGCGCTGAGTTCCGAGTTCTGCGGCGCGGAGCATGGCGAAGTCGTGCGTGCGTTCGGGCTCGGTTTGTCCGTTTCCGCGGAAGAAGACGCGGACGGTGTCTTTGGCGAGGAAGGTTTCCGAGTAGCCACCCGAGCTGGTTGCGGGGCGGTATGGGGTGGCGCAGCAGGCGAGGAGGAGTGTGGCGGCTGCGAGGGACGTTCGCAGGATGCGGTGGATCGTGCGGTGCATGGGAGGAGGATGCGTGGAAGGCAGCGAGGGTTCACGCCGAAAACGCGGTGACGTGCTGGGGGTCACGCTTGGTGGAGAAGCGGGCGGGTCTGAGTGAGGGAGGGGCTTTTCTTTGAGTGTTTGGGGTGTAGGGTTTTTGGATTGCATGGAAGACGACGTTCATTTGGAGGCGGAGGGGATTCACCGGAGTTTTCGGGTGGGGAGTAAGAGTGTGGCGGTGTTGCGGGGGATTGATTTGAGGGTGAGACGCGGGGAGGCGGTGTTTATTTGCGGAGCGTCGGGTGCGGGGAAGTCGACGTTGTTGTATACGTTGGCAGGGATGGAGCGTCCGGAGCAGGGGCGGGTGTTTTTGGAGGGCGAACAGGTTTATGGGGATGGTGACGGAGCGGAGGCGCGTCGGCGGAATCGGAAGATGGGGTTTGTCTTTCAGGGTTATTTTTTGATGCCGGAACTGACGGCGATGGAGAACGTGATGTTGCCGGCGCGGATGGCGGGGATGCGGGGGGAGGAGTTGGAAGATCGGGCGTTTTCGGTGCTGGGTCAGGTGGGGTTGGGGCATCGTGCGCAGCATCTTCCGGCGGAGTTATCTGGGGGTGAGCAGCAGCGGGTGGCGATTGCGCGGGCGCTGGTGAATGATCCTGCGATTCTTTTTGCGGACGAGCCTACGGGCAATCTGGACTCGGCGACTGGTCAACGCATCGTTGAACTGCTACTTTCGTTGGTTCGAGAGCAGCGGAAGACGTTGGTGGTGGTTACGCATGACAACGTGCTGGCCACCCGCGGGGACCGGAGGCTTGAGATTCGCGATGGGGTCATCGTTTCGGACGGCGTTTGAGGGGAATGCTTGTCGGGTGAGACCGGCTTTGCGGGAAGGAGACGGTCCGTTGTGGGAACGGCAGATTTTGAGAAAAGAGAACAACCAACCAGAGTGACTGAAATGAAAGTTTATATTGATGGAGTGATGTATGCGGAGCCTGACGCGAAGGTGTCGGTGTTTGACCACGGTTTGCTATACGGGGACGGCATTTTTGAGGGGATTCGTTTTTACAATGGGCGTGTGTTTAAGCTGACGGAGCATTTGGAGCGGTTGTGGGATTCGGCGAAGGCGATTCGTTTAACGATTCCGATGACGTTTCAGGCGTTGGAGGAGGCGACGTTGGCGACGATTCGCGAGAACGGATTGCGTGACGGGTACATCCGGTTGGTGGTGACGCGTGGGAAGGGTAATCTTGGGTTGAGTCCGGACCGGTGCCCCAAGGCATCGGTGATTATTATTGCGGACAAGATTCAGCTGTATCCGGAGGAGAAGTACGAGAAGGGGATGGTGATGGTGACGACGGCGACGCGTCGTGCGACGCCGGCGGCGTTGTTACCGGCGGTGAAGTCGCTGAATTATTTGAACAACATCATGGCGAAGATTGAGGCGACGCATGCGGGAGCGGATGAGGGGGTGATGTTGAACGAGCAGGGGTATGTGGCGGAGTGCACGGGGGACAATCTGTTTGTGGTGAAGAAAGGGCGGATTACGACGCCTCCGGTGTATGCTGGGGCGTTGGGCGGGATTACGCGGCAGGTGGTTTTCGATATTTGTGCGGAGATTGGGGTGCCGATTTCCGAGCAGGAAATGACGCGGTACGACGTGTATACGGCGGACGAGTGTTTTTTGACGGGGACTGCGGCGGAGGTGATTGCGGCGATTGAGTTGGACACGCGGATAATCGGCGATGGGAAGCCTGGGGTGGTGACGCGTCGGGTGATTGAGCAGTTCCGAAAGTTGACGCAGAGCACGGGCACGCCGATTTATTCCTAGTTAGAGCGAACGGAACCGGACGAGTCGACCAAGTGTATGTATTGCGAAGTTTGCAAAGCGGAGCCTGCGACGGTGTTTATTACGCAGATTGTGGACGGCAAGGTGCACAAGGTGGATATGTGTCAGGGTTGCGCGAAGGAGAAGGACATCAACGATCCGACGAGTTTTGATATTGCGGGGATGCTGCTGGGGTTGGGCGAGTCGAAACCGTTACCGGGAGGCGGCGTGGAGGGGCGGTGTCCGAAGTGCAACTTTACGGAGGTGGATTTCAAGCGGATGGGTCGGTTGGGGTGCGAGCAGTGTTACGTGACGTTTTCTGATTCGGTGATGCCGATGATTCGGGGGATGCACAAGGGGCAGCGGCATACTGGGAAGGCTCCGAAACGGTTGCGGGAAAAGATGGAACTGGACACGAAACGTCGCGATTTGCGGGGTCGGCTGGATGCGGCGGTGACGGCGGAGAACTACGAGGAAGCGGCGCGTTTACGGGACGAGATTGCGGCGTTGGATGTTGGGGGAGTGTGACTTTGAACCGCACTGAATCGGTATGGCGATTAAAGAGATTCTTGATAACAAGGCGGATTGGTTGAAGTCCGGCGGGCCGGTGAGTCCGTATGTGGTGAGCAGTCGGGTGCGGTTTGCTCGCAACATCCGCGGGGCGGCTTTCCCTGGATGGGCGGGCAAGCATGGGCGGGTGGAGACGTTAAAACGGATTTTGCCTGCGGTGAGTGGGTTGCCGGAGATGCATGACGCGCATGTTTTACCGTGTGCGGAGTTGGACCCGATTGAGAAGCAGGTGTTGGTGGAGCGGCATTTGGTTTCGCGTGAGCACAGCGCGAAGAGTGCGGGTTCGGCGGCGGTGATTAACCGGAGGCAGACGCTTTCGGTGATGATTAACGAGGAGGATCATCTTCGGATGCAGGCTCTTCGTTCGGGGCTTCAGTTGAAGTCTGCCTATCGTGCGTTGGATAAGCTGGATAGCGAGTTGGAGGAGAAACTGGATTTTGCGTTCAGTTCGGATTTGGGTTACTTGACGGCGTGTCCATCAAACGTTGGGACGGGGATGCGTGCATCGGCGATGTTGCATCTTCCGGGTTTGTCGTTGAGTGAGCAGATTACGCAGGTGGTTCAGTCGGTGAATCGGATTGGTTTGGCGGTCAGGGGGTTGTATGGAGAGGGGTCGGAGTCGATTGGGAACCTTTTTCAGATTTCGAATCAGACGACGTTGGGTGAGTCTGAGGAGGAGATTATTGAGCGCATTCATCGGGTGATTTTGCAGATTGTGGAGCACGAGAAGAATGCGCGTCAGGTTTTGATGCGGAGGCAGATGCGGATGTTGATGGATCACGTGGGGCGTGCGTTTGGCTTGCTGCGGTATTCGTGGAGTATTGGCACGAAGGAGGCGTGCAGCCTTCTTTCGTTGACGAAGTTAGGAGCGGATCTTGGTTTTTTCCCGGAGGACACGGCGAACTTGATGGACGAGTTATTCATTCTGATACAGCCGGCGCATTTGCAGCGGTTGCATGGTCAGAAGTTGGATGAGGGGGCGCGTGATACGGCGCGTGCTGATTTGTTGCGGCAGGCGTTTACGGCGGTGCCGGAACCGGCGGTGATGTCGAGTGAGGGGACGCCTCGTGCTGGCGACACGGTTTCGGGTTCGGAGTTGCCGGAGATTGGTCCAGCGGACGGCGAGTTGCCGTTGTGAGGGGTGAGGTTGCTCGCTAACGGCGTTCATTCGCCCTTTTGTGCTGTCCGTCGCGTGGTGGCATGCCTCGTGCCTTTTTTGTGGGGCATGTTGTCGGTCCGTTTGGTGAGAGGAGTGCTACTGCTTGCGCTAATTGCGGGCGTTGGCGGGAATGGGTCGGAGGGGACGGATTTTTTCGAGAAGCGGGTTCGCCCGATCTTGGTTGAGCGGTGTCAGGAGTGCCACGAGGAGGCGGGGAAAAAGAAGGGTGGGTTGGCGTTGGACTCGCGTGCGGGATGGGTTGCGGGTGGGGATTCGGGGGCAGCGGTGGTCCCGGGACGTCCGGAGGAGAGTCGGTTGATTGAAGCGGTTCGCTACAAGAACCGTGATTTGCAGATGCCGCCGAAGAATGCGTTATCGGAGGCTGAGGTTCAGGTGTTGGAGAAGTGGGTGGCGATGGGGGCGCCGGATCCTCGGGAGGCGGTGGGGAGTGGGATGAAGCGGCCGACGGGGATGTCATTGGAGGAAGGGCGCGCGTTTTGGGCGTTCCGTCCGGTGAAGCGTCCGCCGGTGCCGGTTGGCGGGATGAATCCGATTGACGCCTTTTTGGGGGAGTCGCTTCGGGAGGCTGGGGTGGAGCCGGCGCCGTTGGCGGATCGGTTGACGTTGCTGCGGCGTGCGACGTTTGATTTGACGGGGTTGCCGCCGACGCCTGCGGAGGTGGATTCGTTTTTGGGGGATGCGGGGACGGATGAGGTGGCGTTTGGGCGGGTGGTGGAGCGGTTGCTTGCGTCGCCTCAGTACGGGGTTCGTTGGGGCCGGCACTGGTTGGATGTGGCGCGGTACGCGGATTCGAATGGGTTGGATGAAAATATTGCGTTTGGAAATGCTTGGAGGTACAGGGATTACGTGGTTGACGCGCTGAATGCGGATCGTCCGTATGACCAGTATGTGCGGGAGCACATTGCGGGGGATTTGTTGCCAGATGACGGAGAGATGGCGCGTGAGAACGGGATGGTTGCGACGGGTTTTTTGGCCTTGGGCGCGAAGGTGTTGGCTGAACAGGATTTGCGCAAGTTGGAGATGGACGTGATTGACGAGCAGATTGACACGATGGGGAAAGCGTTTTTGGGGATGACGTTGGGCTGTGCGCGGTGTCACGACCACAAGTTTGATCCGGTGAGTCAGGAGGATTACTACGCATTGGCGGGTATTTTTCGGAGCACGCGACATCTGGCGGATGAGAAACTGGGGGCGATTAAGTACTGGTATGAGCACAGTTTGGCGTTGCCTGAGGAAGTTGCGGCGAGGAAGTCGGCGGAGGCCCGGTTAAAGACGCATCAGGCGGCGGCGGGGAGGGCGATTGAGGAAGCGCGCGCAGCGTTAAGGAAAGAGCTGGATGGTCGGGTGGCGGACTATCTTGCGGAGGCGGTTCGACTGGCGGCGGGCGTGTCGGATGAGGGGGTGCGCAAGGTGGCAGAGGGGGCTGGGTTGCGGTGGCGTTTTCTGAAGGCCTGTCGTGCGGCCTTGCAGGGGCGACGGGGCGAGGAGGTTTTTGCGGCGTGGCACCAAATGGCGGCGTCTTATTCTTTGGTTGGCGAGCGTGCGGTGGAAGCGGTTCGGTCTCATTACGCGGCGCTATTTGATGCAGCGCGGCGAGGGTTGGTGGCTGCCAAGACGAAGGATGCGAAGGCGACGATGCCAGAGGATTCTGCACTGGCGGCTGCGTTGGGTGCGGTCGTGGGCAAGGGAGGTATTTTGGTGATTCCCGAGAAGGTGGAGGAGGCATTTGATGGCGAGGTGTTGGTGGGGATCCAGCGGTTGCAAGGCGATGTTGCGGCGGCG
>JBEEPE010000114.1:0-5386 GCA_041191265.1 Verrucomicrobiota bacterium | reverse complement strand
AGATGTTGACCAGTTTCAACCTCCTTGAGAAACCGATAGCCGCTGATAACGAGCGATTTATACACTTTGGACATACAGGGATTTTATCCCCTCTGTCCCCATTCTTTGATGAAGAGCCCGTAATTACTCTGTAAAGAGCCTCTTACGGGCCTTTTTGTCACTGAATACCCAAAGTGTTCACCGACTCCACAGGATACTCCGCCAGGTCATCGGGGGTCGCGTGATGGCTTCGAGACGCAAACGAAGCCGCGCGGGAATGCTTCCGCCGCCGGAACCAGTTGCCAGAATCGAGGCCTCACGGAGGGCCTGTCGCCAGGATCCCGCCAATGCTTTTTTGCGATGGTGCCCGCACCGATTCGTCGCTCGCGCCTTCCGATGGGGCGGCGCATTGCCGCGAAAGCGTCTCCAAGGCCACCCGCGCCTTGAACTCGGCACGGTGGTTTCGTCGTGTGTGTCGGATCTCTCTATTTGGAATTTCCCTCCCAGAGTGTATTCCCCTCTTCCCTACAATCCCCCTGGCTCCGCTTCACCGCGCCACCGAAGAGAGGCCCGCATGACTTATACCTGTCTCGCCTGCATAACTTTGAGGGGGCCAGATTCCCATGGCCTATTCCTCTCGACCGAGCCAACCGGAGGTGAACACCGCAGGCCAATTCTCGCTGAGGCTCCGGACTCCTTTGTCTGCGCTCCAGAGGAGCCATTTTGGGGCCCCATCCCGAGGCGCGACGAACGTCAGCTCGGTCGCCGATTTCCACGCGGGCAGCGTGCAGGACTGCCAGTGCGGATGGGCCTTTGAGATGATCTGCGCTTTGCCGGTCGCCACCTCCACGACCGTCACGGCATCGGTGTTGTTCTCCACCACGGCGATCTGTTTGCCGTCCGGAGAGGCGACAAAGCCGCTGATGGCCGAAGGCAGACCGCCCGGGGCAGACGCGACGGGTTGCACGGATTTGCCATCTGCGGAGATGAGATAGAAACGGGGGTCGTTTTTCGTGCCGTCGCCGACCGCCGGCAAGTTTGCCGTCGCGCTCGCGAATAAAACCCGGCCATCGGCGAGGACCTGGATGCAGTCCCCCTTCAGGATCCCAGTGGCCAGCGTATCCGCCGCTGCCATCCGGTCCGGGGCTGCGACTTGCACCACCGAACCATCCCCCTGCATCGTATCGTGGGGCTTTAGGCGGGCACCGGACTTTAGCAACACCGTGCAACGACGAATGCACTGCAGCGTTTCGCCTTCGTGTTTGAGAGGCGACAGGAACACCAGCGCGCGGCCGTCCGGCGTCCAGTCAAACGAAGCATTGACGCGACTGTCGACCGTCAGTGCGCTTCCACCTTCCAGCGGCAAGACTTCGAGAGAGGCCGACTCCTCATTGCCCTTTAGAAACGCGACGACCGCATGCGCGGGCGATACCTTCGGTTTTTGCAAGGGGTGCAGCAGGCTGCTGCAGAGCACGCGAGGAGCAACACCTTTCGCCATGGCGTAAAGACACAGTTCGCTGACCACAAATCCGGCGTCATCTTTCTTCAGGTCTTCCAGGAATTTGGCGCCTTTTGGAAACGTCTCCAAAAGCCTCTCCACCGCGGCCGGCGCCTGCTCGTGCTCGATCCGCACCGCGGCTTGGAAGATTTTGTTTTTTGTCTCGGTGCCCAGGGTCAACATCAGCTTCAAGGCATTGTCTGCGTCTGTGAGCCAGGATGCACCTTTGAGCAACGGCAGCACGAGTGGCCGCATTTCACCAATGAGCGTTGCCTCCTCCGCTGGGATGAGCGGCAGTGTTTCAGCCCAGGTCTTGATCAGGCGGATGCGGGCGAATACGAAGCCGCTGCCATCGGGCAGCCAACTCAGCGAGCCGAAGTGCACGCCTTCATTTTTTTCAAATAACGGCTGTCCGATCGTTCCATCAGCATCCACCAGGTGAAGTTGGTCCGAGATTACGACGGCGGCGCGGTCGCCCGAGGGAGACCACCAGAAGCGTTCCTCCGGATCGCAGCCGCTCAGGAAGAGCAAAGCCCCCATGGCTAGGGAAAGAAGTGCGGTCGCCCTGACGCGATTGGCGCCCGGCGTTTCGCGTACTCGGCGCACCCCATCGCCGCATGAATCGTCGCGCTCTGGCAAATCGATTGGTGTTTTCATATCGCTTGTTTTTGGTGTTTGGCTCCTTGGTTTTGCTGTCGTGGGGTCAACCCCTTCCCCAACCCAAAGCGCGATTTCGGGATCAATCGGATCGCGCTCCTTAATTTTTTTTCACGCGCGGCGAAGAACTGACGAAAAACGGAATGTCGAAGTAGGAGGGCGGCCCGAAAGCATCAGAGCCCGCGCCTTGCGTCGCCTCTCAGTGCGAGCTACTCAGCCTGCGCAATGCACCTGCGATGAATCCCACACCCGCCAACGTGGAACGCGTTTTTGCCGAGGCGATGGAACTGCCGCCCGGCGAAGCGAGGGCGCGGTGTGTCGCACAGCTTTGCCGCAATGATCCCGCGCTGCGGGACGAAGTGGAGTCGCTGCTCCGGGCGCATGATGAAGCCGGGGCGTTTCTGGACCCATCTCCCCCCCACTCGGCCGTCCGCTTCGAGTTTCCGCCTGGCGTCACGCAAGGCACGGCGATTGGGAACCCAGCCGCCTGTGCGGACGCTTTTCTGCGCGGCGCCTTCCCTCGGAGCGAGGAACAGGTGGATGCGTTCATCGCGCAGTTGCCGGAAATCGTGCGGCAGGAGGCGCGGGAGCGCATCGAGGCCGGTATCCGGGTGTGTGAATTCCGCGGACGCGAGCGTCATGCGGCGTCGGAGCCCACGGAGGAATCGCCGCGACTGCCGGGCTACCGAATCCTAAGCAAGCTGGGGCAGGGCGGGTTGGGCGTGGTCTACGCCGCGCTAGACGAAAAACTCAACCGCCGAGTCGCCATCAAAATCTTGCGGAGCCGCAGCCACGACGAGGTGCGCAAACGGGTGCTCGAAGAGGCCCGTAAAACCGCCGCACTGAGCGACCCGGCCGTGGTCACGGTTTATTCCGTGCTCGATGACACCGACCCGCCGGCCATCGTCATGGAATGGGTTGAAGGCTTTCCGCTCGACCGTTTCGCCGCGCACCTCCATTTCGAACAGAAGGTTCGCTTGCTGCGCGAAGTGGCGCGCGGACTCTCCGAGGCGCATGCAAGGGGGCTGATTCATCGCGACCTCAAGCCGGACAACATCCTTGTCGGACCGGATATGAGGCCGCGTATTTTGGATTTTGGGTTGGCGTTGTCGCTGGAGGAGGCGAGTCGGGAAGGAAGGGGGTTCGAGGGGACTCCGCTTTACGCCTCGCCGGAGCAAGCGATGGGCAAACCGCTGGCGGCGGCATCCGATGTGTTCTCTTTCGGCAGCCTGATGTTCAAGGTGCTCACGGGCAAAGCTGCGTTCGCAGGCGACACGATCGACCGCGTCCTTGAGGCCATCGTGAGCACCGCGCCGCCATTCTTGCGCGAAGTGGCCGTGGGTGTGCCGGTGGATCTGCAGGCTGTCTGCCTCGCATGCCTCGCGTGGAATCCCGCCGACCGGCCCGCCGCTGAAACCGTGGCGCTTGAGCTGGGCCGTTTTCTGGCCGGCGAACCGGTGCGGCTCAAACCAAAGCTTTACGAGGATTTGCTACGCCGTGCGATCAGCGAACACGAAACCCAGGCGCACCAGTGGGAAAGCCAGAGCATCATTTCGCGCGATGAACGCGATGCCCTGGAGACCATTCATCGTCGGCTGCTGGCGGACGAGGACCATTGGATCATCGACGCGCGCCGGATCACGCCTCTGCAGGCGATCCTCTCCGCCGCGACGTGGCTAACGGTCGTGGCGGCTGTGCTGACCGTGTGGATGCTGCGCACGGAGCTCGACGCTCACTGGCGCTGGCTGTTGCCGGTGTCTCTCACCACGGCTCTGATGGGGGCCGGATTTTTCGCGCGCCACATGAAAGAAGATCTCGCGGCGGCAACCTTCCTTGCGGGCGCGGCACTCACCATCGCGCCGGCCACGATGGCGTTGCTGGCGGAGCTGGGCCTGCTTGCGACACTGCCCGCCGACATCGCGCAACTTTTTCCCAACACCTTCACCAACCAGCAGGTTCTCGTGGCGTCTGTAACCGCGTTCTGTGTTTCGGTGTTCGGTTTGTGGCGTTTTAAGATGACAGGCTTCGCGTGGACGACGGCGACGCTCGCGGTGACGAGTTACCTCAGCGTGCTGCTGCTCTTCAACTGGCTGCAACGGGCGCCGGAGACCATGGCGCTCTGGTGTCTACCCCTCGGGGCGATGGAACTCGTTGCACTCGCGTTCGAGCGGGCGCGGCGTGTGCGATGGACGATGCCGTTTCATTTGATCGCGATCGGCGCGCTGGTTGCGGGGCTGGACGTCATGGCATTGAGCGGGCCGACGTTGGATATGCTGGGCCTATCGAGGGGAGCGTGGGGCTACTTCGATGCCCAGCGGCTGCAGGCGTTTTCCATCGTGCTCAACGGAATGGTTTTTCTGGGGTTGATGCTGGTGGGCGAACGCGCCCGAAGCCTCGATCTTCGCCGCGCCAGCAAATGGCTGGAGGTGCTGGCGCTCCTGCACACCGTAAGCGCCCTCTTCACGAACGCCCTGGCACATCGCGAGGACGCGATGGTGCGCTACGACGTGTGGATTTATTTGGTGTTCGACTCTTTCTTTGTGGTGCTCGCTCCGTTCCGCTCGCGCTGGAGGATGCTCGTAGGCGGATTGCTCGGCTGCGGTCTTGGGAGTTTTCTGCTCGTGGATCTCGGCCTCGTGGCGCGCAAACCCTTCATTGTAGGCTTGGGCCTGGTGGGATTGGCGGTGGCGCTGGGTGCCTTGATTTACGGGCGTTGGAGCGCACGGAAGCAGGGGCGCGGCATGGACCCCACTTCACCGTGAATCAACGCGCGCCGCGCGCTCCTAACCTCGGAAGGCTTCTCACGGGTCGAGGTGGATCTCCCGGAACAACCATGCCCGGGCATAGGCCCAATGACGTTTCACAGTCGGCTCCGAAATGCCGAGCACCTTTGCGGTTTGCTCGTTTGTGAGTCCGGTAAAAAAACGAAGCTTCACCACGCGTGCCTTTTCCTCGTCGTGTGCGCAGAGCCGCTCCAAGGCGTCATTCAACGCGAGCAACGGTTCATCTTCCATGCGCGCCGCGAGGTCGAGCCCGTCGAGGTTTACCCGCTCCGCTCCGCCGCCGTGGCGCTGGCGTTTCTTACGGCGTGCGTTGTCAATGAGGATGCGGCGCATGGCTTCCGCGGCGGCGGAGAAAAAGTGTGCCCTGCTCTGCCACGCCTGCTGATCATCGCCACCGAGACGTAGCCAGGCTTCATGCACGAGGGCGGTGGCTTGCAGCGTCTGGCCGGGATTTTCGCGCGCCATTTTC
>JBEEPE010000113.1:0-7068 GCA_041191265.1 Verrucomicrobiota bacterium | reverse complement strand
TCCGGTGCGGGCACCCCGATTCCTTCGAGGGTCCAGAGCGCATGGATTTTTGCGGTTGGCGACCCGGTTTTGACGAGATTGGCGAGGAGGGGGACGGCAGTTGCGTCTTTCCGTTCGACCAACAGGCGTTGTGCGGTGTCGCGAATGAAGCCGTTGTCGCTTTTGAGAGCGTTTACGAGGCCGGTCGTGTCGGAGGGGAGTCCTTTGAAGGCTTTGGCGGGTTGTGCCTCTGGGACGACGCGCCAGATGCGGCCCATGTTGATGGGTTGTTCTAGTTTGCGGTCCTTGATATTGGCGACGAGGTAATGGGTGAGGAAGCCCTTGTGCTGAACGATTCCTCGGTACATGTCTACGAGGTAGAGAGCGCCGTCGGGGCCGGTGTACGAGTTCACGGGGCGGAAGCGTTCGTCGGTGCTTGCGAGGAACTCTTCTCCCGTTTTGCTGTTGGTGCCGGTGACCAATCCGTCTTGTTCGGAGAGGAGAAAGCGTTTGACCAGATTACCGGCTGGTTCGGGGATGAACGCGTTGCCGAGGAACTCTTTCGGAAAGAGGTTTGAGCGGTAAATGCTTGCGCCGCAGGTTGCGGTGCACTCTTTCAGTTTGCCATCAGCGGTGAGCGCTTTCGGTTCGTATCCGCGGTTGACTCCTGGAGTGGGAACGATGGGCCACACGCTTTGGTCGGCGACCACTTTTACGCCAGTCCCCGCCGAACCCGGCCAGTTTGGATTGCGGAGGAAGAGGCCTTCGGGGACGAGGTTTGCCCGAAGGAAATCGCTGTTGAAGTTGTAGTAAATGCGGCCGAGATCGTCTTGCGTCATGCCCCACTGACCGCGACGACCGGAGGTCGCTTGGATGAACTTGCCATCCTTGAACCGATAACGGATCGAGTGGTTCGCCGAGTGAATCCAGTTGTCGAGCGTCCATGTGGGCGAGTTGGCCATGTGCTCGGGTTGTCCGTCTCTCGTCCCGTAGTTGTTGTCCACGACCTCTTTGACGTCGGCTACGCCGTCGCCATCGGTGTCCTTCATAAAGAACAGGTTTGGGGGTTCCGCGACGAGTAGGCCGCCGTTGACCGGCATGATGGCGCGGGCCATGACGAGGTCTTTGGCGAAGGTGGTTTTTTTGTCGGCTTTGCCGTCACCGTCGGTGTCTTCGAGCATGGAGACAACGCAGTTGGGCTGGTCTTCGCCTTTTCCGTCGATGTCTTGCATGTAGCCGCGCATTTCGAGGACGAAGGCGCGTCCTTTTTCGTCCCACGCCATGGCCACGGGGCACTCGATCATGGGTTCGCTCGCGAAGAGTTCCACTTTGAAACCGGGGGCGATTTTGAAGGATTTGAGCGCTTCCTCTGGGGAAAGCGGGGCGGGCGGAGGAAGTTTGAACTTGAGTTCAACGGACTCGGGGCCGGCGTTTTTCGGATGGATTGCCCACGTCGACGCTGCGACTGCGAGCGTCAGGAGTGATACGGAGAGGATGCGGGGGTGTTTCATAAACGGATCAGGTGAACTGGAGGGTGGCTGTGACGGGAATAACCCAGAGAAAACGATAAAGTAGTCACAAACGTGTGGCAGAGAAAAAATCGTGCGCTTTGTCCAAGTTAGCGCGGGGGTGGTGTCTGCTTTTTGAGGAGTTGGGCGACGTGGTTTGCGGTTTCGCGGGCGATGACGTGGTAGCCGGCTTGGTTGGGGTGGCGGTCGGCGAACCAGCCTGGGAGGTGGCCGAGCAGGGCGTCGAGTCGGTTGTCTTGGACGACGACGGTGGGATCGTTTCCGGGGCGCAGGTAGGGGCGGGCGAGGGGTTGGAGTTCGACTGGGATTCGGGCGAGGGGGTATCTGCGGTAGTTGAGCATGTTCTGCCCTTTTTTGAGTTCTTCGGCGTAGGCGGGGAAGATGTCGAAGAGTTCGAGATTTTCGGTTCTTGCGACGTTGCGGACGATTTCGTTGATTTCGGTGGAGGCTTCGGGATTGAGGTAGGGGATGACGGTCATGGGGATGATTGTGGCCTTGGGGTGGTCTTCGCGAAGTTTGGCGATGAGAGCGTGGAAATCGGCGGGGAAGTTCGTGGAAAAGTCCTTGCGGCGTGAGCGGTCGTTGAGGCCGTAGCGGATGTAGATGATGTCTGCGGACGGACGGTTTTTGATTTCGCGGTCATAGCGTCCGGAGGTGAGCAGACGTTCGATGAACTCGCCGCTGAGACCGAGGTTGTGAACGTCGACGGGGGGGAGATTTGGGTGTTGGGCGAGCAGGATTCGGATGACGTCCTCGAACTGGGGTTCTTCGGGGGCGAGTTGTTTCGGGATGATGGCCTCGGTGGTGCTATCGCCGATGAGGAGCACTTGAAGGCGGCGGGGGCCTGCGGTGGCGCTGGAGAACTTGAAAGGTTGTCCTCCGAGGAGTTGGTCGGACGTGAGGGTGGGGCAGATGTGGCGTTCGGTGTGTTCGATGAACAGTTCGGTGCCTCGGAAGTGGCTGACGTAGGGCCAAGCGCGAGGGTTGTACATGCTGTCGGTGAGGTCGCGGAGCAGTGCGACATTCAATCCGTTGCGGGCCATTTGGCGGAGGCCGAAGGGACGTCCGGCAACGCACATGTTGGTGTGGACTCCGGCGAGGACGACGTTTCGGATTTTTTTTGCTTCGAGGAGATTCCAGATTTCGGAGCCTGAATCGCTGACGGCGTCGCGGTCTTGATCGATTTGGATGAGATCGATTTGCCGTTGCCAAGGGGCTTTTGGGTTTCTGCCTTGGGCGGCGAGTTGCTCGGCCCATTTGCGGTGGGTTTCGGGTTCGTCGTCCGAGCCTCCGTCGGCTTGGTCGATGGGGTAGACGGCGGATTCTTCAGTTGGGATTTGGCGGCACCACTGATTGATGGCGGAAGGGGTGCGGGAGGCGGTGGGGGCGTTGATTGCGCGGAGGCGGGCAGGCGTTCCGTCGTAAGCGGCCATGCAGGCGCTGGGGGCGTGGATGATGAGGGCGCCATCGGAACGTGCTTTCTGGACGAACTCGTTTAGGCGGGGCGCCAGTTCTTTTTCGCGGGAGACCGCGTTGGGGCTGGTGTGGGTGTCCCACATGTCGCAAATGATGATGGCGGTGGCGAGTGGGTCCCACTGTTCCTTGGTTGTTTTTTTTGCGTACCCGGAGCGTGATTGGAGTGACAGGTGCCAGGGTTCAGCGGTGAGTGCGGGGGTTGCGAGGAGGAGGAGTGCAACGGCGATGCGGAGCGAGAGCATTCTTTGACGGGTGCATTGGATGTGCCACTGCGGTTGGCAAGTGGGCGGTGCGTCTTGGTGGGGGAGGGATTCCTGAGGCTTTCGGTTGGTTTTTTCTTCACGGGGGGGCGGCTTCGGGGCTTTCTGGAGGTTTGCCGTCGGACGGTCTGGCGGGTGATTCTTGAGATTTTATGGAACAGCAGATTCAACAGTTGAGGGATGAGGCGCTCGTTGCGATTTCTGGGGTGGCGGACGAGGCCGCCTTGGACGAGGTGCGGGTACGATTTTTGGGGAAGGGAGGAAGCATTACGGCATTCAACGATCGGATGCGGGAGGTGGCGAAGGAGGACAAGCCACGGATTGGGAAGGTGTTGAATGAGGTGCGCGGGGTGGTGACGGAGGCGATTGACGAGCGGCGGACGTCTTTGGTTGCGGAGGCGGAGTCGCGTGCGTTTGCGGGGGTGGATGTGACGTTGCCGGGAACGCGGATGTTGAGTGGGGCGTTGCATCCGATTACGCAGCTGATGGATCGGGCGGTGCGTATTTTTCGACGGATGGGTTTTGCGTTAGCGGACGGGCCGGACATCGAGACGGAATGGCATTGTTTTGATGCGTTGAACACGCCGGCGGACCACCCGGCGAGGAACGAGCAGGACACGTTTTACATGCCGGACGGGAGGCTTTTACGAACGCACACGTCGACGGTGCAGATTCGGACGATGGAGGGGAATCCGCCACCGGTGCGGATTATTGCTCCTGGGGCGGCGTATCGTCGGGATGAGGTGGATGCGACGCATTTGGCGCAGTTCACGCAGATGGAGGGGTTGTATGTGGCGCCTGGGGTTGCGTTGTCGGATTTGAAGGGGACGTTGGAGTATTTCTTTCGGGAGTTTTTGGGGTCGGGGGTGGAGTTTCGGTTTCGGCCGCATTTTTTCCCGTTTACGGAGCCCTCGTTTGAGGTGGATGTGCGTTCGCCGCAGTTGGCTGGGGGGCGGTGGTTGGAGATTGCGGGGTGCGGGATGGTGGATCCGGCGGTGTTTGAGGCGGTGAACGGGCGTCGGAAGGATCGGGCCTACGATCCTGAGGCGGTTTCGGGGTTTGCGTTCGGGTTTGGGTTGGATCGGTTGGCGATGGTGATGGGGGCGGTTCCGGACATTCGGTTGTTTACGGAGGGGGATCAGCGCTTTGTCGGACAGTTCCGTTGATTGTTTTTAAGGCTCTAAAAATTAAAGTGATATGAAGGTTTCATTGAAATGGTTGCGCGAGCGGGTGGAGTGGTCGGGGTCGGTGGAGGAGTTGTGTGAAGTGCTGACGATGGCGGGTGTGGAAGTGGAGGGGATTGAGCGGACGGGCGCGGACCTTCCGCAGGTGGTGGTGGGGCGGATTGCGGAGTTTTCGCAGCACCCGAATGCGGATCGGTTGAGTGTGTGCAAGGTGGAGGACGGGTCAGGGACTCTTCGTCAGATTGTGTGCGGGGCGAAGAACTTCAAAGCGGGGGATTTTGTGCCGTTGGCGTTACCGGGAGCGGTGCTTCCGGGAGATTTTCGCATTAAGAGCGGGAAGTTGCGGGGGGTGGAGTCGGACGGGATGATGTGCAGTCCGGAGGAGTTGGGATTACCGGAGAAGGTGGATGGTTTGTTGATTCTGGGGGACGGTCACGCGGCGGGCACCCCGTTGAGTGAGGTGTTTCCGTCGGACACGGTTTTGGAGTTGGAGATTACGCCAAATCGTCAGGATTTGTTGAGTTACGAGGGGATTGCGCGGGAGGTTGGTGCGTTGACGGGACGTCCGGTGCGGGCGGCGGAGGTGGTGGAGGGATTGCCGGCGATTTCGGGAGGGGAGGTTTCGACGGTGGCGGGTTGTCCGCTGTACGTGTTGACGGCGCTGGAGGGGGTGCAGGTTGGGGAATCTCCGGTGTGGTTGCGTGAGAAGTTGGAGGCGGCGGGGTTGAGGAGCATCAATGCGGCGGTGGATGTGACGAACTGGGTGAACTTGGATTTGGGGCAACCGATGCATGTGTTTGATGCGGACTTGGTTCGTGGGGATTTGCGGGTACGGTTTGCGTTGGAGGGGGAAGTGTTGAAGGCGTTGGACGACAGGGAGTACCGGTTGGTTGGGGAGGATTTGGTGATTGCGGATGATACGGGTCCGGTGGCGATTGCGGGCGTGATGGGAGGAGTGGCGACGGGGGTGACGGGTTCGACGTGTCGGATTTTGTTGGAGACGGCGGTGTTTGATCCGGCGTGCGTGCGGCGGACGTCGCGGCGTTTGGGGTTATCGAGTGATTCGAGTTATCGGTTTGAGCGTGGGGTGGATGCGGTTGGCGTGGTGCGTAGTGCTGGGGTGGCAGTCGCGCAGTTGAGGGCGCTCTGTGGAGGAGCGGTGGGGAGTGTGCGGGTGGGAGGGAGTGCGGAGGCGGCTGAGCGTGCGTTGTGGTTGCAGGGGAAGGCACCGGAGCGGGTGGTTGGGTTGCGGGCCTCGCGGGTGGAGGGGGTGATGGGGCGTGTGGTTGACGCGGCGCGTGTGGACGCGGTGTTGCGGGCGTTGGGGTTGGTTCCGGCGGGTGACGGGGCGTGGGCGGTGCCTTCGTTTCGACGCGATTTGACGCGGGAGGCGGATTTGATTGAGGAGATTGCGCGTATTGAGGGGATTCAGTCGGTGCCGGCGCGATTGCAGGCGTGGGCTTCGGCGGAGAGCAAGGCGGACGTTCGGCATGACCGGTTGATGACGTTCCGGAATCGCGTTGTGGCTGCGGGATACTTTGAGGCGCGGACGATGACGTTGATTGGCGAGAGGGAGACGGGGGGATGGGTGGACGGGGCGTTGCACTTGAAGGTGAAGAATCCGTTGAATGCGGATCAGGCGGTGTTGCGACCTTCGTTGTTGCCGGGGTTGTTTCAGGTGGCGGCGCGGAACGCGCGCGCTGGGAATGCGCCGGTGCGGGTGTTTGAGGTGGGTCGCGTCTTTCGAGCGAAGGGGCGTGAGGAACGTTTACACGCTGCGTTGATTCATGCGGGGGTGGTTCGTCCTGCGGGGTGGAAGGGGCATGGCGGGGTGGATGCGGATTTTTTCCATGTGAAAGGGGTATTGGGTGCGGTGTTGGGTTTTGAGTTTGAGACGGTTCGAACGGAGATGGTGGGTTGTGCGATGGCGGCTTCCCTGCGTGTGGCGGGGAAGGAAATCGGAATGATGGGCGTGTTGCGTCCGTCGGAGGGGAAGGTATTGGATTTGCCGGCGCACGGGATTTTTGCGGAGGTCGATTTGGATGAGGTATTTAGGTTGTGGGGCGTGGCGTTTCCGGTTTACCGCGAGATTCCGCGGTTCCCGTCGGTGAGTCGTGATGTGGCGTTGGTGGTGGATGGAGGTCGGACGCATTCGGAGGTTTTGGCTGCGATTTTGTCGGTGAAGGAACCGCTGTTGGTGGATGCGACGTTGTTTGATGTTTTTACGGACGCGACGGGGCAGCGGTTGGCGGTAGGGAGCAAGTCGTTGGCTTACTCGCTGGTTTACCGCTCGTTGGAGCGGACGTTGCAGGCGGAAGAGGTGACTGCGGCGCACGACCGCATCAAGAAACGGCTTCAAGAAGTTGTCGGCGCGACCTTCCGCGAGTAGAGTTCTCTAGCAATCTCCGGCAGATGCTGGAGTCCACGATCTTTCCCAGTACCGAGAGTTTTGTCGGTTTCGTTTGAGCTTTAGGGTGTGCCTGAGGGTGTTCTAAGGAGCTTGGCGAAGTCGGCGCAAATTTGCCCTGCGTTGTTCGAGTAGAAGTCGGAAGTCCTGTTCCGGTAATTATATAATACTTAGGAGGCCAGGGTGGGCGCGTTGATGACATGCCTTTTTAGGAAGTCTGATGCCCGCCCCAG
>JBEEPE010000112.1:0-3406 GCA_041191265.1 Verrucomicrobiota bacterium | reverse complement strand
TCGAGGGTGGCGGAGTGCGATGCGCCCGGCGCGAGTTTGGGGACGCGTCCGAGTTTGCGTTCGATCCTTCGGTTGTTGGGAAAGTTCGTTCCAGGTTCGATGCCGGTCACGTAGCCTTCGCCGTCGGCTGCGGTGTTTTTCCAGAGTGTTAGATAAGGTAACTCTTTGGGGGAAAACTGCATGGACACCCCTCGGTCGGCTGCCTTATTATGGAGGAGGGTCTCGGTTTTTCCGGTGGCGTCGGCAATCGGAATCATGCAGTAGACCTGTTCTGCGAAGCCTTGGGTGGGGGCGGCGAAGGTGTCGTACGATGGGATGGATGCTGCGGCGTGGTCGTTGAACGGAATGACTTTCGAGACGGGCGCGACGAACTTTGCTCCGGCTTCAAGGAGCGGGCTTCCGTAGTTTCCGTGGTAAAGGATTTCGAACTCTTGTGGGGCGCCGCCTCGGTTGGTGACGGTGTCGGAGATTCGGAATGCGGTGGAGCCTGGCTCTGTGGAGATCTCGGTTTGGAGCTCGAGTTGTGGACCGTAGAACATGCGTTCGTCGACCCGTCCACGGATGCGGATGCGGTGGGGCGGGGTTTGATCGATGACGAGTTCGACTTCGCTGGCGGGGATGTTGCCGATTTTTCCGTGGAGAGTGAGGTCGAGGGTTGCCTCGGTTCCATCGTCTTTTGGGATGCGGTCGGTTCCGGGGTGTCCGTTGCTTTCGAGGCCGCAGCGAACCATCCATTCGTTGAATCCTTCGAGCCATCCGAGTCCACCGCGGCCGTAGAGGTTCACGAATGAGGGGTGAACGATTTCCTTCACCGGCGAGTTCCACGCGAGAAGGAGTTTGCTGTGTTCGACGCGGTGAATGCTCATGCCGCGTGTGGGGATGACCGTGAAGCGGAGCGTGCCATTGTCGACGGTGATCACCTCAACGCCTTCCTGTTTTCCGCCGTGGAGCGTGGACTTGGTGACGTACCAGTTAGGCGCGGAAGGTGTGACAGATTTCCCGTGCAACTCCATGGAGGGGATGCGGAGGTTTTCGCGCACACTGGAAAGCGTCTGGCGATAGGTGTCTGCACCGATTGCAGATGTGGCGATCGTGACGGAGAGGATGGTGGTGTAGAGGGACGTGTTCATGGGGGTGGATTTCATATACGGAAAAGCTTTCACCAATGAAATGACGGATTGCGTGTCGTGTGTGAACCAATCTGTGGAGGGCGGTTTGGCGTCGTGCGAGGAAACCTCAAACAGGTTGGGTGGCTCATGGGGCGAAGCTGAGTGCTGAGTTTTTATGAGGGTGATGGTTCTCGTGTCGGTCAGCTTGTTGGCGGCGTGGTCTGCGAATGCTCTATTTTCTGGAGGGGCTGCCTCGATCTGACGCGTGGGTAGGTGGAGCGAATCGTTCTCAGGCGAAGGAAGATGCGGGCGGGAGGGTGAAGGGGGCTCGGTATTGGCGCCCAAGCAGGGCGTCTGCTTCGGGGTTGTCGAGGAACTGTTCCGAATCCCCTTTGATGGTGAGCGCTCGCCCCAGTGTCAGCGGCGTTGCGCTGACGTCGATCTTCGCGGCGGCAAGGTGCTGAAGCGTTCGCTCAAGCATTTCTGCGGCTCCGCTCGCAGATGGCATCGACGCCGCGGCGGCTTTCAGTTGTTCCGGCGATGCCTTCGAACCCAATCGATAGGAGATGTTTGCGATGTGGCAAAGCGCGGTGGATTGGTGGCCTTCGAGAATGGGCGCCTTGAGGTCCTCCTGTTTTCGAGAGCGCACAGCCTTGATGAAGTTTTGGAAGTGGTTCTCCGAGGGGCCGTCAAATGCACGAACGAGATTCCCTTCGAGGTCGAACAGATGGCTGTCCGCAATGATTCCGTTGGTTCCATAGAAGAACCACATGGACTTAATCTTCGGATGGAAGGGGTCAGATTTCAGTCCGCGCGTTTCGGTGACGAGGGTTTTGTTTCCGAAGTCGAAGACGCCAACCTGCGTGTTGGGGGTGTCTCCCACGTCGGTGTAGCCGAGGCGTCCGCCGTAGCTCACCACGCTTTTGCCGAGGCCGCTCACGCCGAGACCCCAGCGGCAAATGTCGATGGAGTGCACGTTGTTGTTCCCGATTTCGCCGCCGCCAGTGTCCCACATCCAATGCCAGTCGTAGTGGTACTTGGCGCGTTTGGGGACTTCGAGTGAGGCGGGGCCAGCCCAGAGGTTGTGGTCACAGCGCGGAGGAACCGGACACTCGACTGGTCCGCCGATGGAGCCGCGTCCGCCGTAGATGACGCTTCGCGCGAGACGCACCTCGCCAAGTTTGCCTTCGTGCATGTAACGGACGGCCTCCGCTAGTCCGCCGCGGGAACGGTTTTGAGTTCCAGTCTGACAGATGCGGCCGAGCTTGCGCGCCGCGTCAACCATTCGACGACCTTCCACAATATTGTGGCTAACGGGTTTTTCCACGTAAGCGTCCTTGCCCGCCTGCATGGCCCAGATGGCAGCAAGCGCGTGCCAATGGTTTGGCGTGGCGATGAACACGACGTCCACCGTTGGGTCATCAAACACGCGTCGGAGATCCTGAACCTTGGCGGGTTCCGGGCGGCCCAGTTCCGTGACCAACGCGGCGAGTTCGTCGACGCGGTCGAGGTCAGGGTCACAGATGTGGGTGATGGCAACATCCGGCATGCGCACAATTTCGCGCACATGTTGTTTCCCGCGAATTCCGCACCCGAGGATCGCGGCGCGGATGGTTGATGACACGGGGCTAGCGACGGGGGTTGCAGCCTGTGCGAGGCGTTGCGCGTCCGACAGGAGGGTTGCGGAGGCGGCGGCGAAAACGGAGCGTTCGAAAAAGTGGCGTCGTGAGATGTCCATATCGATGATTATTGGAGGAGTTTAGCGGCTTCGATGCGTGCTTTCTGAAGGGTTTCAGGGACGGATACGGGTTTTCCGCCCTGACGGATGCTTTCGTCAGCGGCTTCCATGAAGGCCATGATTTCGAGGGATTCGTCGAGGGTGACGGGAGGCGTTCCGGTGCGGAAGAAGCGGCCGATGGCGCGGCAGAGCGCTTCGTAGCTGATGGTTTTTCCTCCGGTTTTGAGGGATTTGGAGCCGTAGACCATGGCGCCGAACTCGGACTTTCCCTTCACGATGCCGTGATAGGTGCCGATGCGGCCATCGTTCCAAGTGCCAACCGTTTGATCGTTGGTGGCGGTCTTGGTGCGTTGGACGGTGGCGCAACCGGGGCCCATGAGTGTGAAGAGAGATTCCACGCCGTGGATGGCGTAGAAGAACAAATCGGGAGTTCCGGTTTGGTAGGAGCAAGGGCCCCAGGTCGTGGCGCTGAGGATATCGCCGATTTCCTCGGAGCCGATGAGTTCGCGCAGATCGGCGCCGAACCGTGAGGAGGAACTGGTGAAGCACGCGACATTGT
>JBEEPE010000111.1:0-13838 GCA_041191265.1 Verrucomicrobiota bacterium | reverse complement strand
GCGAGGGACGACGCCTGGGTCGATTGTGTTGATGCATGTCATTCAGAAGTCGACGGTGGTTGCGGTGCCATCGGTGATTCAAGGTTTGGCGGAGAAGGGTCTGGAGTTTGTGACGGTGAGTGCGTTGGTTGCAATGGACAAGGGAGGGGATTCGGGGGTGGGTGGCGTTACTCCGTCGCCGGCACCTAAGAGCGTGACGAAGCAGGCGACCAAACCTGCTGGGGATAATAAGTCGAAGTCTGGCTCGAGCGGGAAGATACCGAAGGCGGTGGAGGTCAAACCGAAGGTAAAGTGAGTGGGGCGATTTCTTTAACACGGATTGGGTTATGAAGTTACGGAATCAGCTTCTGGCGTTGGGGTGCTTGGGCGCGTTTGGATTGCTTGGGTATTTTTATGTGCGGATGTGGGTGGTTCAGAAGCCGCAGCAGATAATCGTTTTTGTGAGTGACAGTATGACATCGCGTCACTTGGGGGCGGCGCGGTTGTTTGCGAATGGGGCGGATCACCGGATGGCGGTGGAGGGGTTGGGTTATGTGGCCTTGATGCGGAATGGGTCTGAGGATTACGCGGTGCCTGACACGGCGGCGGCGACGACGGCGCTGGCGACGGGTGTTCGGGTTCCGCATCGATGTATTTCTGCGACGCAGACGGTTCAACCGCTCTCGACGATTTTGGAGCGTGCGAAGCAGCGTGGCCGGGCGGTGGGAGTGGTGACGAATGGAACGTTGGCTGGATCGACGTTGGCTCCGTTTTATGCGCATGCGGCGTTGCCGGATAACACCGAGCATATCTCGAAACAGCTTTTGGAGCGTGGGGTGGTGGATGTTGCGTTGGGGGGCGGCGCGTTAGATTTCACACCGGAGCCGGAGGGGCGCCGGAAGGATGGGGAGAACTTGTTGGCGATTTACTCGGATCAGAGTCGAGGGGAGCAAGCCTTGACCGTGGTTCGTACGAAGGCGGAGTTAGAGACGTTGGGGCGAGGGAGCGGGCGTGTCTTAGGGGTATTCAGCAATGGTGCGATGGCCTTTTCGAACTCGATTGAATCGGGAAGCGATCAACCGTCTTTATCGGACATGACCCGACGAGCCATTGAGTTGCTGCGAGCGAGGAACCGATCGTTCATGTTGGTTGTGGATTGCAGCCTATTCACAACGGCTTGCGAAGGAAACCAAACGGAGCGGGCTTTGGCGGAAGCACTTGCGTTCGACGCCGCGGTTGCCGAGGCGCGAGAGGTGGCTGGGGAGAAGGCATTGATTGTGGCGGTGGGGCGGCATTCTGTGGGTGGGATGACGTTGAGTGGGTTTCCGTTGCGATCGATGAAGACGGCGGATTTGTTGGGGCCTGACTCTTCTGGGATTCCGTTTATCACGTGGGCGACGGGACCGGCGGGTCCGACAACACCAGCGGGCGGGCCAAGACAAAATCCGACGGCATATCAGACTTCGTATGCGATTCACAATGCGGAGGATATGCTTGTTGCGGGGGGCGGTCCGGGAGCGGAGCGAATCACTGGGTTTATGGACAGCGCTCGGTTGTTTCGTGTCCTGTTGGAGTCACTGTAGGGCATGGGAGTTCGGTTACCGCTGATGGCTTTTTTGGGTGTGGCTCTTTGCGGTTGTTCGGGGCGGCGCGGGGAAGAGTTGCGCGGTATCACGTGGACATTTGAGGCGTTGGCGCCTGCGATTGCGGTTGGGCTTGAGAGTGATCGATCGTTTGCGTCAGCGGAGCGGCTGTTTGGTGCGCGGTGTGGTCGGTGTCATGAGTTTGGGAATGGACGAGGTGGGCTTTCTCGGGCGCGCCTGCATTTGAGTGTGGATGAGTGGCTGTTGTGGGTGACGGGAGGGGCAGAGTCGAAGCGGTGTGCTGGATGTGGGGTGGGGCGTGCGTTGGATGGGCTGGAGCAGGGGGCAGTTTTGGATTTGATGGCCATTTTGGTTCACGGTGCAAATCCGGAGGACGCGGCTTTTCGAGGGGGAGAGCGGTAGTATGGGGTTAGCTCGAATGCCTGGAGGCATGACGCGATGGTTACGCTGACTGAAAAGTTGCTGAAGTCTGCTGCTGGCGATCACATTTTTCGTGATGGCAAGGGGTTGTTGGCGGCGAGCAAAGTGAGTGGTGCGGTGCGGAGGGATTTGGACGTGGTGGGGATGGTTCGTGAGGGCGATCGTGGTTATGCGGCGGGACTCCGGATTCGGAAGGAATCTGATATCGAGAATCTCTGCTCGTGCCCGATGTCTCGTTCGAGGGGAGCGATTTGTCATCACTCGGTTGCGGTAGCGCTGGCAGTGATGGCAGAAGAGGCGGTTGAGTCGGCTCCAATGGCTTCAACGGGCTTGGTTGCGCAGATGAATCCGGTGGAAGCGCGTTTTAATGAGTTAGTTGAGGAAGTTTCTGAGGGTGGGGTTTCGCATCGGGTGTGGGTTATTTTGCCTTCGTCGCCGTTGGAAAAGATTCGCAAGGGATCGCTGCAACTATTTTTGGAGGCAGAAGTGGAGGGAAGGCGGTCCCCGTTGCAGGGGATTAAGACGCGGATGCGGGTTGGCTCGGAAGATTACCAAATTTTAAAGGCGGTGGTTGCTGAATCAGGCGGGCAAGTATTTCCGTCGGTGATGGTTTTGGATGCGGCTGGGATTGGTCGAATTGTGGAGGTGCTTGCGGGTCAGGGGCGTGTGTGGGAGGGGAGGGCGCGGCAGTTTCGGATTGAGCGGGAGGGATTTAAGCCGCGACTGGAGGGGGCGTTTGACGGAGGAGTTTTGACTTTGCGTTGCGACTGGCCTTCGGGAGCGGAGGTGTTGCGATTAGGCAAGAGGCGCTGGATTTTTCGAGATGATCGGTTGCGTCCGGTTGCGCCGGATTTGGCGCCGGCGTACGCAGTTGTTTTGGAGCAAGAGGTGCGAATGGAAGGTGCGGCGGGCTCGGCGTTTCTCGCGAAGGAGTGGCGTGGTTTTTCTACGCATTTTGAGGTGGATTCGACGCTTCGCGATGGGTTGGATTCTTTTGTCGTTGAGACGGTTGGAGTTCCAGTGACAGGGCGTTCGAATGCGGTTTTACCATCTCATTCTATTGAAACGGTGGGATCGGCGGATGAGGGTGTGAGGCTGCACTTTGAGGGGTCATTGAACTTCCTTTACGCGCAGGTTTTTCGATTGAGCGGGGGGGTAGAGCATTTGGTGACTCGGCGAACGCTAGGGTCAGATGGCGTGTTGGTGGATTCGGTGATGGATCGGTTACGTCGGGTTGGATTTTCGGAACCTGACGCCAAGGGGGAGATGGTGATGCGGGGCGAGAGGGACATATTGATGTTTTTTGGTGGGCCCTTCCTTGCTTTGAAGAAAGAGTTTGAGGTGTCTGTGGGTGAGCGGTTTGAGCATGTGACTGCGGAGGTGGAGCGTATCGAACCGCATTTGGCTGTGACTGGGAGTGGGGAGGATTGGTTTGAGCTTTCCTTGGAGATGATGGATTCGGGTGGTCGCGCTTATTCTCCGAATGAGTTGTCGCGGTTGTTGTTGGGAGGTCAGTCGCACACAAAGGACCGAGCTGGACGAATTGCGGTTTTCGATTCGGCGTTAGTGGCGGATTTTGAGGAGCTGTTGCACGATAGTGATCCGCGCCAGGTTCATCCGGGGCGTTATCGAATTTCAAAACGTCATGCTGCGGCTTGGTCGGCGTTTGTGGATGGGTCGGGCGCTCGGTTTGAGGACTCGGGCGGAGCGGTTTCGTGGGCGAGAGCGTTGCAGGGACCGGAGCGGTTGGAGCGGGTTGAGATTGGGAGTGAGATGGGGGACATCCTTCGTCCGTACCAGCGTGAGGGAGTGGACTGGTTAAGTTTTGTGACTCGCAATGGCCTTGGGGGAGTTTTGGCGGATGAGATGGGGTTGGGGAAGACGGTACAGACGCTTGCGTTTTTGGGGTTGGAACGGGGCCCTTGCTTGGTGGTTTGTCCTGCCTCGCTGACGTACAACTGGGAGCGCGAGGTTCGTCGGTTTCTTCCGACGCGCGGGGTAAGGATTCTCGCAGGTGGCAAACGGTTTGATGGTTTGCTGGAGGGGTTTGAGGGTGGGGACATCCTCATCATGAGTTATTCGGTGATGCGTTTGGATATAGACGATTTGGCGACTTTGGGTTGGGCGTGCGTGGTGTTGGATGAGGCTCAGGCGATTAAGAATCCGGATAGTTTGGTGGCGCGGGCGGCGTTTCGGTTAAAATCTCGCGCTCGGTTAGCATTGACGGGGACGCCGGTGGAGAACTCGGTACGAGATTTGTGGTCAGTGTTTGAGTTTGTGATGCCGGGCTATTTGGGGAAGCGGCAGGATTTTCGCGAACGGTACGAGGTTCCGATGTCGAAGGACCCTTCTGGTCCCGAACGGGAGCGGCTTCGCCGAAGGATTCGTCCGTTTATTTTACGTCGCACGAAGAAGCAGGTGGCGATGGATTTGCCGCCGAAGATTGAGCAGGTGGTTTGGTGTGAGCTTGGGGTTGCGGAGAGCGCGATGTACTCGGCATTGGTGGCGACGACGCGTGCGGAAGTGGGCCGTGCGGAGTCGCTTCGCAATCAGGGACAGGCTCGGATGATTATGCTGACGGCGTTATTACGATTGCGTCAGGCGTGTTGTGATTTGCGGTTGCTTGGGGAGGCTGGCAAACGAGCCTTTGACGAGGGGGGCGGGGGCGATGAGCGCGGGGTGGGAGCGAAGCTGGAGGCGTTGATGTCTTTGGTGGAGTCGGCGAGTGAAGGGGGGAATCGGGTTTTGGTTTTCAGTCAGTTTACGCGGATGCTGGATTTGATTCAGAGCGAGGTGGAAGCGCGCGGGATTGCGTTTTGTCGATTGGATGGGGATACGCGGAACCGGTCGGGAGAGGTTGACCGATTCCAGTCGGGGGGGATTCCTGTGTTTTTGTTGAGTTTGAAGGCGGGCGGCGTCGGGCTGAATCTGACGGCAGCTGACACGGTGATTCACTTTGATCCGTGGTGGAATCCTGCGGTGGAGGATCAGGCTACGGATCGAGCGCACCGAATCGGGCAGCGCTCGACGGTGACGGCGTACAAACTGATTACGCGCGGCACGGTGGAGGAGCGGATTCTCTCCTTACAGGCTCGGAAACGTGCTTTGATTGATGCGGTGGTCGAGAGTGAGGAACCGGTGATGGAGGGGTTGACGACGGACGATTTGCGGGAGTTGTTGCTTGGATGATGGCCGCTTTGGGATTCGTTGGAGTTATGGTTTCAGTAAGGCGCTCTCTGCGAGGGCGAGGATGAGCGTTCGGAGGCCATAGTTTTTGCCGTTAGCGCTGTTTACGATTCGGTTGATTTCTTGACGGTCAGCGAAGGTCGGCTCAGTTCCTGTGGCGTATCGGGACAGGTGTGCGACGAATGCTTGCGCCAATCGCTCGGGATTTTCTGCGAGATGCGCGGTGAGTTCGTTCAGTTCGCGAAAGGTTGTTCCGTCGACGAGTTCCCCGCTGGCATCGACCTGCGGACCGAGGCGATAGTTGATTTTCCAGTTGGTGCGTCCTTTCTCTGGCGGGGTCTCGCCTTGGTCAGTGGAGCGATAGCGCGCGCGCAATCCGCCAATGGGGTCGAAGGATTCGAGGGCAAATCCGGCGGGATCGATTTTGGAATGGCAGTTGGCGCAACCGGGGTTGTTGCGGTGTTTGTCGAGTTGTTCACGAACGGTGGTGGTTCCGCGGGTGTCGGGATCGATGGCTCCTGCGCTGGGAGGAGGAGGGGGTGGCGGGTCGTTGAGGAGTCGGTCCATGACCCAGACACCGCGTTTAACGGGGGAGGTGGTCGTCCCGTTTGCGGTGAGTTTGTGGATGGCAGCCTGTCCGAGGATGCCGCCTCTTGAGGTATCCGAACGGAGCGCGACCTTGCGAGTTTCGGTTCCGCTTACGTCGGGGATTCCGTAGTGCTCGGCGAGGCGTTGGTTTAGCATGGAGAATCCCGGACGCAGGAGGGTGGAGATGGGGGCGTCGGTTGCGATGAGTTCGCGCACGAAGGCGCGGGTTTCTGCGACCATGCTTTCGTGGAGGAGGAAGTGGTATTCGGGGTAGAGTTTGGGGTCGGGAGTGGTTTCTTGGGCGCGGCGTAGTTCGAGCCATTGGTCGGTGAAATCGCGAATGAACCGTTCGCTGCGCGGGTCGGCGAGAAGACGGTTAACGTGCTGACGGATGATTTCTGGCTTTTGGAGAGAGCCGTCCCGCGCGGCGGCGAGCAGGGCGTCATCTGGCGGGCTGTTCCAGAGCCAGTAAGAGAGGCGGGAGGCCAGAGTGAAAGACGCTGGCTGCTCTTTTGAGCTGACGTTTGGTCTTTGATCAGCGGGATGAAATAGGAACTCTGGGGAGGTGAGCACGGCGAGGTAGGCGCGGCGCATTGCATCCTCGAAGCAGTCATTGGCGGCGATGCGTTTCATCGCCAGTCGGACGTAGGGCTCGATTTCGCGTGAATCGGCAGGACGACGGAAGGCTTTGGGGATGAAGACGGAGAGGAGATTTCGTGCGTCTTGCTCTGGCTGGGTGGATGTGACGGTTTCGAGCTCTGGCTTTCGTTCATGTGGGGGCAGGTCGGCTTGAACGCTGGGGAGGTAGCCGCCGATGCCGCGGACGGGTTCGCGTTTTGGCGGAATGGTTTCGCCGGTGGCCTGCGGTTTGGTTGGCACAAGGTTTCCGAAGAGGCGGCGATGACTTTCGGGGGGCCAGACGGAGTGCAGCGGACCTTCGATTTCGAACCAGTCCAAGGCCACTCCTGGGCCGACATGTTTTGCGGCACGGCCTCCAACTTGTCCGACGCGTAAACCCAACCAATGAAGTGAAACGGGGTCGAAGACGATGCTTTCGTGTGCGTCTAGCCATGCGGTGAACTCGTGTTCGGAGGGCGCGAGCGAGGGGGCGGTGAACAGGGAGAGCAGGCGACCGCCCTCCTGTTGCTTTCCTTCCTCATGGGCGCGGAGGACGGCTGCTTGAGCGGGCCCGTGCTGGACGGATCCGGCGTTCCAGTGGAAGCCCCAGGTTGAGGTGCGGATACGGTAGTTTCCTGAGTAAATCGGGGAAACGTTCATGGCGGCTTCGTAGCCGGAGAGATTGGGGTTGAGGAGGCCGACCGCACTCTGGCTTTGGCCGATTTTGTTCTCTTCAAACTGTTTTTTTCGCTCTGGCATGTCGGCTTGAGCATCCTTCGCTGCGATGTATCCGGTGACTTCCTCAAAGCCACCGCGGGGCGGGTAGGCGGGATCGGGTTGCAAGTCCTTGAGAAGAACGAATTGCCCCTGCTGGAGGTTTCCTCGGAACTTGAATAGGCCTGCGGGGTAAATGCGCCGTTTGAAAACGGGAGGGGGAGTGCTGCGGGTTGCGATGGCAAGATCCAGCGCTTTTTCGACGGCTTCGCCGTAAGCCGCGAGGTGAGCGGGCGAGAGGTCGAGGCCATCCGCTACCTTGTCAAATCCGGAGATGCTGCCGTCGGGAGGAAGGAGAGATTTAATCTCCAGCCGTGGTAGTGCGAGGAGATCGGCGAGGGTGTTTTCAAACTCGCTTCGCGTCATTCGGCGCATGCGGATGCGCCCGCCTTCCGCGATGCGTTGGGAGTCGATGCGGGTGAGCTGGGTGTTGAGTTCCCCGAGGATTTGGCGCGTTTCCTCTTGCGGTGGGCGCGGCTTTTTTTTGGGAGGCATTTCACCGCTGTCGATGCGGTCATGGATTTTTACCCAGACGTTGAAGGATTCCGCGGATGCTGGGTTGAGGGAAAGGTTGGACAGGTCGAGGCCACCTTTCTTGGTGTCAGCGTCGTGGCAGTCGAGGCAGTGGCGTTCGAAGAATGCGTGGGGAAGGGCAGCGCCTAAGAGGGGTTCGAGGAGCAGACTGAACATCAGGAGACAGAGTTGGCGGAAAATCATTGTTTTGGGCTGGGGGAGAGGAGGGCTGTGGCAAATGGCTGCGAGTTGAACTGGGCAATCGAGAAGGGGGCGGCTTGGGGGTTCGGGGGCGGTTTTTTTAGGAGGCTGAGCGTTCGGCGTACCTACCGATGGGAACGATTCGTCCCGAGGAACCTTAGCGGCCGGATTGGGGTTCGTGAAACTCCTCCTGCTCTGGGGGTGCGGAAGAGTTACGAGATCAAAGGATGGTTCCTTTGAGGAAGGCCATGCAGGCGGCGAAGTAGATGAGGAGACCGGTGACGTCGACGAGCGTGGCGACGAACGGGGTCGAGGAGGTGGCGGGGTCGAGGCCGAGGCGGCGCAGGACGAAGGGCAGCATGGAGCCAGACAGGGTGCCCCAGAGGACGACTCCGAGAATGGCTACGGAGACGGAGAGCGCAAGCGGGAGGTAGTGGGCGCCGTAGGCGTTGAAGTACTTTCCTGCGACGAGGATTCGAACAAAACCGACCACACTCAGGATGATTCCGAGCATGAGTCCGGAGGCGAGTTCGCGGCGAAAGACGCGCCACCAGTCGCGAAGTTGCACTTCGCCGAGTGCGAGGGATCGGATGACGAGCGTGGACGCTTGGGAACCCGAGTTGCCTCCACTCGAGATGATGAGGGGTATGAACAGCGAGAGGATGACCGCTTTTTCCAGTTCGTGTTCGAAGAAGCTCATCGCGCCGGTGGTCAGCATTTCGCCGAGAAAAAGGACGACGAGCCATCCGGCACGCTTCTTAACCAACTCGCTGAGCGGCACGTCAATATATGGCTCGTGAAGGGCTTCCATCCCGCCGATTTTTTGGACCTCTTCAGTCGCGATTTCTTCTTGAACGAAGAGCATGTCATCGATGGTGACGATGCCGAGCAGTCGGTCCTCTGAGTCCACAACGGGGAGCACTTGGCGCTCGTAGTTCTTGAAGATGTCGAGCGCACTTTGTTGGGAATCGGTTGCGCGGACGGCGATGAATCGGTTGTCGTGGATATCATCGACGAGGCGGTCGGGAGGGCTGAGCAACACCTCGCGAATGTGGATGTCGTCGATGAGGCGACCTTTTTCGTCGCACACGTAGAGCACGTTCAGGGTTTCTGAATCCTTGCCATTCAAACGGATATGATCGAGGACTTGGGTAATGGTCCACTTTTCGCGGACCGAGATAAAATCGGGGGTAAGGAGCCGGCCGACACTTTCCTCAGGATATCCGAGAATGGTGCGGGCGATTTCACGTTGGCTTGGGCTGAGGAGCGTCAGCATTTGCGTGACGGCAGCTGGCGGCAGCTCTTCGAGGAGAGCGGTTCGGTCGTCGACCGACATCTCGTTGAGGATGCGAGCGGCGTCCTCATTGCCCATGGCTTGCAGAACGCGTTGTTGTTCATCCGCCCCCAAGTGCTCGAAGACTTCAATGGCCTGAGCCTGAGGGAGAAGGCGGAAGACGATGGCTTGGTCTTCTTCGGGCAGGTCGTTGATGCAATCGCTGACATCGGTTGGGTCCATCTCAACGAAGAACTCGCGCAACGCGGAGAAGCTCCGGGATGCGATGAGTTCCTTGATTTCCGGACCCAGCAGATTGCCAATCATGACGCGGGACGGTTTACCCTTTTTTGCGACGCTTTGTCAGGGGGGAAGTCCGCGCGGGTTGCGAAATCTGAGGGGCGGGTTTGCGGCGCCGGGTGGTTTTCTCGATGGCGCGCGCGATTTGGAGGAACTCGGCTTGGGAGTCACGGATTTCGGCTGCCTTTGCGCGGGTGATTTTGGCGTACTCACCGGTGGGGAGTAGCTGCCACGCGCCGGAGTTATCGGCGATTTGACGTTCGAGGAGCTCTTGAGTGATGTAGCGCCGATGTTCCGAGTTTTCGATGGGGAACACGATTTCGACTCGGTTGTAGAGGTTCCTTGGCATGAGGTCGGCGCTTGCGACGTAGAGGTTCGATTTGCCGTTGTTATGGAAGAGGTAGATGCGGCTGTGTTCGAGAAACCGGCCGATGATGGAGCGAACGCGGATGTTCTCGCTGAGTCCGGGCACGCCGGGGCGCAGGCAGCAGATGCCTCGAATGATGAGGTCGATTTGAACGCCGGCGTTGGATGCCTCGTAAAACGCTTCGATGAAGGCGGAATCCACGAGGCTATTCATTTTCGCGATGATACGCGCTGGTTTGCCGGCTTTGGCGTTTGCGGTTTCGTTTTTCACCAACCGGAGGAGTTCCGTTGCCATGGTGTGTGGCGCGATCAATAGCTTTCGTGCGCCGCTGAAACGGCAGGGCGGACCGGTGAGACGGTTGAACAGGTTTCCGACGTCTTCACCGAGTGCGGGGTCCGCAGTGAAGAGGGATAAGTCGGTGTAAATTTTTGCGGTGGAGGGGTTGTAGTTGCCGGTGGCGAGGTGGATGTAGCGGCGGATGCCATCATCGTCGCGCCGGATGACGAGGGTCATTTTGGCATGCACTTTGAGGTTCACGATTCCGTAGACCACATGGACTCCGGCTGATTCGAGGGAGCGAGCCCATCGGATGTTGTTGGCTTCATCGAAGCGGGCTTTGAGTTCGGTGATGGCGGTGACCTGTTTGCCATTTTCAACGGCGGCCATGAGGGCGCCTACGATGCGTTCATCTCCGCCGGTTCGGTAGAGTGTTTGTTTGATGGCGAGGACGTTAGGGTCGACGGCGGCGGATTGGAGGAAGTCGACGACGCTGTCGTAACTTTCGTAGGGGTGATGGAGGAGAATGTCCTTTTTGCGAATAAGTTGGAACGGATTGGCAGATTTAGGGAAGGCGGGTGAGCGAGGGGCGATGAAGGGGCGGTCCCGAAGCTCTGGCGAGTGGTCACCTTCGTAGATGGCCATGAGGCGCACGGGGTTGAGGGGGCCATCGATGAGGTAGAGATCGTTCTCGGTGAGGTGATGTTGTTCGAGCAGGAAGGATTGGACTTCGCGGGGCGTATCGTGATCGCATTCGAGACGAACTGCGGCGCCTTTCCTTCGGTTATGAAGCTCTATTTCAACGGCTTGCAGGAGATTTAATGCGTCCGTTTCGTCGATGTAGAGTTCGCTGTTGCGAGTGACTCGAAAGTGCCAGTAGCCGATGATGCGCGTGCCTGGCAGGAGGTCGTGGAGATAGTGGCCGATGATTTGTCCGAGGAGCAGGTAGCAGCGTTCGGCTTCGTCTTCGTCCTCAATGGGGAGTCGAACGACGCGTGCGAGGTTTCTTGGGACGGGGACGACGGCGTGGAGTTGGCGGAGGGTGCCGTCTTTTTCGGACTCGAGTTTGACGATGAGGTTGAGGGATTTGTTGAGGAGTTGGGGGAAGGGGTGGGCTTGGTCGAGAGCGAGCGGGGTGAGGACGGGGCGGATTTCGGTTTGGTAGAACTCGGAAAGCCACTCTGCGTGTTGCGGGGAGAGTTCGTCGGGGGAGAGGAAGCGGATGCTGTTGGATGCGAGGGCGGGGACGAGTTCTTCGCGCCAGAGGGCGAATTGGTCGCGCACCATGCGTTTTACGCGGAGTCGGAGGGCGCGAAAGGTTTCGGAGGCGGTGCGACCGTCGCTGGAGCGTTCGACGATGTCGGATTCGACCTGTTGTTTGAGGCCGGCGACTCTGACTTCGAAGAACTCGTCGAGGTTTGAGCTGACGATGGTGAAGAACTTGACGCGTTCGAGCAGGGGGTTAGCGGGATCGGCGGCCTCGGCGAGGATGCGTTGATTGAACTCGAGCCAACTGAGTTCGCGGGAGAGGAAGCGAGGACCTTGGGGGACGGACATGGTGCGGGGGAGGTTAACAGTGCCCGGTGGGGAGGGTGTGAAAATCTTGTGACGAAGCGTCTCACAATCTGTGCGGCTTTGGTAGGGTTGAGGGATGGAAACAGACTTTTTTTCGATGGAACCCGCGACGGATCCTCTGGCGATTTACCGGTTGCGTGACGGGCTTTATGGGGTGGATTTGTTGGCGGCTGCGGTGTCGCACTTTGACTTTTTCACATGGCTTGCGGAGCACCCGTCGACGCCTGGTGGGATTGCGGCGCAGTTCGGGTTTAAGATTCGTCCGCTCGACGTGTTGATCACGCTGACCTCTGCGTTGGGGTTAACGACTCAGGCGGGAGGGGTGGTTCATTTGACGTTGAGGGCGCGCGAGCATTTGGTGACGGGTTCGCCGTGGTGTTTGAAGCCGTACTACGACGCGCTGCGGGACCGACCGCAGACGCGGGATTTTGCCGGTGTTTTGACGACGGGGCGTCCGGCGAACTGGGCGAGCAGTGATCCTCAGGCGTGGGCGAAGGCGATGGAGGATCCGGTTTTTGCGGAGCGTTTTACGGCGGCGATGGATTGTCGTGGGATGCTGTTGGGGCCGGCGTTGGCGAAAGTGGCGGGATTGTCGGGGACGGAGCGGTTGTTGGACTTGGCGGGGGGGAGTGGGGTGTACGCTTGCGCGTTGGCAGCTTTTTATCCGGGGTTGCGGTGTTCAGTTCTCGAACGTGCGCCGGTGGATCAGATTGCTGCTCAGTCTATTGCGAAGCGTGGGTATGCGGAACGGGTTGGGGTGGTGACGGGTGATTTGTTTGCGGAGCGGTTACCGGAGGGATACGACGCGTATTTGATTTCGAATGTGTTGCACGATTGGGATGAGGCGGATGTGCGGGAGATTTTGTTTAAGGTTGGGCGTGCGATGACATCCGGCGGCCGTCTTTTGTTGCATGACGCGCATTTGAACGATGCGAAGACGGGGCCTCTTCCGGTTGCGCAGTATTCGGCGCTGTTGGCCCATTCGACGGAGGGGCGTTGTTATTCGACGATGGAAATGCGGACGTGGATGGATGATGCGGGGTTCGACTGGGTCGGGCATCACCCCACGGCGGTGGATCGGAGCGTGATTCTCGGCGAGCGGCGTTGATGGCCGCGGTGGCCTCGGGATGCGTGGGCTAGAACCGTGATTTGAGCCAGGAGTAGGGGAACTGGTCTCCCGGACAGTCGGTTGGCCAGCGCGGGGGATTGATTTCGCGGTGGGGTTTGACGACGACTTCTTTCCCCTCGGACTTACCGACGCGGTTTCTCAGGAAGCGGATGAGTTCTTCGAGCGATTCCAGCTGTTTCTGGGTGGGTTTGTGATGGTTGTAATCGCCGACGAGGCAGATGCCGATTCCGACGTTGTTGAGGTAGTCACTATGAACGTGGCCTCCGGCTAGTTGGACTTTCCATCGGTTACCGATTTCGATTTGTCCGTCGCCGGTGGATGTTCCGTTGCCGATGACGAAGTGGTAAGCGAGGCCGTTTTGCATTTTGCGAACGCGGCGGTGGTAATCCTCAAAGGCTTTCGCGTTGCCCTGTCGGGTTCCGCTATTGTGAACGACGATGTATTTCCAGCGTCCTCTGGTGATGGATGGGCGGTTGATTTGGTCGCGGAGGGCCGGCGTAATATATTTCCCCTTGGTCTTTGTGTTGAAGAACGAGAATAGACCGCGCTTTTCTGGCTCAGGCGCGGCGACGAGCTCGTTTGATTTCTCGATGACCACGGGTGCTGCTGGGGCGGCGAGGGGAGTTTGGGCTTGGGATTGTTTTGCGGGCGTGACGATTTTTTCTGGCGAAGGGGGAGTGGGTCTGGAAACCGGGCTGGTTCTCGGGATTGGTTTTGGGACGGACTTTTGCGTCGGCTTTGGAGCGGGTTTCTTGGTGGGCGAAGACGAGGGGGGGCGAGGCGGGGGTAGTGGCTTCTTTGACGTTGGGATGGGCGGCTTTTTGGCTGGAGGAGTCTTCTTGGCCTGCGAAACGCTGTTTTTTTGGGAGTCCAAGAATGCCTTCTTTTTGGCGGCGTCTGAATCCGCTGCGCCGTTGGACGTGGGAGCGAGAGGGACACTCACCAGCAGGAGGATTGGGAAAACTGTGACAAGAAACCGTGAAAACACGGGCGACAGTTCAGCAGGACGGATTCCTTGTGACGAGTGGGGTTTTG
>JBEEPE010000110.1:0-5098 GCA_041191265.1 Verrucomicrobiota bacterium | reverse complement strand
GCGGGGTTGATGACGTAGAAGGGAACTTTGCCGACCTTCAGGGTGCCGTACTTCACGAACTCGAGGGAATCGGTGAGCGCTTTCTCGCTTGCGAAGAGGCCGAGGCGTCCGTCGACCGTGGCGGCTTTTGAAAGGTCGAGCGACTTGAAGTCAGACGGCGAAGCGGATTCGAGGTAGGCGAGGAGATTTTTCAGTCCGTCAGCGCCGAGTCCTTCGAAGCCCTCGGGCATGAGGGAGCGCTGGGTGGCGGTGCGTTTTTTGATGTTGTCCTTCCGGATTTCGCGTTCGGCTGCGGGATCGCGGAGCGTGACGGTCTCGGCATTTTCGCGGGTGACGATGCCAACGAGCGTCGCGCCGTCTTTTGTTTCGATCTGCCATGCGGCGAAGCTGGGATCGACTTCGCGGTTGGGGTCGACGATGTGGACGAGCAGTTCGCCGCGCGGATGTGCCCCCATGCCGGTGAGTTCGGGGGCGACAGAGGCGCCTTCTCCGTTGATTTTGTGGCAGATGGCGCAGGCGGATTGGAACGTGAGTTTTCCTTTTGCGGCGTCGCCGCCTTCGAGGACGAGCGGGGTGAGGTCGGTGATGAGTTTTTCTCTTGCGACAGCGGCTGGGCTTTTGAGTTTTTCGAGGATGATGCCAGCGCGTTTTGCGAGCGGCTTGTTGGGATGATTTCGGAGTCGGTCTATCAGTACGGGACCGAGGTCTTCGGTGGTGATTAGCGCCTTCTCCATCGCATCGAGGAGAGAGTCGGTCCATTCGGGCCTATTGATTGACTCGTTCAGGATGAGGGATTTGAGGGGTGCGGAAAGTTTTGTTGCCGAGGCGAACATGGGTTCTGCCGCAAACTTGTCGCGCGTGGCGAAGAGCCCCTCGATGGCCGCTCGTTTGACTTCGTCGGGCGTGGCACTGGCGAGCAACGTGGCTGCGGCTTCGCGTGCTTTGTCCGGACGAATCGCGGCAAGTTCGCGGATTGCGCGGCTTCGCTCTGGGGCGGACGAAGCGGTGTTGGCGAGGGTTGCGCCGAGCTTTGTGGCGATGGCGTCGACTTCCGTGCGAAGGGAACCGGTGGTGTCCCACGCGTTGGCGATACTGGCTGCGGAGGGGCCGTCGGGCGAGGTGAGGAGTTTGGACAGGGCGATCTTAATTCCCTCGGACCAAGCGGGTTTTGGGTTGGCGAGAACCGCATTGGCGAGGGCGGCAAGGGCGCGTGAACGACTGGTGGAGGCGGGCGCATCAGCGAGCGCGGCGAGTAGGGCCGCGGCTTGTGCTGCGTCTGCACTTGCCTTGGTTACAACGGCTTCGAGGAGCGGGCGGACGGCTTCAGCATCTTTTGCTGCGAGCGCGGCGCGAGTGCTTTGGACGGGGTTGCGCATTGCGACGGCGGACGCAGCGGATTGCGCGAATGCGTTGTCCAACGTGGAGAACAGGTTCGTGACGGCTTCGACGGCGGAGTCGGGCAGGGGGTTGAGGGCGGCGAGTCCGGCGAGCGCGTCGATCCGGTTTCGAGCGTTGCCCGAGCGAACGCGTTCCAAGAGGGAGTCGGCGAGGCGGGCGGCGTTTTCGGTTTCTGCGGAGATGCGGATTGCATTGCTGGAGAGTGTGTTGTCTGTCGACGCAATGGCGCTGGAGAGTTGTTGGGCGGACAGCGCGCTGGTTCGGTGAAGGGTCCAGAGCGCCTGGATGCGCTGGTGGCCGGGTTTGGTTTGATCGGCGAGCAGGGCAGCGATGTCGGGGGCTGTGGCCTTGCGTTCGACGAGGAGGCGGAGCGCGTTCATGCGAACGTGCTGCGCGGGGTGGGTGAGTGCAGCGGTGACGGCGGCGTTGTCCGCTTTGGCGAGTTCGGGGACTGTGTGGGCTTTCCCTTCGCGGTGCATGATGCGCCAGATGCGGGCGAAGTGATGGTCGCGGTCGGGGCGGACTGCGGCATTGACGCGGTTGTGGTCGGGGCCGCGGGTGTCGTTGTGGACGGCGGCTTGGTTGTAAAAATCAACGACATAAAGTGCGCCATCGGGTCCCACGCGCACTTCGATGGGACGGAACCACAGGTCTTTCGAGGTGATGAACTCGGTTTCCTCGCGACCGGGTTCTTTGGCGGCGGTGTAGCTGAGTCCGTCGGGCGTGAGGAAGGAGTGGTGGACGATGTTGATGGTGGGTTCGGTGATGAAGTAGCTGTTGTCCCATTTGGCGGGCCATGCGCCTCCGTCATAGACGGCGGCCCCGGCGGCTGCGGTGAAGGAGCCGACCCAGTCGATTTGGCGGTAGGCTTTTTGGTTCCACGTCATCTGGGGGAAGGTTTTTGGCGAGGCGATGACGATGTTTGCTCCGGATTTTCCGAGGGCTCCTTTGTTTAACTGGCTTTCGGAAAGGAGGGTGTGGAGGCAGATGGTGCCGTTGGTGGGTTTTGACCAAATGATTTCGTTGGTGGGGGTGAGGGTGAGGCCCCAGGTGTTTCCGCCGCGGGAGGAGACTTGCTCGATGGCGGAGCCGTCGGGGCGGAAGCGAACGACACCGGCGCCGATGGAGCCGAAGGCGTGGGATCCGTCGCCGGAGGTGACGTTTCCGCTCCCGCTGTATCCGTGGGTGGCGTAGATCCAACCGTCGACGCCCCAGCGGGGGTTGTTGATGACGGCGTGTGTGTCGCCGATACCGAGGCCGGTGTAAAGGACTTGGCGGCTATCGGCTTTGCCGTCGCCGTCGGTGTCGCGGAGGAGGAGGATATCGGGAGCGGCGGTGACAATCACTCCGTCGTGGTGGAAGACAAAACCGGTGATGAGTTCGATGCCGTCGGCGAAGACGTGTTTTCGGTCGTAATGGCCGTCATTTTTGGATGATTCGAGCCAGGAGACACGGTCGGCAGGTTTCCGATCTTGTTTACCGGGGGTAGGGTCGATGCCTCCGACGTCGCGCCATTCGCGGCCTTTGTAATCGTCACGCATGCCTCGGAGGCCGTTGGGGTATTCGGGGGTTTCGGCGACCCAGAGGCGTCCGTTGGCATCCCAATCGATGTTGATGACTTTGTTGATGAGGGGTTCTGAGGCGGCGAGGGTGGCGGTGAAGTCGGGGTGCAGGTTGAGCGTTGCCGCGGCTTTGGCGGGCGCGGTTGGGCCGCGTTCGGGGTAGGTGAGGGAAGCGAGTTCTTCTGGGGAGACGAACTCGTCGGTGTTTTCGCGGTGAGCGGTCCAGGCGATGCCGCGGAGGAGAAGGGCGCGGAAATGGGGGAGTTCGAAGGTGGACCAGTTGTGGCCGGGGATACTGACGAATGCGCGGGCAGTTTTGTCTTTGAACGGGGCGTTTTCTGCGGGCGACTCGTGGACCCAGAGTTGGGGGCAGGTGTCGTAGACGGAGGGAACGGCGCGGTTGTTGGGTTCGCCGCGGCTATCGGGGGTCCATGATGAGGCGAGAACGCGGGCGTTGGGATCGAAGTCGAGTTGGTAATAGATTTCGTCGTGGAGATCGAAGTTGGAGACGCCGCGGGTGATGGGGTGTTCGCGGTCGGTCATGTAGAGGGAGATGTCGCCTTCGAGCCATTTGGCGCGTCCGTGTTGCCAAGCACCTCCAACGAGGGTTTTGAAAGAATCCGCTTTTGAGCCGCAAACGGCGTCATGGATGACGACGATTCCGCCGCCTCGCTTTTTGAAGTGGTGGACTTGTGCGGCTTGGTCATCGGAGAGCATGCCTCCATTGGCGCAATACATGACGAGCACGTCGGTCTTTTGCAGCTGTTCTGGGGAGGGGAACTCGAGGGCACCGTCGACTTTCATGCCGCGCGAGCCGAGGAGGAGCGACCATTCTTTGAGGAAGCGCGGGTGGTCGTGTTGGTTGGGACCGTGGGTTTTTGCGCCGGCCCGGATGAAGACGCGGACGGGGTCTGCCGCGACGGCGCCGAGGGTGTGGATAGCGAAGAACGCGAGAGCGAGGGAGCGGAGGAGGTTGCGCATGGGGGAGGGGGTCTTTGGGAGAGGATACCCTCGGCACTCGCTTGAGTACGTTGTGGGGCGATGCTGTGGAGGCACATCTGGCTATCCGAAATCCCCACGAACCCACAAAAAAAGGCCCGCCATGGGGCGGGCCTTTTGGAAAACGTCGGGAAAGAGGTTACTTCTTCTGGGGCTTGTGTTCGCTGTGGCAGGCCTTGCAGTTGACGGCTTCTTTGTACTGGGCGGCAGCGCCGGCTTTCTTGGCGACGACGGCCTCCGTGGCGGCGATGAGCTTTTCCATCTTCTCTTTGTAGGCCGCTTTTTCTCCGCGAGGAGGCGTGCAGTCGAGCATGGCCTTGTAGAGGGAGAGCGTCTTGGAAGCTTCTTCGTCCGTGGCAGTTCCTTCGACGATTTTTTCACCGATTTTCTTTTGTCCTTCCGGGGCCTTGTGCGCGTAGCTCATGGCCTTTTTCATCGGATTATCGTCATCGGCGAATGCGTTGAGGCTGAGAGCGATGGTGGCAAGGAATGCGAGCGTTGTTTTCATGGGTTGGGTAGTTCGGTCAATCGTTTGAAGCGTCATTCGGCGCTGTGGTGCAGGTCAGGTTGCAGGAGGCGTGCCGTTTTGCTGCTTCGTGGGGGGGTAACGAGGTGTTTGGATTTCGGGAGGGCTTCATCGGGCGTTCAGGTTCGGGTGACAAGGTTGGGGGTATGGCGACGATTTTGGCACATGGAGTGCAACCTCAGATGGGAGGTTGGTGTTTTACAGAGAAGCATCAGAGAGGGCGGGATGTTTCCCCTCACTCTGGTGAATCCGTCAAACGCCGCTGAAATAACGATGTACACCACCCCTCGAGAACCTGGGGCGCTCTTTCTAGAGGGCGCTGACCGGAGCGCCGATTCGTCCCCTCGAATCGTCGGGGCGGATTATTTCTCACAAATGAGAATCGTTTTTTCGCTGATGCTCCTCGCGATGGGTCTCTTTTTTGGGCGAGTTGAAGCCTCTTATCGGCAGGTTTCGGTGGGGGGCGGGCATACGGTGGCGGTGGCTGGGGACGGGAGTTTGTGGGCGTGGGGTCGGAACGCGAGCGGTCAGCTTGGGGATGGGACGGTTAAGGATCGCGCGGCGGCGGTGCGGATTGGGAGCGGGACGGACTGGGTTGGGGTGTGGTGCGGGG
>JBEEPE010000109.1:0-4327 GCA_041191265.1 Verrucomicrobiota bacterium | reverse complement strand
CCATCCAAACACGCGTCGCTCCGCGCCTCAAAAACCGCACGCGCGCCGCGTCAATCCCCAACCCACAGCCCGCCGGCCCCGTTCGCTCCGCCCCCTCCACCCCAATCAACGGAGCGTCCTTCGCAAACAATCGCGCGTTCAACGCCGCCACCGCCGCAAAAGGGCTCTCCTCGCGCCCCACCGCACCATCCATCACCGAAATCAAGGAGGGCCAGTCCAGCTTGCCCGCACGCCGCAACATACGCGGACGCCCATCCCCCAGCCGAGGCGACGAGTCCGTCACCAACGCGTACCCCGTGGTATCCAACCCCCGTCGCCCCGCTCTGCCATACATCTGCAAGATTTCGTCAGGCCGAACCTCCACCTCAAACGGTCCTCGGTAGTAACGCGTTCCAGAAATGACCACTGACCGAAGAGAAAAGTTTACCCCCGAAGCAAGCCCCATCGTCGCCACCACCACTCGCAGCTTCCCTTGCTTGGCCAACGGTTCCACCACCTTCGACCGGACCGCATAAGAAAGCCCGCTGTGATGATACGCCACCCCGCGCCGCAACAAGCCCGCCAACTGCGAACCCACCATCCGCTCCTGCTCCATCTCCAAACGAACCCCAGACCCCGGCGGCAACCCCGCAGCTAACTGCCGCGCCAACACCTCCGCCGCATACCGCTTCGGCGCAAAAATCAGCACCGGACCCAAATCATTCATCAAAGCCGCAGCCATAGCCCGACACCACCACCCCCGAACCGACTCCGGCACACGCGCCTGCAACCGCCCCAACTCCACCTCCTCCAAAGGCACCGGACGCACCCCGTGATCAATCAGCACCGCATCACGCCCAATCCGACGCAACCACTCCACCACCGCTCCCCCGTTCCCGACGCTTCCGCTCAACAAAAGGAGCCGCGTTCGCGCAGGCGCTGACGCAACCGCTAACTCATACGTCGAACCCCGAACCGGATCCGCTAACATCTGGTACTCATCAACCACCAAAAGATTCGGACCATTCCCCGTCAGCAACCGTCGCCGCTGCGTCTCGAGCGTCGCCACCACAATCCGCGCATTGGGACGATCCACCACATCACCCGTCTCAATCCCCACGTCCCACCCCTTCGCCGCCCACTCCGCGAACTTGTCATTCGCCAAGGCCCGCGTCGGAACCGTGTAAACCGCGCGCCCGCGCATCCCGCCAACCATTAACTCAAAGACCAACGTCTTGCCCGACCCCGTCGGAGCATTCACCACCACGTCGCGACCTGCCCGCAAATGCCGCAGCGCCTCCTGCTGCCAAAGGTCCGGAATCAACATCCGTTGACGCATCGCCGCCTCAAACGCCGTCTCCATCCCTGAAATCTTGGCACCCCCACTTCCGTCGTCATCTGTTTTCAAAAATCCATTTTCGTGCTTTTTCCGTCCCGTTCTTTTTTAATGCCCTGATGCACGTCCTGCTGGTCACCCGCGAATCCGGTGAATCACACCGCATCTCCGAATCCATTGAGAACCTCGGACACCGCGTCACCACCCAACACTCCGGCACAGCCGCCCTGCTCAGTATTCCCGCAGCCCCACCCCACGCGATTCTCTGCGCGGACATCCTGCCGGATACCGACGCCATCACCCTGCTTCGCTCCCTCCGCGAATCCTGTCCGGAAATTCCCATCGCCATCCTCACCTCCATCCTCACCCACATCTCCGACGAGATCGCGCTCCGCAACGCCGGTGCCTCCAGCATCATCGCCTCCAACTGCGACCAAGATTCCCTGCTCATCCAACTCTCCCACTTCCTCTCGCTCCCCGCGCAGCAGGTCGCCCTCCCCACGTCTCAAAGTCTCGACCTCAGCTACTTCGAATCCCTCGTCGGACGACTCGGCACAGAAATCCTCGACCTCCGCGCGGAAATCGAACGATACCGACACGAAGTGATGCACGCGGATCGCCTGAGAAATGTCGGAATGTTCAGCAGCGGCATCATTCACGACATCAACAATATCCTGTGCGGAATCATCGGACACGCCGAGCTTGGCCGATTCTCCGCTCAACCCTCCGACGCCGACCGCTACTCCGACATCATCAAAGGGGCAGGACGCGGCTGCGAACTTGCCCACCAAGTTCTCGGCTACGCCAACCGCATCCCGCAAAACAGCGCCACCTGCCATCCCGAATCCTCCGTCCGCGAAGCGCTGCACCTCATCAAAGCGTCGATTCCCAGCTCGATTCACCTCTCTGTTACCGCAGAACCCGACCTTCCCGTGGTTCGAATCGACGAGAACAAAATCCATCAAATCGTGCTGAACCTCGTTACTAACGCATGGCACGCGTTCGATCGCAAAACGGGCACGATTTCGGTGCATCTCCGCAAACAAATCCCATCGCCCCAACACCTCACCCGTTGCGACACCCTCAAAGAAATTCCCTACGTGCTTCTCGAGGTGAAGGACACCGCTTCTGGAATCCCTCACGAAATTCGTTCCCGCATCTTCCAGCCCTTTTTCAGCACGAAGACCCGTGGAAAAGGCTCCGGGATGGGGCTGTTCGTCGTGAAAAACCTCGTCCAACACGCGCAAGGCGCCATCACGGTCGATTCCGAACCCGGACTCGGTAGCACCTTCACCGTCTTCCTCCCGCTCGATAAACCCGCCCGCCCCAAAAAAAACGCGACTGCCCCAATCCCCCCTCAACCGCACGTCCCCGCACGCCTCATCGTGGTCGACGACGAAGAACTCCTCGCCAGCGCCGTCAGCGAGATTCTCGCCAACGCAGGCCACTCCGTCACAACCTTCACTCTCCCAGCGGACGCAATCCATTACCTCACCACCAACCCCAGCGTGGATGCCGTCATCACGGACCTCGCGATGCCGAGCATGAACGGATTCGAGTTGGCCAAAAAAGTGCGGCTCCTCAACCCCGAAATCCCCGTCATCCTCCTCTCCGGCAACCTTCCGCTGCTAAAAGCACCAGAGAGCGAGAACCTCGCACTCTTCGCTTCAACTCTGAAAAAACCGTTCACCCCCTCAGAACTCTCACGAATCGTCAGCGAAACTCTGGCGCTCCGAAACACCAGAGGTGAGTCGCCCCTGCTCATGCATGGCATGTGATGGCTCAAACCCCTCTCTACGGGGGTTCGCAGCCTAGTTCGCCCGCAAAAAAGGCTACCCTCTCTGATTCAACCCAAAGCCAGCAAAGCCGATTCTGACCCCTCCTTTGATCCAGATCGGTCTCAAGCCACGGCTTGACTCCCGTACCGCCCCGCCTTCCCATCCCCTTCGCTATGAAATGGCTCCCCATCATCTCCTCCCTCCTCGTTCTTCCCCTGACTTCCTCAATCGCGGCACCTCCGATTGCCGCTGAAGTCCGGACTAACGGGTTCGCTCTTGGAACCCAATCCTACACCTTCCGGAAGTTCACCTTCGAAGAGGCCTGCCAAAAGACCGCATCGGCGGGCCTGAAAACGACCGAACTTTTCCCAGGCCAAGTCATTTCCGCCTCCCTCCCCGATCAGAAAACAGGACCCGGCGTTTCCCCCGAAGGACTTGCCGCCATCAAAGCCATCCTCAAAAAACACGACATCCGAGCGGTCGCTATCGGAGTCATTAAGCTCGACCAAGACGAAGCAAAATGCCGCCAAGTATTTGAGTTCGCCAAAGAACTCGGAATCGGCGTGATTAACACCGAATCCACCGACGCAATCGACACCATCGAAAAGCTCGTGAAAGAGTTCGATATCAAGGTGGGCTATCACAACCACCCACAGCGGCCAAACGACGCAAACTACAAAGTCTGGGATCCCAACTACATCGTCGAACTCACCAAGGGACGCGACTCCCGCATCGGCTCCTGCGCAGACATGGGGCACTGGACAAACTCCGGCCTCAACGCCGCAGACTGCATTCGCATCCTGAAGGGGCGTGTCGTCTCCAGCCACCTCAAGGACATTGCCCAAGGCGGCACCAAGTGCGTCCCAGCAGGCACCGGTCGCGCCAAGTTAGATGTGGCCCTCGCCGCCCTGCGCGAAATCGGTTTTGACGGCCCAATCTCCATCGAGCACGAAAACAACTGGGACGATAACGTGCCCGACGTCATCACTTACGTCGACCTCGTGAAAAAACTCGCGAAATAACGTCCAAAAAAACTACCTCTCGGCGGGCCCCACCTCGGGTGCCCGCCTTTTTTTTTGGAAGCCGTACCCCTCTCAGTCGCCCGCCCCTTCAGTTTTCCTCTGAACCTCTCGTCACCGACGCCCCCCTCGCGTCACGGAACAGACGGCGTCACCGCCTGTCGAAGCGTCATCGTTTTACGGAAAACACCGTCTTTTAGGTAGGCACCAATCAC